>CAUUQE010000084.1:0-10743 GCA_963547065.1 uncultured Prevotella sp. | reverse complement strand
GCTTTAATATTACCGTAACCAAATACGATAATTCGTCAAACATGTTTACTTGTAAGGCTCTTATTCAGGCTAATAGACCTGTTTACAATGCGTCTTATAACACAGTAATATATAATAATACCGATAATGATTTTAATTTTGAGTTTGCTCAGTTCGATCAGATTAACTTCAATGAAGAAATATTAGATAATCAACTTACAGCTTTGATAGCCTATTATGCCTATCTTATTATAGGTGTTAATCTCGATACATTCTCACCTATGGGAGGGGAAGATATGCTTCAACGTTGTATGTATTTGACTAATAATGCGCAAAATCTGAACTTTGCGGGGTGGAAGGCTTTTGAGAATGACCGTAATCGATTTGCGTTTATCAATGATTATCTTGACATATCTATGCGACCATTTCGCCAGTTACAGTATGATTATTATCGTACAGGTCTTGATGAAATGTCGACAAATGTCGAACGTGGACGAAAGAATGTTGTTATAGCTATTGAAAATGATCTCAAGAAATGTCATGAAAATCGTCCATTGAGTTTGCTTCCACAGATATGGACAGATTATAAACATGATGAACTGGCAAATATTTTTAAGGGTAAGGGCACACAAAAAGAGAAAGAACGTATTTATGAAATCCTTTTTGGAATAAATGCTAGCCAGAATATTTCGTGGAATAAGATAAAACAATGACGATCATGTTAAGACAACTTTATATACGTAATTTTACGCTAATCGAAGAGCTTGCCATTTCTTTTAATCCAGGCTTCTCAGTTATTACGGGTGAGACGGGAGCGGGAAAGAGTATTATTCTTGGCGCTATTGGACTTTTGCTCGGCAATAGAACCGATGTGAAAGCTATTAAAACAGGAAAAGAACGTTGTGTTGTCGAAGCGCGTTTTGATATTAGTCGTTATGGAATGCAGCCACTTTTTACGGAATATGACATTGATTACGATGATAATGACTGTATTTTCCGTCGTGAAATCAATACCAATGGTAAAAGCCGCGCATTTATCAATGATATACCTGTTTCTCTTTCCGTGATGCGAGAAATTGGCGAGATGCTCGTAGATGTGCATTCACAACACCAGAATTTGTTGCTTAATAAAGAAGATTTCCAGCTCAATGTGGTCGATATAATCGCTAATGATGATAAACAGAAGAATGATTATATCGAAACATATAAAGATTATCATCAGGTATGTGAACGGTTGGAAGCACTTAAAAGTAATATTGAACGAAATCGCCAAAACGAAGATTTCCTTAGGTTTCAATTCAATGAACTAAGTACTGCCAATCTTATTGATGGGGAACAGGAAGAATTGGAGCAAGATGTTGAGACTTTGAGTCATGCTGAAGATATAAAATCTGCTTTATTTGAGGTTAGTAATCTCTTTTCTTCTGATGACAGCGGCATTGTGGACAATCTGAAAAGAGTGACTTCGAAGCTTCACGACATAGCAAATATTTTTCCGCGTATTGGCGAAATTATCTCGCGTATCGATAGCAGTTACATCGAATTGAAAGATGTTTCGCAGGAGTTGTCTGCCTATATAGAAGATATAGACTTTGATCCTAAACGTCTTGATGAGGTGAATGCACGGTTGGATTTAATCTATTCGCTCGAAAAAAAATACCATGTAAAGAGCATCGCCGAGTTGCTCGAACAGCAGAAGAAAATAGAGACACAGCTATCGCTGATTGATAATAGCGATGATGAACTGCAGCAAAGGCAGCAACAAGTAGAGAAGTTACATACTCTTTGTTTAGAAAAAGCACGAATACTTACCGATATGCGAACTTCCTCTGCGCATAAGATAGAAAAGGAAATGCTTGCACGATTGGTACCTTTAGGCATTCCCAATGTGAAGTTCGAAGTGCGAATAAATCCTAAAGATCTTTCACCCACGGGAGCTGATAAGGTGGCTTTTATGTTTAGTGCCAATGCCAACAGTCCTATGCAACCCATATCCCAGGTTGCTTCCGGTGGAGAAATTGCTCGAGTTATGCTTTCGCTGAAAGCGCTGATAAGCAGTGCTGTAAAACTTCCTACGATCATCTTCGATGAAATAGATACAGGTGTAAGCGGGCGTGTTGCCGAAAAGATGGCGCAAATTATGCGGGAGATGGGTAATCACGACCGGCAAGTTATTAGTATTACCCACCTGCCTCAGATTGCTGCTCTTGGTACTACACATTATAAAGTGGTTAAGGAAGATACTCCAAATGGTACTGTTAGTCGTATGATGGTGCTTGACTGCAAGCAACGTATTACCGAGATAGCCCAAATGCTTAGCGGTAGCAACGTGTCTCCAGCAGCTATAGAAAATGCAAAAATATTATTGAAAATTAAAGATTAAGATGAAACATATTATAATAAATATTTACAGGATTGTATTATCAATAGCTGCCTTTCTTTGGTGTATGGAAATGGGAGCGCAGTCGCCTGCCGTGCAGAAAGCCACTAAATCCGTTTTTACGCTTACTACATTTAAGGATGATGGCTCGTTGATAGCCTCGTCACATGGCGTTTTTGTGGGAAATAATGGTGAAGCCGTAAGCTCATGGACACCGTTTGTCGGTGCAGACAGTGCCGTCGTTATCGATGCCAATGGACATAAGATGACAGTCGACGTCATGATAGGTACTAACGAAATCTATGATATCTGCAAATTTCGTGTTAAAGGAAAGACCACGGCGGCTAAGATAGCAGCCACTCCTGCAACTGCTAATAGTAAGGTTTGGCTACTCGCTTACTCGTTGAAAAATCCTGAAATAATACCTATGAACATTCACAGTGTAGAAAAGTTCATGAATCGTTATAATTATTATATCTTTACAGGAACGACACCTGAGAATACCATGAGTTGTCCTTTAGTAAATCAGAATGGCGAGGTGATAGGCCTGCTTCAACAATCAGCCACCTCATCAGATAGACATGCTACCGACGTGAGATTTGCCGATAACTTTAAGGTAGAAAACGGACTTGATTTGAATAATAAGGTGATCCAACAAACAGGTATTCGTCTCGAGATGCCCCGTAATGAAGAACAGGCCTTAGTATTGCTTGTTATGTCGAGTCAGGGGAATCCCAAGCGATATCGACAATACGTAAATGATTTCATACAACTGTTTCCTACGTCGGTAGACGGATATAAGTCGCTTGCACAAATAGAGGTAACAGAGGGGAGATTGCAGGCAGCCAATGATATTATGCAAACGGCTATTGCCAAGGTAACCAAAAAGGATGAAGCTCATTCTGAGTTTGCCAAGATAATTTATCAAGAACAGATATACCGCCAAGACTCTACTTTTACTCTTTGGACTTTAAACAAAGCTCTGGATGAGGCACAAAAGGCATACAGCATAAATCCGCAACCTGTATATCGTCATCAGCAGGCACAGATTATCTTTGCACAGGGGGATTATCAACATGCATTAAATATCTTTACGGAACTTACCAAAACTCCGTTACGTAATTCTGAACTGTATTTTGAGGCTGCCCAATGCAAAACCCAACTAAAAGCTCCGCGTGTAGAGGTGATGGAACTATTGGATAGTGCTGTTGTAGCGTGTCCTAAGCCTCTTACCAATATATCGGCACCTTATTTCTTGGCCCGTGGTACTGCATACGATGATGCCGGCGAATACCGTAAAGCGCTTGTCGATTATAATCAATACGACTCGCTTATGTACGGTAGAGCCGACTATACCTTTTATTATGCGCGTTACAAATGCGAACTTAAGTTGCATCAGTATCAACAAGCTCTTAATGATATTGCTCATGCAGCGTTGCTTAACCGGCAGGATCCTACCTATCTTGCCGAACTTTCTTCGCTGCAATTACGTGTAAACCGTTATGATGATGCCATCGCAACTGCAGACCTGTGTATACAATTAGAACCAACTTACACCGATCCATATATCATCAAAGGACTTGCACTCGTGCAGAAAGGCGATAAAACCGAAGGACGTAAGGTTTTCAGTAAGGCTAAAGAACTGGGAGACAGCCGTGCTCAAGGCTATTTGGATAAGTATAAATAATCAAATAAAAATTTGGTTGTCACGATAAAAAACAGTATTTTTGCAGCCGAAAAACAGAGGTTCCGTAGCTCAGTTGGATTAGAGCAACTGCCTTCTAAGCAGTAGGTCTTGGGTTCGAACCCCAACGGAATCACTTTTCAAAGAGTGATTTAGGCGTGTTAAAGGAAACTTTAGCACGCCTTTTTCGTTATATTACGTTGTAGATAATATAGGAAAGAATATAACCAATGGCAGTCGCTGTTACCACATGTACCATTCCCGGCATCATGAAACTATGGTTGAGCAGATACTTACCAATGACTGTTGTGCCTGAACGGTCGAAGTTTACCGTAGCGATATCCGATGGGTAATTGGGAATAAAGAAATAGCCATACACGCTGGGTAATACACCAAGTAGTACCCACCCTTCTATTCCTAACTTATAGGCAAGTGGAAGCATGGCGACGACCACAGCACCTTGTGAATTTATCAGCACACTGACAAGAAAAAAAGCAATAGCGATTGTCCATGGATATGCCTTTACCAAATTGCCTAACATTGCTTGCATCTCTGTCATATAGTTAGAGAAATACGTGTCTGCGAGCCAGGCGATACCATAGATGGCTACCACTGCAACCATACCACTTTGCCATACTGCGCCGGCTACAGCTTTCTTCGGAGCTGCTTTACAGAATATAATCATTAGCGCAGCTGCCGTTATCATTACAATTTGAATAACAAGGTTCATCTTTAAATGTACGCTTACTTGTTGCGTAACACCCGAATATATGATACCGGCTTTGGCCAGTTGTTTGGCACTTTCGGTTATTTCGGCGCCTAATTTTATACCGGATGCTCCGTCTACAGCTTCGATCTGTGTATACGAAGGCAACAGATCTTGAAAAATAGCGAACAGTACGATCACGGCTAAAGCGGCAAAGAAAATATATACGGCATGTTTCGATTTTTTAGAAATCTTTTTATCTAATGTTGTTGCAGTACTACCATAGATATATGCATACTGTACGGGATCCTTAATTCTCGCTTGGAATTTCGGATCTTTATCAAGGTCTAATCCTCGATGGTATGAGCATGCTGCGGCGGCAACGATACCGCAGACACACGCCGGAATGGTAACCATAAGTACTTGGGGGATTGTTATATCGAAGCCATTGTCGTTGGATATCGTTACAAAAGCTACCACTGCAGCGGCGATAGGAGAGCAGGTTATACCGATCTGCGATGCCACGCTGGCTATACTGCAAGGCCTTTCTGGCCGAATGCCTTTTTTTAATGAGATGTCACAGATAATTGGCATCAAGGTATAGACCACATGTCCGGTTCCAACAAGTACGGTTAGAACGAAAGTAGACAGTGGGGCCAAGAATGTTATTCGTTCGGGATGTTTTCGCAAGAGCCGTTCGGCCACTTGGATAAGCCAGTCCATTCCACCCGATGCCTGCATTACTCCTGCACACGTTACAGCCGCGATAATAATGTAAATCACATCGGTTGGAGGTGTTCCTGGTTTCAGACCGAAGCCGAATACCAACAATGCAAGACCGATACCTGATATGGCTCCTAAGGCTAAACTGCCGTATCTAGAGCCTACCCATAAGGCCAATAGAACTACAAAGAGTTCTATAATCATAGTAATTGTCATAGCTATAAGTTATTAATAGATTAATATTTTCATACAAAGGGGTTAAAGACCTTGGAAAAATAGTCATTTTTCCTTTTACTTCCAAATAAAATCGTTCGTTTTATATATTTTTTCTCATAGTATCTTCGTAGATCTGTATACGATTGTATATATTGTATCGTATTTCTGCATTTTCCATTGTTTTGCATGGTATGAGAAATACAAATATATTCTGAATTTAGCAGGATTGTTGTGGAAAACCTCCCTTTGTAATGCTTTGGTATTTTTCTAATTCATTTTTTATTGTTCAGTTCAAATCAAGATAATTTGTAAAGCTATCAATATTCAACATACAATTTGCAACAATTTTACAAATAATGCATAGAATACTAATAGTAAAGAATCATTTAGACAAAAAACAAAAATCCCAATCACCTTAAATGAGGCAAATGGGATTTTTATTGGTTTATTTTACATTGCAAATTAATCTTCTACCAGAGTTTCCTTTTCCTTGGGAACTTTCTCTGCTACTGTTTTTGTAGGCATAGCCCTTACAGAAGTATCCTCAGCAACCACCTTTACAGGCACTTTAATTTCAACTTCCTTATGAAAGTGAATAGTGGCCTCGTAATCGCCAACCTTTTTGACATCGTGCATAGTGATAATCTTACGATCTATTTCTATACCTATTTTTTTCAATTCTTCTGCAACATTAGATGCACCAACGGAACCATATGTAACACCCGTAGTACCCACCTTTGCCGAAATGATCAAAGCCACATCTTTCAAAGCTTCTGCTTTTTTCTCTGCCTCTGCTTTTAAAGCTGCAATCTTATGTGCTTGTTGCTTTAAATCTTCTAATAGCTGTTTCTTTGCCAAAGGAGAAGCTATAACACCCATTCCTTGCGGGATAAGGAAATTTCGACCATAACCGTTCTTTACGTTTACAATATCATTCTTGTAACCAAGTCCGATAATATCTTTTTTCAGTATTATTTCCATTCTGTTTCCTCCTCTTAATTATTTCATCAGATCGGTTACATAAGGAAGCAGCGCGATCTGGCGTGCACGTTTTACAGCCTGTGCAACACGACGCTGATACTTCAAGGACGTTCCCGTAATGCGGCGCGGAAGAATTTTACCCTGCTCATTCAAAAATTTCTTAAGGAATTCAGGATCTTTATAGTCAATATATTTGATTCCGCTTTTCTTAAAACGGCAATACTTCTTTTTCTTCACGTCAATAGAAGGAGCGGTCAAATAACGAATTTCTGAATTATTCTGATCTGCCATGATTATACCTCCTGTTTTTTAGCGTACTTTTGTTTTCTTTTCTCTGCATACTGAACAGCATATTTGTCGAGACTTACGGTAATATAGCGGATTACCTTTTCATCACGGCGATAACCTGTTTCGAGCTTATTTACAATTGTTGGCTCACCTTTAAATTCAAACAGACAGTAGAAGCCCGATGTCTTCTTCTGAATTTGGTAAGCCATTTTCTTTAATCCCCAAGCCTCCTCATTCACGATCTCTGCACCATTATCGGTGAGCAGTTTCTTGAATTTAGCGACCGTTTCCTTCATCTGTTCATCAGACAAAACGGGAGTCAAAATGAAAACGGTTTCGTATTGATTCATAAACTTTAATTGATAAAATAATTAATAATAAACGCAATTTATATAAATGCGGTGCAAAAGTACGTTTTTTTTTTGATGCAGACAAATATTATTCGTATTTTTGTCGGCAAATCAGTTATAAAATGAAAAGATATATCAAATACACAGGGATTCCATTTGTCTATCTTGGTGTAGTATGTTTATGTATTGAATACATCGCAAATCTAAAATCCAATATTCTTTTGGGCATAGGAGTGGTATTTATTATGTGTGGTATTATCGGCTATTTGATGCATCAGAAAAGCATCGAAAAGTACTGATTTTATATCCGAAGACACAATATAATATAAAGATCGGATAAAAAATAACCACCAGCTCTTTTGCTTTACAACTTAACATGTTTCTTGCTCCCATGACTTTCATTACTCATTTTATCAAGAGAAGTCACCACATACGTATATTTTTTACTGCCGTCAACAAATGGGAGTTTATAATAAGTATCGCCGGTTATCGTAACTATCTTCGAAGGATTTTCGAGATTGAGTTTTTCCCCATCCTCAAAACAGTACACAACATACTTTTCTACAACATCGTTCCACTTGCTTCCTTTAGGCTGTTGCCAAAACAAAACGTATCCTTTATTTGTCCATACAGGCTTAACTTTCTTTGGCTTTTTGGGAGCCTTATCGTCAATAAATGGCATAAGCGGTTGTAATGCGGGCCGTTTCCAATAATAATTACGAAGAGTTGTGCCATAATTACCGATATTATCTACTACAGCCTTAGCATACCATAACACGGTTCCATTCACATAAGGCATACGGTTATGAAGACTGAATTTTGCATTCATTTGATTGTTATTGGGGGTATTTTTATCGGGAAACTTTGTTGTACGCACCACGTCCTCTCCAATAAAAAGCGGACGTTTTTTAGCGTATTTGTTCCACCAAGTAATGAGTGTTTCATAATCGGCCACAGGATGTCCAATTTCCCAATACAGTTGTGGCACACAATAATCCACCCACCCATTATTGATCCAAAGTAGCACGTCAGCATACAGGTCGTCGTAATTCTGCAAGCCATTGGTATCGCTCCCTATAAGTGGAGCACTTTTCTTGTTTCGATAAATACCAAACGGAGACACGCCGAATTTCACCCATGGCTTGATGTGGTGAATAGAGTCAGACAACTGCTTGACGAACACATTTACATTGTCGCGTCGCCAATCATTCTTATCGGCTATACCATTATTATACAGCTTGAATTCACGGTCATCAGGAATATTCTCACCTCCTGCAGGATACGGATAAAAATAGTCATCCATATGGATACCATCCACATCGTAGCGGCGCACAATATCATCTATCACCTTACATATATATTCTCTATTAGCGGGATTACCGGGGTTCAATATCATTTGATTGGCATAAGCAAACACTCGTTCCGGATGTTTAATTACCACATGTGTATTGGCAAGTGTTGTTGTCGATTTTGTTTTAGCACGATACGGATTTATCCACGCATGTAATTCCATACCACGTTTATGACACTCGGTAATCATCCATTGCAATGGATCCCAATATGGTGAGGGGGCTACGCCTTGTTTTCCTGTAAGGAAACGGCTCCACGGTTCATACGGACTGGCATAAAGCGCATCGCATTCACCTCTGACTTGAAAAATAATAGCGTTAACACCGTCTTTTTGCAGCTCATTAAGTTGGTGCGTCAAAGTACGTTTCATGTTTTCAGTGCCAAGCTTCTCAAACTGACCATTAACACATTGTATCCACGCCCCCCTGAACTCTCGCTTTTTTCCTTGCGCTTTACTTCTTATGCTGAATATTAAAGCAGCAACAATGAATATCATCAATAAAACCAAGCAAAAATTTTTCATCATGACAGGTATTTTACATTTTGTCTCAAAGGTAAGTAAAAATTCTATAAACACTCGGAAGCACTATATTTTTTTACTATTTTTAAGAATATATTTTTATCATACCGGTAAAATGTATTTCAAGCAAAAACCAATATTCTTTTTTCTATATACAATTATATAAAATAAATTTGAAGTCATAGTGATCCTTTCTGTTTTACTCATGAAAAGCTAAATACTACATTTAGATGAATAGGTATACCGCCTATTTTCGATAAACATAAGACATACAGCTAATAAAAAGGCTATCTGTGTTGGATATACATGCCACGTATCTCAGATACACGAGACAAGAGAAGAAAAAAAGTCCGAGCATATTGTAAAGATATACTCGGATTGTTAAATTTATATGATATATCCGTTCAGATAGCCATTAAAATCTATAGCCAAATGTCAGTAACAATTGGTGACGCTTGTTGCTCACGTTTGTAGCATCGGCATAATTGGTAATATGCTCAGATACTTTTTTTCCTGTAGTTGTATCAATGCTATTATAAATACCTTCTCCACCCATAAACGGGTAAAAATCACCATCGGTCATACTGTACTGATAAGCCAAATCAAAACTGAACTGTTTAATAGTATAACCAACACCCATGGTAATACGATTGGTAGCTTTCCAATTTGTATAATCTGTAGCAGAACTGTAATTCGAACCGTAAGAATCTATCGAACCATCTTTATAGCCATTTTTATTGAACAATGGTGACAGATAATTATAACCTGCGCGAAAGGCAAGCTTTGGCATGGGTTTTATCTCGACGCCGACCTTGAATGTAGATACACCTTTAAGCGTCTTTTCCGTATGCCTGTTCATTGCCACGTCTTGATGGCTTGACTCATAATACTCCGGATATCCATAATAATCATAACCATAAGTACCTCCGTCGTTTACCCGATTGTCTATCTTACCGTAATCGGCATATTCATACGTTGCGCCAAGAGCAAGGTATTTACCGATTGTATGACCTAAACTTACTCCGAATTTCCATGGAGTTATCAGTTTAAAATCGTATGTTTCGCGGGTACGCCAATGTGGATTAATGCCTTTATAACTCGTATTATTTACGAGATAGGTGGTATTCTGCGTTCTCAAGTCATACCATGTAGGGGTAGAAACTGAAAGCCCGATACGGAATGGTGATGCTTCTATCGGTCGGAAAATGACACCTCCCTTAAAACTGAAGCCCGTCCCTGTGATGCGCCGTTCATCATTTATGGTAACGGTACCCACGGCCTTTCCTTGCCAATCCAACAGATTCTCTGTATATTCACTTGTACCTTTGTAATGCACATCGTGTAAGCCGATTGTTAGTCCAAAGTATACACGGTCATGGACATTACCGCTAAAATTGAAATCATACTCACCTATGTACCCTGTATTGGCTCTGTTCATAATGTAGCCATCGGCTACATTATAAGCCGGCTGCATATCGCTGTTCAAAATAAATGTATTATAATATAGTTTATCTAGCTTGCTGTTATTAGGTAACTTAAGTATCAGTTATGCAGTTATGGTATATT
>CAUUQE010000083.1:0-10973 GCA_963547065.1 uncultured Prevotella sp. | reverse complement strand
GTTATATGACGATAATTCGTTACTTTTGCACAGTATTTGTCTTAATTATGGTAAGAATAAAATTGATTAACAAGAGTCACCATCCGCTGCCGGAATATGCCACTTCTTTGAGTGCCGGAATGGATCTTCGTGCTAATATCGAGGTTCCGATAATTCTCCAGCCCATGGAGCGTAAGCTCGTTCCGACAGGCCTTTACATGGCACTTCCCGCAGGGCTCGAAGCTCAGGTGCGCCCTCGTAGCGGTCTTGCCCTTAAGCATGGTATCACTGTTTTGAACACTCCGGGAACGATAGATGCCGATTATCGTGGTGAAATCATGGTGTTACTCGTTAATTTTTCGCAGGATAATTTTGTGATAAATGATGGTGAACGAATTGCTCAAATGGTTATCTGTTGCCACGAACAGGCCGATTTAGAAGAGGTAGAAGAACTTGATGAGACAGAACGAGGTGCCGGAGGTTATGGTCATACGGGTGTAAAATAGAAGTAAAATCCTATTATAAAGTTGAATATTTTTTCCAAATATACTACATTTTTTACGGTCGCATGTGTGTTGGCAATGGCGATTGTTCCTTCTTTTGCGTTTGAGAACGATAGGTATGTCGATAAAAAAACGGGTATAAATCGTCTTTCCCCGAATGACAGGAAGCGTTACGATTATTTTTTTCTTGAGGCTATGTGTCAGCAAAATGCCGGTCATTTCGATGCAGCATACGACCTTCTTAACCATTGTCTTGAGATAGATTCTACTGCGGCTGAGGCATATTACATGCTTGCTATGTATCTTACCGAACTAAAGAAAGATACTCTTGCTTTGCAGAATATAGAAAGAGCGGCAGCTTTAGATTCGACCAACGGGACTTATCAAGAACGAGTTGCTCAATATTATATCAGTATGGGCGATTACAATCGTGCTATCTCTTTTTATGAGAGGCTTTATGCTTCAAATCATGATCGTACTGATGTGCTCAATATTCTTGTACAACTGTATCAGCAAAATAAAGATTATGCCAATATGTTAACCGCTATCAACCGGATAGAACAAGCAGAAGGCAGTAGTGAAGAGATCACTTTATCAAAGATGAGGGCGTATGAAATGACAGGAGACAGCAAAACTGCCTATAAAACTCTGAAAAAATTGGCAGATACCCATCCAAATGATCTGAATTACAGAATTATGCTTGGCAACTGGCTCATACAGAATGAGAGACAGAAAGAGGCCTACAAGATATTCACCAGCGTTTTGAAAGAAGCTCCTGATAATTCGTATGCACAGAGTTCTCTTTATGATTATTACAATGCTATAGGCAATAAAGAGAAAGCACAAGCATTACGTAATGCCATCTTATTGAGCAAGAAAACGCCATCGCAAACGAAAATATTTCTTTTACAGGATATCATAAAGGAAAATGAGGGAAAAGATGGCGACAGTGCACAGGTGCTGAATTTATTTGACAAGGTGATGACAGCTGATGCCCACGATGCAGATATCGCTGTTTTGAAAGTTGCCTACATGACGCTTAAGAAACTGCCAATGGCAATGATTGATAGCGCTTTACAGCATGTACTTGAAATTTCTCCTGATAATGCTGGTGCCAGAATGCAACTTATCCGTTCATATTTGGATAAGAAAGATTGGGACAAGATTATTAATTTGAGCAAGCAGGGTATGCAATATAATCCTGAAGAGATGGCTTTCTATTACTTTATGGGTTGGTCTTGTTTCCAAAAGGGAGACATGGATATGGCTCTCGATGCGTTTAAACGTGGAGTAAGCCAAATTAATTCGCAGAGTGATCGCGATATAGCCAGTGATTTTTATGCTATGATGGGTGATATATTGCATGAGAAAGGCAAGTATTTGGAAGCTTTCGCCGCATACGACAGCTGTCTTCAATGGAAATCAGACAATATTTATTGTCTGAACAACTACGCGTATTATCTTTGTGAGGAGGGTAGAAATCTACAGAAAGCCGAACAAATGAGTTTCAGAACGATAAAGTCGGAACCTAAAAATTCAACATTCCTTGATACGTATGCATGGATCCTTTTCATGGAAAAACGCTATGCAGAGGCTAAGATATACATCGATCAAGCTATACAAAATGATACTGACTCTGTGAAGAATGCTGTTGTCATAGGACATGCGGGTGACATACATGCCATGAACGGCGATATCCGACTAGCCTTGCAGTATTGGCATAAAGCTATGGAAGCAGGTGGAGATAGGGCTTTGTTGCAAAGAAAGATTAAACTTCGGAAATATATTCCTGCAGAAAAGAAAAAGAAATAAACCAAAAACCATTGAATATGAGTATGAAGACAGTAAGAATAGTATTTCTTTTGGCAATTATTGCGCTGATAGTTTCGTGTGCTTCGAAGAGAACATTAGTCAGCCAGTCCACTCAAACTGAAAAGCAGCAGAATGTATTTAAGCAGCAGTCGTCTGCCGTGCAAGAGCTTACTTTCGTACAGAAAGTCTCAGATAATCAAGTGTATACCAAAAATATCGTAAGTAGCATGTCGTTTAATTTGCAAGCTGTAGGTAGGGATATTACTGTACCTGGATCAGTCCACATGCGTAAAAATGAAGTGATACGTTTGCAGTTGTTCATACCATTGCTTGGCAGTGAAGTCGGAAGGTTAGAATTTACGCCGGATTATGTACTCGTTATCGACCGTTTGCACAAGGAATATATCAAGGCTGATTACAATCAATTAGATTTTCTGCGGGATAATGGATTAACCTTTTATAGTCTGCAAGCCCTCTTTTGGAACCAATTGTTGTTACCTGGGAAGCAAAAAGTGTCAGAGTCTGATTTAAAGAGCTTCATTGTACAATTGGGTTTGTCGGGAGAGAAAGTTCCTGTTATATTGCAGAATGGTAATATGACATATTGTTGGAATACCGACAGAAATACTGGTCGTATCAATGAGACAAGGGTGACGTATAACAGTGCAGTTTACGGTAATTCTACACTCAATTGGAATTATTCTGACTTTCGAAATATAGGTGTAAAGCTCTTTCCTGCAAAACAAGTATTCCAATTCTCGACTAATGCTACTGGAATAGAACAAAAGGCCCGTATAAGTATTTCCATGAGTGATATAAGTACTGACGACAGATGGGATGGTCGTACTACAATTTCAGATAAATATAAGAAAGTAGAGGCAAAGGATGTGCTTGGAAAAATATTGAAGATGTAAATGGGAAAGCGTGTAATTATACTGACAGCACTGCTATGTACCCTTACTTTGTCTGCACAGAGAAAGCGTACGAGTAAGGGTCTCGTTGTACGTAAGACAACCGTTGTGGGGGAAAAAACAACAGGAAGAAAGACGAAGTCTACGACAACTTACGGCAATACTTCTATCAAAGGATTACAGAATCAACGATCGCAAATTCAGAAAAAGATAAAGCAACAGGAACGGGCACTGCGGGCCAATCAGGATGATGTAAAGAAAAGACTACAGACACTTATGCTACTCAACGGTGAGATCAGTGAACGGGAAAAACATATTGAAAGCATAGAAAAAGATATACGCCATATAGACGGGAATATCAGTATACTTAAAACCCAACTGAAAACTCTTGAAGAACAACTTGATGAGCGTAAGACTAATTATGTGAAGTCTATGCGTTATATGGCTCTGCATGATCGCGTGCAGGATAAATTGATGTTTATTTTCTCAGCTGATAATTTTGCTCAGATGTATCGTAGGCTTCGTTTTGTAAAAGAATATGCGGCCTATCAGAAGGTACAGGGAGAAATGCTGAAGAATAAGCAGGCGCAGATTGATGGGAAGCACCGTCGGCTACAAGAAGTAAGAGGTCAAAAGAATACTCTGCTTTATCAGGGACGAAAGGAACGTACTGCTCTCGAAGGGCAGCAAACCGAACAACAGAATGTTGTTAATACATTGCAGAAGCAACAACAGACTATACAGAAAGTTATTGCAGAACAACGGCAGAAAGATGCCGTACTTAATGCCAAAATTGATAGGTTGATAGCTATTGAGGTAGAGAAAGCTCGTGCCCGCGCTGCTGCAGAGGCTAAACGAAAGGCTGAAGCAATAATTGCTGCCAAGCAAAAAGCCGAAGAATTGGCAAGACGTAAGGCTGCTGCTGAAGCAGAGGCTCGTGAGAATGCTCGCAGAGTAGCAGAGGCTAAGGCTCGTGAGACTAAGCTGAAAGAGCAGGCACGTTTAGCTCGTGAGGCTCATGATCGAACTCGCCGTGAACGTACGGAGCAGGCTGCCCGTGAGGCAGAAGCCATACGTGTAGCTGCCGAACGCAAGGCTGCTGCTGAAGAGAGACGGAATCGAAAAGAGATAGCTTCTGCTCGTAAGGATGTAGAAAATGCCCGGCGGATGAGTGTAGTAGATCGTATGATGACTGGAGGCTTTGAAGCTAATCAGGGTAGGCTACCCATGCCTATTACGGGTAGTTATCGTATTGTGAGTCATTATGGACAATATAATGTGGCCGGTTTGAAAAATGTGACGCTTGATAATAAAGGGATCAATATCTTGGGTAGTCCCGGATGTCAAGCACGTTCTATATACGATGGTGAAGTAAGTGCTGTCTTCGGCTATAGTGGCTCTATGGTAGTTATGGTACGTCACGGAGCTTACATCTCTGTGTATTGTAACTTGCGTTCGGTAAGCGTAGCTCGTGGACAAAAGGTAGCTGCCAGACAAGTACTTGGTACTGTGGGTATTGATAATATTCTGCAATTCCAGTTGCGGAGAGAAACTGCTAAACTGAATCCTGAAGCATGGCTTGGCCATTGAGATGATACGATTTTTATACTTTTTTGTTTCTATAAAAAGAGGTAAAGTGCCCTCTTATAATAAAAATTAGATATAAAATTTATAAGTATATCATTATTTTTTTGCAATTGGTATAATTCAATGTATTAGTTGTTGATAAGATAAGGATGAATAATATTGTAGCAAGTGAATTAAAATAGATCTTATTAAGAATAATTTATATCTTTTGTTTGTTGGGAAGATACCTTTTACCACTTTTTTAAAATTGTTATTTTTCTTTTTATTATTGATTATCAGGGATTTATCTTTAATTTTGTTAGGAAAATAACCACCAAAATTATTAAGAAAGTACAATTTTTCACTTTTATATTTATCTTTGTAAGATGCAAAGTCTTACGAAAAAGAAAGATGATTGTTAACTATTAACTTTAAAATAATAACATGTAATTTATGAAAGCAACAAGCAATCTAATTGTAATCAAGTCTTTTGTACTGTTATGTTTTGCTTTGCTATTATCGGCATCCGTATCGGCACAAAAGACGAGAATTACCGGCGAAGTAGTCGGAGACGACCATGAACCGGTTGTAGGAGCAACTATTTGGGAAATTGGTTCGCAAAACAGAACCGTTACAAATGCAGATGGAAAGTTTTCTATCGAGGTAGGACACAATGCCACCTTACGTTTTTCTTACATCGGTTATGCCACAAAAGAACAAAGGGCAAGCAATGGTATGAAAGTGATCTTGAAAAGCGAAGCCAATATGTTAAACGAGGTTGTTGCCATTGGTTATGGTTCGGTGAAGCGTAAAGATGTAACAACAGCCGTTTCATCGGTGTCGACCAAGGATCTTGAATCTCGACCTATCGTTTCTGCTACTGCCGGTATTCAAGGAAAGGCTGCGGGTATCATGGTATCGCAAGCCAATGGACAACCGGGATCTTCGCCAACTATCAGGGTTCGTGGCACCACCTCAATGAATGGTAGTAACAATCCGCTTTACGTAGTGGACGGTGTACCAATGACGGATGTAGATTTTCTGTCGGCAGACGATATAGATGAGATACATATCTTGAAAGATGCTTCCTCTGCTGCTATCTATGGATCAAGAGCAGCTAATGGTGTTATCATTATTAACACGAAACAAGGCAAGGCCGGTATAACAAAAGTAAGTTTGAATGCACACTATGCCTTTAATACAGTTCGTGATGATAGAGAACCTTTAAATGCCGCACAGTATAAAGAACTGATAAAAGAAATGAACGAACGTGGTGTTACCAAGTTAAATCTTCCTGATAATCTGAAAGATTGTACGGATTGGAAAAATGAAGTATATCGCGTAGGAAATGTGCAAGATTATCAACTCTCCGTTACAAGCGGTACAGATAAATTGCGTTACTTTCTGGGGGGGGGATACACAGGTGAGAACGGAGTGATCGGTAAATCGAATTTTCAACGTTATAACGTAAGATTATCTGTAGAGAACGACATTCGTCCGTGGTTAAGATTAAATGGAAGTGTTGCCTATTCAGATTATGTATGGAAAGGTGTCGGTATCTTTTCTGGTAACGGATCTAACCGTGCCGGCGTAGTTACAGCTATTATCAATACGCCTACTTATGCTCCTATATGGGATCCAGAGAACCCGGGACAGTATTATACATCCTTTTATGGTGTGAATATGGATCATCCTTTGGAGAGCCTTTCGCGTACACAAGACAACAAAACCAAATATAATAAAATTATTGCAACAGGTAAAGCCACGATTAAATTCCTGCCGGAACTGAACTTTACAACGTCGCTGAGCTTAGACCGGTCGAACGGTGTTACCACAGAATTTGTCAATCCGTTTGAAACACATGATGGAAGAGACACAAAAGGTAGCGGAAAAGACGAACGGGCAACAAACACATTGCTTATCTTTGACAATGTGCTTAATTGGAAAAAGAATTTCGGTTTCCACGACTTCGACGCCATGGCAGGTTCTTCATGGACGTCAAGTAAATGGGACCATAGCAATATAAGCGGCACTCATTATGCAAAACCCGATATAAAAACACTTAATGCTGCTAACAAGATAAGCTGGGATGGAACGGGAAGTTCGGCAGCAGACTGGGCTATACTTTCATATTTTGCCCGTTTGCAATATAATTGGAACGACACTTATATGGCAACATTTAATATGCGTGCCGATGGAAGTTCGAAGCTTGCTCCCGGTCATCGTTGGGGATATTTCCCCTCTTTCTCTGCCGCATGGCGTATTACTAACGAGAAATTTATGAAAAATGTAATATGGCTCAATGACTTGAAATTGCGTGGAGGATGGGGACAAACCGGTAATCAAAGCGGACTCGGAGACTATAGTTACTTAGCAAAATACGATATTAGGCGTATACAATGGTTTGGAACAGGTAATGATGAAAACGCTGTACCTGCTCGTGTGCAGGCAACTTTAAGTGCTCCTGAACTAACATGGGAAACAACTTCGCAGACAGATATTGGACTGGATGTTACGATGTTTAATAACCGTCTTACCTTATATATAGACTATTATTATAAGTATACCAAAAATATGCTTATGACAGCAACGCTTCCTGCTGGCAGTGCTGCCGCCAAAACACTTCGTTATAATGGTGGAGCAATGGAAAACAAAGGATGGGAATTTACTGTTAGTTCGAAAAACTTTGTAGGTAATTTTGCATGGGATACCGATTTTAATATCTCGTTTAATCGAAACAAATTGAAAAAACTCACACTTACTCAGAAATATCCTGCCGCCAGTACATCAGAGGTTGTTAGTGAAGATGTTGTGTTGAACACGCCCGGACGACCTATGGGCTCTTTCTATGGATATATTTCGGATGGTGTTGATCCGGAAACTGGTGAATTGATGTACCGAGATGTAAACGAAGATGGAGTAGTTTCGATCTCTGACAGAACGTTTATAGGTGATCCTAATCCTGACTTTATATTCGGTATGACGAATACTTTCAGATGGAAAGGTTTTAATTTAAGTATCTTATTGCAAGGTACCGTGGGAAATGATGTCTATAATGTATCAAGAATGGAAACCGAAGGAATGTACGACGGTAAGAACCAAACAACCAAAGTATTGAACCGTTGGCGCATTCCAGGACAGCAGACAGATATTCCCAAAGTAGGCTTTGTGCAACACAATTCTACCTATTATTTGGAGAATGGAAGCTATTTGCGGGTGAAAGACATTTCTCTTTCTTATGATGTACCTCGTAGCATTATTTCGAAGTTTGGCCTTACGAAACTCATGCCTTACGTATCTGCAACAAATCTCTTCACCATAACAAAGTATTCAGGGCTTGATCCAGAGCTTAATCAACATGGTAATAGCGGAACGGTACAAGGGCTTGATTGGGGAACATATCCCTTAAACCGTTCGTTTGTAATGGGAGTTAAAGTAGAATTTTAATGTTATAAAATATGAAAACAAGATATAATAAGATACTCATATTTGGAGTATTGACAGTTTTACTTGGCAGTTGTTCTTTGAACTATGAGCCAATATCCGATCCAACGGAATTGACTGAAGGCAAACAAACTGATACAACGACGGCCGTTTTAGCAAATAAGGCTGCCGCTCTAAACCAATTGAAAGTTTTGTATGAGGTATTCCGTACACGACAAGAGAATTTACATCTCGATATGTTGTTAATAGCCGACTGTCATTCGGATAACGCCTATGTCGGCACTACCGGTGCAGAAGTCGTTCCGTTTGAAACAAACACTCTTGACGGAGGTAACCCCGATTTGTTACGAGATTGGGATAGATACCTTGAAGATATTGCTAAGAGCAATGTTCTCATCAACGGTATCGAACAATTAAAGGCTAAAGGAGAAATTAACGATACCGAATATCGACAGTTGAGAGCACAGGGACAGATATTCCGTGGACTCATGATGTTTAGGATGGCAAGATACTGGGGCTCGTTTCCCGTTATCACAACAATTGGAAAAACTATTACTTCGAAGAATATTCATGAAGTGTTTCCCACCTATTTTCCACCACGTTCTACTACAGAAGAATGTTACCAACAGATCATAAACGATTTGGAATACGGTGTCGAGAATGCTCCGGATTTCGACACTTCGGATAGAACCATCCTTACGAAAACTGTGGCTCAGGCTCTTTTGGCTAAGGTGTATGCGGAAAAACCTAAACAGGATTATTCGAAAGTGGTAAAGTATGCAGAAGACGTTATTAATACTGCAGGATTGAGACTTGAGCCTGAATTCGTTACATTGTGGGGATGGAACGATGTTGCGAAAGACTGTGTGAAACGAAATACCTCTGAAGGAATATTGGAAGTGCATTGGACAACCGGTAATGGAAATTGGGAATCATGGATGTATGGTCGTTGTCTTGAAAACTATGACAGCAACTTTACTTGGGCAAAATGGGTAACACCGTCACGCGATATTCTAAAAGATTTCCAGAATGAGAACGATACTATCCGCCTGAATCAGTCGGTTGTATACTACGATTGCAAGTGGAGTAACTATTATCCTGCAGATCATTACCCATTCATGTATAAGCTACGCTCGGGATATAATAATGTGTATGTTTTGCGTCTTGCCGATATCATTCTTATGGAAGCAGAGGCACAAGCTTATTTAGGAAATCTTACTAAGAGTGCAGAACTTGTGAATATGGTAAGAGCACGGGTTAAGTTACCAAGATTGACTGCCGACAAAACGGCATCGAAAGATAAGATGATCAAAACCGTCTTGCACGAACGGCGACTCGAACTCGCATTTGAAGGAGAACGATGGTTTGATCTTTGCAGAAACAATAAAGTTGAGGAGGTTATGAATACACTGAAGACTCGTGACAGCGGTAGGCTGGAATTGAAGCGTATGTACAATGAACATTCATATCTGTTGCCCATACCGCAGAAAGCAATTGACTTAAATAGTAATTTACAACAGAACCCCGGTTATTAATACATTACGAATATGGTTACTATAAAAAATAATTTTAAGGTTTTCGGCATTGCTATCAGTGCCATATTATTTTCGCTTACGGCGTGTAGCAGCTCTTCACTTTCGTTAGAAGAATATAAAACAGATCCTGATAATCCGAATTTAACACCGACAGCAAATAAGGCGATTATTTTCACAACAACGGCGAATGGTGCAGATATGTTGTATCAGTCGAGTGCGGATATCTATACTGGAAGCAACATGGCACCTACCACAATCCGAATTGATCCGAGCAAAACGTATCAGACAATGGACGGCTTCGGATTTGCTATTACCTATTCTTCCTGTTATAATTTGCTGCATATGACAGCAGAAGACCGTGCTGCTTTTTTAAGACGTACATACTCTGTTACGGAGGGATTTGGTACAAGTTATGCCCGCATCTCTATAGGATGCAACGACTTTTCGAGCACAGAATATACATTGTGCGATAAAAAAGGATTGGAGAACTTCGCTTTCTACAAAGATGAAACCGACTATGTAATCCCTATATTGAAAGAGATATTGACTATCAATCCTAATGTTAAGATCATTGCAGCTCCTTGGACTTGTCCGAAATGGATGAAAGTAAAGAATTTATGGAGCAAAACTCCTCATGATTCATGGACAGATGGGCACATCAATCCGAGCTATTATCAAACCTATGCCGACTATTTCGTAAAGTTTATTCAAGGCATGAAAAACAATGGTATAGATATTTATGCAGTGTCACCTCAAAACGAACCGCTGAATAAAGGAAACTGTGCATCTACTTACATCCCATGGAAAGAAGAAGCAGATTTCGTAAAAGTGCTGGCTGCAACGTTCAAGAAGAACAGTTTAAAGACGAAAATATACCTCTTCGACCATAACTTTAATTACGAGAATTCGTTTACCCAGAACGATTATCCCATAAAGATATACAACGCTTTGGGCGATAGTTATGAGGGTTCGGAATACGTAGTTGGGGCAGCTTACCATAATTATGGAGGAAACCCAGAGGAACTTGACGACGTTCATGCAAAGGCACCTACAAAAGAATTGATATTCTCTGAAACCTCCATCGGTACATGGAACGACGGGCGTAACCTCACAGCACGCTTACTTAACGATATGCGCGACGTTACATTCGCTACTGTCACGCGATACTGCAAAGCTGTTTTGGTTTGGAACTTAATGCTCGACAAGAATATGGGGCCTAACCT
>CAUUQE010000082.1:0-11021 GCA_963547065.1 uncultured Prevotella sp. | reverse complement strand
AAGCTAGATGTTTCAAGGCTTACAGTACGTTATTTATCTGCGAAGTTTGAGTTAGTACATTGTATAAAAAATAATAACGAATCCAACTTGATTTCATTCCTCTTTTCAAAAGCACAATTTGTTGACAAGTTGCGTGGACAGTCTCCGAAAATAATAGAATTTGCATATTCACATATTGTGAGTAAAGTAATCACTGAAATAAATAGTATTTTATACTTTGGGGGTAATGAGCTTGCCAAAGTTGGAACTGCATTTGTAGTTCGTAAAATTGGAACGACGGTCACTGTAATTGCTCCCTCTGTAAAAATAATAGATAGATCCTATATTACCAGCTTATCGGAACGCGCGATGAAAGATATATCGGAAGGGAATTACGATAGTGCCGTTACTAAGTCCCGTACTTTACTAGAGGAGGTGTTTTGTTACGTTCTCGAAAGAAAAGGTGAGTTGCCGTCGGAAAGCGGTGATATTCGAAAACTTTACAATCAAGTAAAGCTACTAAGCAATATGCATCAAAATAAAGATATGGACAAGCGTATCAATGGTTTACTTTCAGGTCTTGAAAAAATTTTATCTGCTATTATTGAAATGAGAAATAAAGCTAGTGATTCTCACGGTGTTGGGGTAAGAAGAATTAATATTTTAGATCATCATGCACGTTTATTTGTTAATGCTGCAATGACTATGGCAGATTTCATTTTAGCTGTGTGCGAAAAAACAAACAAAAAATAACTTTTTGTGATGCGATAAAGGCGAAGCCTCTTATCCTGTGTTATAATTTTCTTATATTTGAAACGTAGGAGGGGAGAGCCGTTGTTTGCAAAGACCTATGGTGCGACGACCCTCGGGATAGATGGACGGATTATCGACGTTGAGGTGGATGTGTCACCGGGGCTGCCGGGCTTTGAACTGGTGGGGCTTCCCGATACGTCGGTGAAGGAGTCGAAGGAGCGTGTACGCACTGCAATCCGCAACTCCGGCATTCAGCTGCGGCAGGAGCGTGTGACGGTCAATCTTGCGCCCGCTGATGTGCGAAAGGACAGTTCGGGGCTTGATCTGCCGATTGCCGTCGGACTCCTTGCCTCCTATGGTATGGTTCCTGAGGCGGCAGTGCAGAACGCACTTTTCTCAGCGGAGCTTTCTCTTGACGGGAACTGCCGTCCGATCAGCGGCATTCTCCCGATGGCGATTACGGCGCGGGAACATGGTCTGACGGAGTTTTACGTTGCACCTTCGAATGCAGACGAGGCACTCCTGATTGACGGACTGAAGGTCTATGCGGTCGAGAATCTGGCACAGCTTGTGCGTCATCTGACGGGCGTGGAAATGCTTTCTCCCGCCATGCCACACGTAACAGAGCAGAAAAAGGACGCCGCCTTCACCGATGATTTTGCGGATGTGCAGGGGCAGTATCAGGCGAAACGTGCGCTTGAGATTGCAGCGGCGGGAGGGCATAATGTCCTCATGGTCGGCGTGCCAGGTTCGGGCAAGACGATGCTGGCGCGTCGGATGAGTTCGATTTTGCCGGAGCTGACGAAGGAAGAAGCCATCGAGATCACAAAGATCTACAGCATCTCGGGGTTGCTTGGCAAGGATACGGGACTTGTTGCCACACGTCCCTTCCGCAGTCCGCACCATACCTCCTCGACGGTGGCGATGATCGGCGGCGGCAGCATCCCGCGCCCGGGCGAGGTGACGCTTGCCCATCACGGCGTGCTCTTTCTGGATGAGCTGCCGGAGTTCAGCAAAAAGACACTTGAGGTGCTGCGTGAGCCGATCGAGGATCGCCAGATTACGGTGTCGCGTGCCAATGCAACACTGACGTTTCCCTCTAGTATCATTTTGGTAGCGGCAATGAACGAAGTAACGTCGATAACGATACAATGTGGTGATGAAAGAAGACCAGCTTGATTTTCAGCCTTGACAATATTTGCTGTAGTGCATACTATGATAGTAGAACAAGATGAGGAGGATAGCGAGGAAGTGAGAATTATCAAGAAGGATGTTCCTGCAGAATATGGTGTGCTGATTCAGAAGTTCCGTCTGATTGACGATACATTTTTCAACGTGTGCTTTGACAACTATACCGAGGGAATGCAGCTCCTGCTACGTATCTTCTTTGACCGCGATGATCTTATCGTAAAACAAGTCGTCACGCAGCAGAGCGCGGACAATCTCTATGGTCGCGGTGTGCGTTTCGACGTGTTGGCAGAAGACAGCGAGGGAAAGCTCTATGACTGCGAAGTTCAACGGGCGAATGAGGGTGCAACTCCACGTCGGGCACGCTACAACAGCAGCATGATGGATTCACGTGAGCTGGCAAAAGGAGCGGAGTTCTCCGACCTTCCCGAAACGTGGGTTATCTTTATCACGGAGAATGACCTCTATGGGGCAGGGTGTCCGTTGTATCATGTGGAACGAATCATAGAGGAGCTTCAGCGTCCTTTTGATGATGGAGCGCATATTCTTTACGTCAACGGGGCGAATCGGGACAACACACCTCTCGGACGGCTCATGCAGGATTTTTTCTGTGAGCGTCCGGAGCAGATGAATTATAAGGAGCTTGCTCAAAGAGCAGATTACTTCAAGGCAGAAGCAGAGGGGGTAAATGCCATGTGCGAACTGATGGAAAAATTCGGGGAGAAGAAGTTGCAAGAGGGGCGTGAGGAAGGACGGGTGGAAGGACACCGTGAGGGAATGCTGGACATGGCACGATCCCTGCTCATGCTGAATGTGCCTGTCGAAGTGATCGAGAAGTCGAGCGGCTTGACTCGTGCGGAGATTCTGGCGTTGTAAGACGTGTCTGCCGAGTGGCGTTGATGTAGGAAGATGTTGAACGATTAGCAGGAACGGTCTATGTATTAAGAAGAAAAACTGCTGTTCCTCATTTTGAGATGAACTCTGTTCAAAACTCCACCCGAGGGGAATTTCGTCGGAGAAATCCGGCTGATTTTCCCTCGGTTTTTTCATGTCCTATTAAGAATGATGTTTTTGTCTAGGTATATTATTTTGCGTTAAATATCGATTGAAAAAACTTTACCATATGTGAGAGTCATACTATAATAGAAGGCGAAGAAAAATCCAAATATATGACGATTTTTCTCGTAAAATTGAAAAGGTTGCCTGATAGGTGACCTTTTTCCTCCTACTGTCATTTATACTGAATCTAGTTTCTGTCAACTGATTAAGGAGGAGATTACTTTGTTAGACATGATATTTTTTGAATATGATTTCTTGTTGGATTGACTATGTGGGTGATTTGAGTGGATGAAATAAGTTGTTTATGTAATATACTTCAGGATGTTTTAGGCTCCAAAAGTGATAATATAGCACCTATACCTTTGTTTTCTTTTGAGGGGCTACCTGGTGCAGGGAAAACAACACAAATACAACTTGTAGCAGAAACGTTGAATAGTGAAGGATATACTGCACACTATATTGATTTACCAACTGAATCTGTGATAGGCAAAATATTAAAGTGTATGTATAATGACGTAACAAAATGGAATGAAATTCGTTACGAACATCCGTGGTTAAATCCTGTGCTTTTATCAACTGACTTGCATCTAGCTGTTGAAACAGCTAGAAACTTTGGAGCAAAATGCGCATTAATGTCAAGAGGAGTTCTGTCGACATATTATTACAATATTGATGCGTATGGTGATCGTAATAACATGGAGAATTGGAAAACGATGGAAAATCATATGTCTTCATTTTATATGCCGACTGCGATATTCTTTTTGGATATAAACGAAGAAGAAGCTCGTCGGCGAGTATTGCATAGAAACCGGATGCCGTTGAGGAAAATGGACACAGTTTCTCAAATGCGTGAGGATAAGAAAATTCTTCTAGAATACCTATCTAGGTTGTCATCTATTCCAGTGTATTTCATAAATGGTTCATTGGAACGAAATGATGTTACCCGGCAGGTTCTGGAAAAGATTTATATGTATATGAGGTAGGATATGGGGAAGATTGTAAAAGGTCAGTATGATTGCATGGCTTATCCTTTGAACCGATATATTATAAGCGAAATTCCGACGTATATTTGGAGGCTGTTATTGGATACACAACAAAAAGAGCCTACTGTAATACGTGGCGGACTGGCATATGTACTATTGTCTAATGACATGGGCTATACTTTGAAAGATATAGACTTGCTTTGTAAAGAATCGGAATCTGAACGGATGTTAGAAATTTTCTCTAAATCAGCTGATGTAATTTATATAAATAAAAATACATTTCAAGAATCAGTTATAACGGCCTTTTGGTTGGATTGCAACGGAACGTACTACAAGATAGATACACTCTTGATTAAAGAAATGTCGTCTTTCAATATCGTTGAGTGGAATGATTATACTCTCTCCGTTATTGATATAGCTGAATTATGGTACGATAGAGTAAAAAAAATATCGCAGAATAAGTTAAGAAAGCATAGTAAAGAAAAGACGGTAAATCATATTAACGTACTTGAAAATATAACATCATCAATTCGTTATATGGATGAGGTGTTTTCTCCGTGTACAAGAACTGAATTTGGAAAAGTAACAGATGATGCAATTAAAGTTGTGAAAGATTACATAGAACCTGATAGATATATTTCCTTTCAAGAAAATGTCAACCATATCCTGAAGAAAATGAAATTTCTCAAATGAGGGTTTAATATGCGATTGTTGTTTTGTCATCTTAGGACACATGGAGATATAATAAGAACCTTTCCGATAATCGACAGCATAAAAGAGATGTGCCCAGACACATATATCGGCTATACTTGTTATGAGAATATGGTTGAGACATGTAATCTTTGTTCTTCGATTGATGGCGTCTTTGTGCAACCTCGAATACCGCCAGTCATTGATAACGTTGGTGGAACTCGGCTATTAAACTGTAGTATGTTGGAAGAAAGTATAAACAGGATTCGTGACGCTAAATTTGATATATATGTCGATTTGCAGGGGGTGTTTCAAAGTGCATTGGTAGGGTGTCTTGCAAATATACAATGCAGGATCGGGAAAGATAGAAACAATACCAAAGATGGTGCATATTTATTTTATACTAAAATACAAGCAGTAACATCACTCAATAAAACGGAACGACATTTCGATGTGTGTAAATCAATATTTCCAGCAATAAAACCTAATTGCGCTAGTACAGAATGGGAAAACCATACACTCATATCTATTTTTCCAGGAAGTAGTCATCTTGGAATTTTAAAAAGATGGTCTATTACGAAATATCAAAAATTACGAAATAAGTTGGGAAAAAAATATTCAGCAAAGTTGATTTTGGGCCCCGATGAATATGATCTAATGAGCTTCATTCCAGAAGAACTTTATAAGGATGTTATTAGGATTAAGACATGGAATGATGCAAAAAGAATCATAGAAAAAAGTCGCATTGTAATAGGAAATGATACTGCGTATCTACATATAGCGATATGGAAGCAAATCCCGACAATTATGATATGCGGTCCCACAAATCATATCATAAACGGTGTGTGGAAGTATTCAGATGGTGCAAGTGTGGTTTGTCCTCAACAGTGTAAAACGAAGTGTGATGTCTGGAAGGGGAATTGTGACAAAATGCACAAGTGTTTAGACGAAATCAGTGTCGATGATGTGTATAGTGCAGTGAGAAAATATATGTGAGGAAATAAACATGTTGTGTTTGCGCAATGAGTTCCCTCTCTTGAGAAATAATAAAGATCTGTCATATTTCGATTGTGCTGCGACCGCGCCACTTCCGGATGCTGTGGTTAACTCTTGGCTGAAATACCAAAACGAAATAGGTGTTTCTATAGGTCATGGAACCAATAGACTCTCTCATAAGGCCGAGGACATATATCATGAATCCGTTAAGATTATATCTAGGTTTTTTTCGTGTGAAAATGACTATGATCTGATATTTACTAAAAATGCAACTGAAGCGTCAAATATGTTAGCATATTCGTTTAAAGAAATACTGCACCCAGGTGATGTGATATTGCTAAGTGAATATGAACATCATAGCAACCTTTTACCTTGGAGAAGGCTTGCTATAAAAACAGGTGTACAAATTGTGATGATACCTCTACAGGCAGATGGGGCATTAGATTATACGATTATTGATTTAATACCTATAGAAAATATAAAAGCAGCAGTGCTGTCTCTTGTTTCCAATGTGAATGGTCATATTCTTTCACTTGAAGAGATAAGAAAAAAATTGCCTCGTAATATCATGATCATACTCGATATTGCACAGGCAGCCGGGCATATGGAGTTGAACTTAACCGACATTAACGCTTCGGCGTACATTGTATCAGCGCATAAAATGTATGCGCCAAAAAACATTGGAGCGTGTATTTTAAAAAAGGATCTATGCAATCAAGCAGAGCCGTTTCATCTTGGGGGAGGAATGGTCGATAACGTAATTGGGGAAAGAAAGTCTTGGAAAATGGGGGCTGAGAAATTTCATGCAGGTACCTTCGATGTGGGGTTAATAAAGAGTTGGGCAACAGCTTGCCGTTATATAACAAATATCGGATGGCATAATATCATCGAACATGAAAATAGGATTATGGAATATATAAAAATGGTTCTTAGAAAATATCCGACATTACATATACTGCCGAATAATCATCACAAAGCTACGTTATGTTCGTTCTATGATGATAATATTCATTCCCATGATATAGGAAGAATGTTTGATAAATATGGTATAGTAATTCGCACAGGTCATATGTGCGCACAACATACAATCAGCGTGTTTGGAAAAACAAGCGCTTCTCGGATATCATGTGGCTTGTACAATGATACTAATGACATCGTTGCTCTTGATAATGTTTTGTCAGAGATTTTTGGGAAGGTTACGGTATGAAAGCTGCAATGCTTGCTCCTGAATATGTGATTGAGTCCTCTGGTGTATCATGTGGGGATAGAATGAAACTCTTTTTATATAGTGAGGGGACGGGACTTGTTTTTTCCTTTTGGGGGGATGCATGTAAGATTGCGACTAAGGCAGCTATATATCTTGAATCATATTCTGGTGCAAATGCAAGTGATATTTATATGCTTATCGCTCGACTAGAGAAAAGGACTGGTCTGTTATCAAATGAACAGTGGATAAGAGAGTTAAATACTCGTGACTTCAATTGCTTTCTTGCACCGGTGCAACTACTTAAAACGTATTTTAGCAGTGTTAGTATTTGTGATACAGAATATCAAATTTCGCCTTTGGCGTGTGATGCGTGTGTTAGTATGCAGTGCTTGCTACCTAAAAAAAAAAGAGAAGATGCCTCCGTATAAGCAAAGAATGAAGGAGATTTTAAAAAAAATAAAAGATATAGATTATGATGAAATATTACTTCAACGCATGGGGGTATATGTATTTCTCAAGGAGGATATTAGTTTTTGTTGCAAATTTTTTTCACGTATAGATGAATCACTATGTGAAAAAATAAAAAAATTACGATTAGCCGCACCATATAAGAATAAGTCTAAAAAAATACAATGTATATTAGACGAAAAAGTTAATAATATTGCAATGAAACAAATCATAAGTACAAAAATAGCCCATAAGGAAATTGAGATAGTCGATCAATATATACAAAGCAATATGTTCATTGCATATGGGGTAAAGGGGCAAAGAGCAGATACTTTATATCCTGTCGATGGTTTCAGACCACATATGGATTATGACTATTTAGTTCCTGATTATGAGCAAGCTTTTCATATAATTTCTTTTTTGATAAATGATCGAAATTTTAAAATGGTCATAAATGGTTCCGTTCCATTTTCTTTTAAAACTGTAATGAAAGAAAATGAGGAGATCCTTATGGCCCATATTCATCTTGAAAAAATACTTCAGGATTCGTTCCAGGTAATTATTGATATAAACATTGGTGCATTTCCGATGGGGAGAATAGGAGCAATTAATTTACCTGTTTCCAAGAACTTGCTGCTTGAGGATTTATTTTGCATTACGTTATCACACTTATTCAAACATGAAATACCATTTATAAAAGATATTAATGATTTGTATTTTATGTTGTTATCGACCGAACTAAATATAACAGCATTGGAGCATCGGATTGTCAAATTTAGTTTGCAAGTTGAATACGTTGTGGCTATGTGGTTTCTTACCACTCGAATGGGGATAAAAATAGAATATACGCACTTCCTAAATCTTGAAAAAAAGTGGCATGTGGAGGATTGGCCGTTTTCTAGATATAGCCACTTTAAGATCAAATGGTGCAGTATGTTAAAGTCTTGTCAAAAAGTTTTTGGAAATCAATTAGGTAAAACAATGGCTGTGCAACAGCTTCTTGGTGAAAAATCTGGTGTTAAATCTAAAAAATATTATGCTCTATGTCCAAGACTTAATGAGCGGTCTTATCTTTATCCAGTTGTTATATTTGATCGCTATGTTGACATTAACATGGAGAATGAGAACTATATTTCGAAGAGCCTTGCAGAAAAAGAAGGCGTATATATTATGCCAATAGGAATATTTACTTCCTCGCAACTCAATGTATTAAATAGGAAGTCTATGATAAAAAAAATTGTGGAAATACTATCTTCGTTGGGAGTGGATGAGACCATCTTGAACTTTGACTATAGCATGTCTGCGAGAAAAGATTTGTGGTTATATTAAAATTTTTGAGGTGATATTACCGCATGAAAAAAATATGCTTGATTACATATATGCAAAACAATGAAAAATTTACTGAAGATCTGAAAGAAATCGCAGATGTACTTTATCGTATCTTTCAAGATTCATTTAAAGTGATTATTTGCTGTGAAGATGTATCCTGTGTTTTCATCGAGGAACTATATGATATCCAAGTGGTGCGAATCTCTGGGACTAAGTATCAGCGACTAATTAATATTATGGAAAAAGATGATTCTTCTTACTATATTAGTGTTGATAACGACATTAAGGGGAATATACTTAATATCATTAATTTCGTTAATGATATAATCGACAGTGAGTATGATATTGGGTGGGGGAAAATAGAAGCTCTTGATCAGCAGGGGGTTATTGCACAGTTTGTTTTCGTAGATAAGTGTTTATCACATGATATAATACGCCCTTTGTTATGGAAAATGAATATTGGTATTTCTGTACCAGGTCAATTTTTCTTATTAAAGGCAGAGTCCTTTCGTGGTAAACTAATGAAAATTGATACATATTTAGACGATTTAGCTATTGGCTTATATTCAAGTAATACATCGAAAAGAATAATGATTTCGAATAAGGTGCTCGGGTATGAATGCCCAAATACTTCATTTAAGGGGTTGTGGTTACAAAGAACTCGATGGGCTAAAGGTTATGCAACGATATTATGTAATGTGAAAGATAGAACAAGCCGATTAAAAGTTCTGATACACGGTTTTTTTTATCATTTCTTTTGGATTTTACAATGGCTGATTGTATTTTTTTCTTTTCAACTTAGTTCTATACTCGGTGTCCTTTATCTTTTTGTCACATCGTATATCATAAGTGGATATAAAAAAGGAAAAGTGTGTTATGCCATTTTATATCAGGTACTGTTTCCTGTATTTCATATTCGATGGTATATACAGCTAACCAAAGAATTTGTAAAAATGAGGTGTTAGTGTGGTTAACATTAATGACTATATTGTATCAGAAGAAACCTTTTTAAAAGCGAAAATTTTAACACATGGCATTGTTTTTACTCAGACTGCAATACAATTAGCAAAAGAGAAAAAGGCAAAGGGACAGAACCTGGTATATAATATGCCGTTGAATACAGATGCTTTTCGTCCACAAGAACTGATACTTTCTAGTAGGTCAGATGGGTACAGGACTGTTGTTTCTTGTGTCGCAGCTAATAAATGTAGAGAACCTATCGTATTAGATGCATCTACTAATGGTAGAATCTTAGTCAAGAGTGGCGATGATATTGATTTTGCAAATATGCTAGATGTAGAATTCGTTCCAGAGCCGACTTATTATAGAAAAACCTTATCTAATGGCGAATGCGTAAGCAAATATGTTTCTGCGTGTGGATTAGATGAATTAAATATTTTTCCATGGAAGGGATGTGCAATTTCGAAACCATGTCTTTTTGTGGAACAAATTTTTTTGTGAAAGAGGGAGATATAAGTGCTAAAAACATGGATGCGGGATTTTGGGAAAAAAATAGGGACTTATACATATATCAACTCTGTAAATCAATAGAGATCGCCCAAAATGATGCTTGCTATTCAGAACATATGCATGTGATTCTAATTGCAGGAAATTTAGCAAATGATATGTTAGACTTAGAAGCCGATATTTTTGCTGAAATTGCACAAAATATTAGTCCTCTTATTGAAAAAAAGTCAGAAGAAGGTCTTGTATTGGTCATCACGCCGCCACACGATATCTCAAAGTTGCGAATGTTATATAATTCTGGCATCAGAAAGATTGTATTCAATATGGAGGCTATACAACCTAAGTATTTTAAAAAATATTGTCCAGGAAAGGAGGATTTAGGATATGAGTACATAATTCATAGATTAAAAGAATCAGTAAGAGTGTTTGGAAAAGGAAATGTATGGAGTAATTTGGTATATGGATTAGAACCATCAAAAGAGACTATAGACCGTTGTGGAAATATGGCTGAACATGGAATTGTTATGGGCGCAAACGTACTTCATCTAGATCTGGGAAATCGGTTGGATTGTGGTGTTCCAAGCATAGAGCATGTAATTGATTTTTTCTTTAAATTAGAAAGAATTAATAATTATCATGGATACACGCCCTATTATTGTTCATTAGCTCTTCGCACTAGTTTGTCTAATGAGGCTCATGATGGGAGGATCAAACGAAAAGAGGAAGGATGCATGTGAAACTTATCTGGATTACAGGTGCTTCGGCAAGTGGAAAAACTACACTGGCATCATGGATTTCACAATATACGCACATTGACATGATATCTAAAGATGAAATTAAGGTATCTTTGTTTGAGTCTTATGGGTTTAGGAAACACTGATAAATTCTTATGTTGCGTATCCATGGCTCGAAAGATTACAATA
>CAUUQE010000081.1:0-11214 GCA_963547065.1 uncultured Prevotella sp. | reverse complement strand
TCCACACTCTACTATCCCTGTCATCTACGTTTGCTCCTGTAAGACAGAATGTTATCACTTCACCAGAATCATTGCAAAGCAGGTGCAGTTTAAAGCCATGACATCAACCCTTAGTCCCCTTTCCGCCCTTGGCAAGTCCATCGAACACCTTATTGATTTTTTCTCATGTTGCGGCATACGGGAATCATTGTACTGTCCACGAAGCTAATGCCCGTACACTTTCCTAAACCTTGGATGCGCATGGAGACCAGAGCATGGTATTAACTCACGCTCAAAATAACTGCTAATCTCACAGGTACTGGTACCAAAGAGGAACAGCTTTTTTATTATAAATTCCCCCTTTCCTATGTATTATTGAAAACAAGCATGGTCTCTACTGAACGATAGGGGAAGGGAACTTATGCTCCTATTAAAAATAAAAAGATATGTCAAACTTATCATGAATTCAAGTTAATAATTAAAAACAAAGCCACAAACTAAATTCGGAAATGAGTTGTGTACTTTTATTTGATAACTTACACTAAAAAGTCAAGATAACTTCATTACCATTTTTATGCCTGGCTCATTAAATATATCAAAATAAGATATCCTAAAGTTTTAATAATATTTGGCATACTTAGATATTTTTCTTACTTTTGCGACATGAAGAAGTGGATAAAACCAATATCATCAATGATTTGCTTATTATTGTTGACAACACCCTTGTTAGCGCAAATAAAGAAAAAGGGACTAAAGAATAAAAGCAATAAGAAAGAGATTGTGGTAGAGCTTTCCCCGTCAGAGAAACTCTATGAGAGTATGCTTACAGCAACGGCAAAAATAATGTTTGTAGACAGCATTGTTGTTGATAAGTCCCATTTTATTGACTCGATCCCTTTTAGCAAGGAAAATGGAACAATTACTTCTGAAAATAGTGGGGAACGTATTGTATACACAAATGAATTCAATAACCATAAAATATATTCGCTGGGCAATTTGACACAACGTAATCTTTATATGACTGATCGATTGGCTGACACATGGAGCACTCCTAAATTAATAAGCGAATTGGGAGATGGATTGGTAGACCTTAATTATCCTTTCTTAATGCCTGATGGCGTTACATTATATTTTTCAGCAAAAGGTGAAAAAAGTTTGGGAGGATATGATATATTCGTAACTCGTTTTGATTATAAAAATGGGAAATTCTATAAACCTGAAAATTACGGACTACCATTCAATTCTACTGCTAATGAATATCTCATTGCTTTTGACGAGATAGACTCTGTGGGATGGCTTGTGTCAGACCGCTACCAACCAGAAGGAAAAGTCTGTATATACACTTTTGCAATGACTGGTACAAGGCAGAACTATGAGAATGACCATCTTACCCGCATACAACTGAAAAAGTACGCTGATTTGAATAGTATTCAGGATACATGGTCGTTCGGAAACAGACAACAAGTACTCGAACGTTTATCCAATTTGAAGAATAATACGCTAAAACTTGAAAGAACAATCACTTTTGTTGTCAACGACAAATTGATATATCATCGTCTTAGTGATTTCAAAACTTCTAAAGGACGACAAGCTTTCGAAAGATTTTTACAAGAGAAAGAGCATTTACAGAAAAAAGAAGATTCTCTGAAATCTTTGAGAGACCGTTATGCAACATCTTCCAAACAAGAAAAGCAGAGACTAAAACAAATAATTATTCAAGAAGAACAAACAATACTAAAGCAAAGAATAGAATTAAGCGAATTGGAAAAAAGAATTCGTAATTATGAAAATAATTTATCAATAACAAATTAAATTATCGGATCATGACAAAATATTTTGCGGAATCAGAACTAATCATCAACCAAGATGGAAGTATATTCCATCTACACCTAAGACCGGAACAACTTGCTGACAAAGTAATTCTTGTAGGTGATCCAGGACGTGTAGCTTTGGTAGCATCCCACTTCGAAACAAAGGAATGCGAAGTTAGTAATCGAGAATTTAACACAATAACAGGTACATATAAAGGAAAGCGTATCACCGTGCAAAGTACAGGCATCGGTTGCGATAATATCGATATTGTAGTGAATGAACTTGATGCTCTTGCTAATATAGACTTTGATACTCGTACCGAGAAAGAACAAAAACGGAAATTCACTCTTGTAAGAATAGGTACTTGCGGAGGCTTGCAACCTTTCACACCGACAGGAACATACATTGCCAGTGAGAAGAGTATCGGTTTCGATGGCTTGCTGAACTTTTATGCAGGACGCAACAAAGTATGCGATTTAGATTTTGAAGAGAACTTTAAACAGCACATGAAGTGGAATCCTTTACTCTGTGCACCATATGTAATTGACAATGATAAAGAACTGATCGACCGTATCGCCAAAGACGATATGGTACGTGGTGTAACTATTGCATGCGGAGGTTTCTTCGGTCCACAGGGTAGGGAACTTAGAATACCTCTTGCTGATCCGCAACAAAATGAGAAAGTGGAAAGTTTTGGATATAAAGGACTCAAGATAACAAACTTCGAGATGGAGAGTTCGGCTTTGGCAGGTTTAGCCAAATTGATGGGACATCAGGCACTTACATGCTGTATGGTTATTGCTAACAGAGTTACCAAGCAAGCAAACACAAATTACAAGAATTCTATTGACGGACTAATCCTTAAAGTACTCGACCGCATCTAATTTTTCATTAGTAATGAGTAGCAAGTATCCATGAGCTTACTACTCAAACATTTTTTACAAGATGATAACAGAAACTATCTGTGCATTGGCAACACCATCAGGAGGTGCCATAGGAGTAATAAGAATATCTGGACCACAAGCTATATTCATCACCGATAATATCTTTCATTCGGCAAATGGCAAGTCCCTTACTGAAGCTAATCCTAATACCATACATTATGGAGAGATTATCAACGGAAATGGTGACGTTATTGATGATGTATTAGTATCTATTTTCCATGCGCCCCATAGTTACACAGGCGAAGACAGTACGGAAATATCATGCCATGGAAGTCATTATATTATAAAACAAATCCTCCATAGCTTAATAAATGCCGGATGTCGACAGGCCAAGGCGGGCGAATATACTCAACGTGCATACTTGAATGGGAAGCTAGATTTAAGCCAAGCAGAAGCTGTGGCAGACCTTATTGCAACTACCAACCATGCTACTCATAAAATAGCCCTAAGCCAATTAAAAGGCAATTTCAGTAACGAGTTGTCTATCCTACGCGATCAATTGCTAAAGATAACTTCACTCATAGAACTGGAATTGGATTTTAGTGACCAAGATGTGAATTTCGCAGACAGACAAGAACTGTTGGAGTTAGTACAAAAAGCCGAACAACGCATTGGTACCCTTGCTACCTCTTTTGAAACCGGTAATGCTTTGAAAAATGGGGTGCCTGTAGCTATTGTGGGCAAAACGAATGTTGGAAAGAGCACTCTACTCAATCGTCTGTTACACGAAGATAAGGCTATCGTAAGCGATATCCATGGTACTACACGCGACGTTATTGAAGATACAACAGAAATCCATGGTATAACTTTCCGTTTCATTGATACTGCCGGTATCCGTCATACCGACGATAAAATCGAGCTGTTAGGAATCGAACGTACCTACAAAAAAATAAATGAGGCTACAATTATTTTATGGCTTATTGATAAACAACCGACCAATGAAGAAATTTCTGAAATCAAAAAATATATATACGGGAAAAAGCTCATTACTGTATGGAATAAAATTGATTTAGAGAACATCTCACCTATTCCAATATCTTTCCAATCACCGATTATACACATTTCTGCAAAACAAGGAACCAACATTCCTCAATTGGAAGATGCTTTATTCCAAGCTGCAGATATTCCAGAAATAAAAGAAAACGATATCATAATAACGAGTGTACGTCACTATGAAGCCCTCACGCATGCTCATGAAAGTATATATAGAGTAATCGAAGGACTACAAAAAAAACTAAGTGGCGACTTATTGAGCGAAGACCTCCGTATCTGTATCGAACAATTAGCAGAGATTACCGGAGGTCAAATCACAACCATTGAAGTCTTAAAAAACATTTTTTCACACTTTTGTATCGGAAAGTGATAGATGACGGAAATGAGACTCAATTTAGTATTGCTGCAGAACCTCCTGTAGATTTAGATTAATATGTGAGAATATTGACACAAGATGAGAATCCTTATAAGCGAGGACTTCTTTGCCATTGGTCAATTGAACAAGCCATTCATTGTCATAGTCATCAACAATGATACCGTTACGATGTCCTTTTCTTGGGAACAGGAGTTCGCAAAATGCTCCCTATTAAATCGGTGCTGTTATCTTCGTCTGTGTACATGGTTTTGGATATTAAGCGATGGTATGCCATCGGATATGACTGCATACCACCGCAGGTCAGTTATTCAAAAGTAAATTGACGGATATAGAAGTAGGTATCATCATCGTCATACTCATTGATGAAGTTCATCATTTCCTCATCGGTTCGCTCGGCTTGCTTGATGTTCATCTTTTCACACCAATCATTGATTGCATCTTTGAGGGTGGCATAGATGTCATCACAAGCATCCTCAAATGGTTCTCCGCTGGAACTGACTGCTACCTCTTCAGGGAAGAACTCGCCTTCATCATGCACATAATAGACCTCACAGCCACATTCACAGACCCTGCTGTATGAGATTGAGAGTTTATCTTGAAGGACCGGGTTAAACTCGTCGCAAGCATCCCATGCCGTTTCTGTTTCAAAGGAAAGTAATCGGCTTATTTCCTATGCCAAGAAACTTGCACTTGGAATGGTGAGCTTCCAGGGCTACCACGACATCTCTCAGACTTTCGCGATTTGAAAGTTGTCCAAACATCATTGCAAACAGTTGGTTCCAACACGAGAAATGCTTTACGTACTTGTTTCCATTATATTTGTGAGCAAGATGGTTAAAGTGGTTTCTGTCTAAATGCCTTACGAGTTGAGAGAAAACATATTGACCTCGTTTCATTACAGCCTGTTGAATTAGGTTGCAAAGCTACAAATTCAAAACCGTTGACTCTCAAAAGAGCGCGTAAAAGACTATAATTCAATAATTTCAAAGACCGATCAGTCCACTTTAACGGGACAGTAACGAGTTCATATATTTAATTTTTTACTTCTTATTTTCGTCTAAATCTGAAAGAAAATTGCTATCTTTGCACAAAGATTATAATAAATATGAAATCAATGGTCATATTGCTCTTTTATCATCTGGTTGAACAAAAAATTATACCGGAAATTACTAAATTCACCACTAACGATAAAGACAATAATATTTATTCCGCTTAATAATGGATCATGAAAATGAGAGATTTTTCATGAATATTGAATTGAAAATGTGAGGATCTTTAAATTACACACGATAGAATCATGTATATAGGATATTTATAATTATAATACTGCCCGGATAAGATTTAGTTCGCATTTAAATAACGAATACTCCAACATAGAATAAACACTGATACATATGCTTATCAATTATCAAAAAATAAATATTTATCAAGGGAATTCCATCGTTTTACAAGATGTAGATTTTCATGTAGATAACGGAGAATTTATATATATTATTGGAAAAGTTGGTTCTGGAAAAAGTTCTCTTCTCAAAACAATATATTGTGAATTAGAGATTGATACTGCAGAAGATAGTATTGCAAAAGTTTTGGAATATGATTTAAAAGCAATTAAACATAAAGATATTCCAGCCCTAAGAAAGAAGATGGGAATTATATTTCAAGACTTTCAACTTCTCCATGATCGCTCGATATATAAAAACCTACAATTCGTATTGAAAGCAACCCAATGGAAAGATAAGAATAAAATAGAAGATCGCATTGAAGATGTATTGAATGAGGTAGGAATGTCTAATAAAAAAGATAAGATGCCACACGAGTTATCAGGCGGAGAACAGCAACGAATAGCTATAGCACGTGCATTGCTAAATCATCCACAAATTATTATTGCCGATGAGCCTACCGGTAATTTAGATCCAGAGACTGCCAGCAATATTATAAGCCTGCTTAAAAGGATCAGCCAGACAGGAACCGCCATTATCATGTCTACTCATAACATCCCCATGCTTGATAAATTTCCTGGCGTTGTATATCAGTGTGACAATAATCATATCATTGATGTAACAAAAGAATACAATAAACTTGATCTTGATAGTGAAGAAAATAATACTATAGAACTGAAACAACATTAAAATTAAACAATATTACGTTTATGAAAGTGATGAAATTTGGAGGAACATCTGTTGGTACCCCCCAGCGCATTAAAAACGTTGCCTCATTGATAATAGAAGCTGGTGCCCCCACATTTGTTATTCTGTCGGCCATGTCCGGAACAACAAATTCTCTTATTGAAATCACAGATTATTTATATAAGAAAAATCCAGATGGTGCAAACGAAGTCATCAATCAACTTGAAAATAAGTACTTTGATCATATTAACAATTTATATACAACAAATGAATTCAAGAAAAAAATGTATGAGTTTTTGACCGATGAATTCAGTTATTTACATTCTTTCGCCAAAGGCTTATTCACTTCTTTTGAAGAAAAAAGTATTGTAGCACAGGGAGAAATTATCAGTACCCATATGCTTGTCAACTATCTTCAAGAGATGGGTATAAATGCAATATTATTCAATGCTTTAGATTTTATGAGGACAGATAAAAACGCTGAACCAGATCCAGTTTATATCAAAGAAAACCTATCTGGACTGATGGAAGCTAATAAAGATTACCAGGTTTACATTACCCAAGGTTTTATCTGTCGTAATGCATACGGTGAAATAGATAATCTCCAACGTGGAGGTTCAGACTATACAGCCTCCTTGATTGGTGCAGCTCTTCCAGCTGAAGAAATTATCATTTGGACAGATATTGATGGCATGCATAATAATGATCCCCGCATTGTCGATAAGACTACCCCTGTTAAACAACTTAATTTCGAGGAGGCAGCTGAATTAGCTTATTTCGGTGCAAAAATTCTTCATCCTACATGTGTGCAGCCTGCAAAATATGCAGGAATTCCTGTACGATTAAAAAACACGATGGAACCCTATGCAGAAGGGACAATTATCAACAATAAAATTACTAAGGGAATAATTAAAGCCGTAGCAGCAAAGGATAACATCACTGCTATAAAAATTAAGTCTTCTCGCATGCTTTTAGCAACAGGATTCCTTCGTAAGGTTTTTGAGATATTTGAGAGTTATCAGACACCAATTGATATGATCGCAACCAGTGAAGTAGGCGTTTCTATAAGTATTGATAATCCTATACATATTAATGACATTGTCAATGAACTTAAAAAATACGGTACTGTCACTGTAGATGAGAATATGTGTATTATATGTGTGGTTGGCGATCTTGAATGGAATAATATCGGATTTGAAGCTCTTGTATTAGATGCCATGAAGAATATTCCAGTGCGAATGGTTTCCTACGGAGGCTCAAATTATAACATTTCCTTTTTAATCAAAAAAATAGATAAAAGAAAAGCATTGCAAAATCTTAATGATTTCCTTTTTAACAAATAATGGTAATAAATAATTATGAAAGGAAACTTTTCCATAGCCAAATTCCATAGTATAAAAACTCCTTTTTACTATTATGATACAAATCTCTTACGTGAAACTCTGAAAACCATTCATAAAGAAATTGATAAATATAAGAATTATAAAATTCATTATGCTCTCAAAGCCAACATTAATTCTAAAATTCTAAATATCATTTATCAATCTGGTTTCGGTGCAGATTGTGTGAGTGGAGGCGAAATTAGTACTGCAATAACAGCAGGTTTCCCTGTATCCAAAATCGTTTATGCCGGTGTAGGAAAGAGCGATTGGGAAATCAACCTCGGCTTAGATAAAGATATTTTTTGCTTTAATGTTGAAAGCATAGAAGAACTTGAGATCATCAATGAATTGGCAAAAAATAAGGGAAAAAAAGCAAGAGTTGCTTTTAGAGTAAATCCCAATGTAGGTGCACATACCCATGTAAGTATTAGAACCGGACTTGCTGAAAACAAATTTGGAATTCCTATGGTCAATATAAAAAATGTGATCACGCTGGCAAATTATATGGATAATATTGAAATTATCGGCCTGCATTTTCATATCGGCTCACAAATTCTCAATATAAGTGATTTTATAGTCCTTTGTAATCGTATCAACGAATTGCAGGAAGAACTTGAAAGAAGTCATATTTTTGTACAGCATATTAACGTGGGAGGCGGATTAGGAATAAATTATGAAGATCCCAATAGCTACCCAATACCCGATTTTCAATCTTATTTTAATACCTACCATCGTCATTTAAAGCTGCGAGAGGATCAAATGCTCCACTTTGAATTAGGACGATCTATTGTCGGACAATGCGGTAATCTAATCACCCGTGTTCTGTATGTGAAACAAGGAGTCCAAAGACGCTTCGTGATCGTTGATGCTGGTATGAACGATCTAATAAGACCGGCATTATACCACGCGTATCATAAAATTGAAAATATTTCGAGCGAAGAAGCTACATATATATATGATATTGTAGGCCCCATTTGTGAATCAAGTGATGTCTTTGCCAAATCCATTAATCTCAATGCTGTGCACCGTGGAGATCTGATTGCTATACGCTCGGCAGGAGCCTACGGTGAAACCATGGCAAGTCAATATAATTGTAGAAAATTACCTAAAGGATATATAACAGAAGAAATATGATCTTCAATGAAATAACAATAATTATCAGCACATTACTCATCTTATTTGCAGTAGTAACTCCTCTATTGAACCCCTTTTTCAGAAAGTTAGAATTCAATAGTAATGCTAATCAAAAAATAGTGGAGGAAACAGCCCCTCCCCCTCCTCTCTCTGTTATCATAACCGTGCACAACGATGCAAACAAACTTTCAAAGCACTTACCGTTGTTTCTTTCTCAAGATTATCCAGCCGACTATCAGGTTATTGTTGTTGCAGAAGAAGGAGACTCCGAAACAGAAACTGTTTTGAAACAATATGTTAACAATAAGCACCTTTATAAAACTTTTATCCCCATAAGTTCTCTCTATATGAGTCGAAAGAAGTTAGCCATTACCTTGGGTGTAAAAGCTTCGAAGTATGAATGGGTCATACTGACAGATGCCTTTTGTTCTCCACAGTCAGACAAATGGTTGTCGGTCATGGCCGAAAATTTTACAGTTCCAAACAATCTAGTTATCGGATACAGCAATTACGCCACAGACAGTACTGACTTTCAAAGATTTGAAAGACTTCGTACCTCATATTACCTCATGAGACAGGCCTTAAGAGGAATTGCCTATCGTACGAATGGAACAAATCTTGCATTTAAGAAAAGCGAATTTATAAATGGTGATGGGTATCGCGGAAATCTGCAAACAATACGTGGAGAATACGACTTCCTTGTAAACAAGTATGCACGTAAAGGAAATACGGCTATTGAGATACGTCCACAGGCATGGATAAAAGACGACACTCCGTCTAAAAATACTTGGATAAATAAATATCTTTTTTATTTAAACTCGCGTGAAACTCTTCAACATTCGCGTAAATTCAGAATACTATTTAATTTGGATATATCGGCAATGCTCATAAATTATATATTTATCATAGTTGCTCTTACATATGCTCTACTTTATCAAGACTGGATTATATGCAGCATTGCAGGAGCTGCATTAATCAGTACTTTTATTACCCGTAGCTGCATTGCTTGTAAAGTTTTATCAAGATTTGGAGAAAATATTTCTCCGTTTAAGATTATCCCCCTTGAACTCAGTATCGTTTTGCACAATATCACATATCTGCTAAAATATTATCGGGCAGACAAATATGATTTTACTACTCATAAATTATGAATATAGTCTTCTATGTTCCTAAGAAAATCAATTCCATAAAACAGTATCAGCAGTTTATCTCTATAATTGCTCATCATATGCCACAAGATACCAAGACAGAAGTATTACAACATTCTGCCGATCTATCGAAGATGCATGCTACTATTGTTCATGTTTTTGATTTTTGGAATGCTGCTTGTGCTAAACTAATTAGACAAGCATATCAACTGCGTATACCTGTGGTTTACTCACCCTTAGGCAGTTTTCACCCTTGGATCGTAAATCAAAGAAAAATTGGAAGCCGATTATATCGATTATCATACCTGAAAGATATTCTACGACATGTCTCTGTGTTGCATGCGTGCAGCACGGTAGAGTTTGAGTTCTTAAAACAAACGGGATGGAACGATTACGTTGTTTTAATTAAAAATCCTACCATCACAAACAGTGTCAGTGTCAAAGATGTACTAAATCAATTATTTTACTTATACACAGATACAATCCAAAAACACGATCTTGCCATTCATCAATGTTTCGACCAACAGATAAAAAAAACTGGCGAGACAGATATGAATATAATTCGTATCTGTAAGTTGTTACTTTACATAAAATATCAATTTTGCAGAGGTGAAATACTGCAAGATACACTCACCACACTCACTCACACAATGACCACCCTATCCTATGATGAGGTGCATTTGGCAGAAACACTTCAAAAACTTGATATAAAACGATTTACTGCACGAATAGAACAGGTAGCTGAAGAACAAATGTTATTGACAGAAGGCTTTATGCCCATAGACAAGATAGACGACAAGATTACCAAACAAATAAGAATAAAGATACAACCGATAGACGGAAATAAATTACCAAACATAATGACATAAACAAAAACGTCTTTAAAATCAAGAATGTTTCTTTTATAACTTTTCCCTAAAGCACACATCTTTAATATTTTCGAGTAACTATCTTCAAGCACCTTCATATTTTCCATTACCATGTTTCATTCTCTGTCGAAACATCCCAAAAACGTAACTTTCAATAACCTTGCCAGATTATTATTTTAGATGCATAATTTACATCTGATAAATAAATATCCTATCTCTTGTAGATAGTGCACTTATTAATAACAAGCAAAACTCCTATTACAATGTAAAGTGCATCAAATACTAAAAATAAATATGAAAGTTAACGTTTATATAGCAGAAAGTACATATAAAATATGAAAAACGGAAAAATGTAGCGATAGCGTTATTAATCAAAGACTTAAAAGGGCTTTGGAAAGCAGCGTAAAGCCAACCGTGTACGGTCTTTATGCCAAACAGTGACAGCGTTCCG
>CAUUQE010000080.1:0-11233 GCA_963547065.1 uncultured Prevotella sp. | reverse complement strand
TCGATTCTCTTTTCACATCTATTACAATGCGCATGCCTTGTCGTCCAGACTCGTCGTTTGCATTGGAAATACCCTCCAGTTTACCTTCTTTTACAAGATCTGCAATATATTCGATAAGCTGTTGCTTATTTACACCATACGGTATTTCGGTAATAACGATCTTATCGTGGTTCTCTCCTACTTCGATTTCCGCCTTTGCACGGATCACTATTCTGCCACGCCCTGTTTCATAAGCGTCCTTCACACCTTGAAGACCGTAAATATATGCGCCTGTGGGGAAGTCTGGAGCCTTGATATACTCCATCAGCCCATCCGTATCGATATCGGGATCATCTATATATGCACAGCACCCATCGATCACCTCGTTAAGATTATGTGTGGGAATATTTGTTGCCATACCCACGGCAATACCGTTTCCTCCGTTTACGAGCAGATTAGGTATTTTCGTCGGCATAACCGTCGGTTCCTGCAACGTATCATCAAAGTTATTGGCCATATCCACAGTATCTTTTTCAAGATCATCCATGATATGCTCACCCATTTTCGATAGTCGACATTCTGTATAACGCATGGCAGCAGCCGAATCGCCGTCAACACTACCGAAGTTTCCTTGACCATCGACAAGTGTGTACCTCATATTCCAATCTTGTGCAAGGCGTACCAACGCTCCATACACAGAAGAGTCACCGTGCGGATGGTATTTTCCCAACACTTCTCCTACTACACGTGCACATTTTTTATAAGGTTTATCACTCGTATTTCCTATTCCCAACATACCGTACAAGATGCGGCGATGAACCGGTTTAAAACCATCACGAACATCGGGAAGGGCACGAGCCACGATGACCGACATTGAGTAATCGATGTATGAAGACTTCATTTCTTCTTCAATGTTGATCCTCATAATCCTGTCTTGATCCATTGTCTGATTTTCGTCCATTTAATCTATGTTATTTTTATTAAATATTCACGAGAATGCCATTCGTTTTCGCTCTAAGCGTTTTTTGCATTATTTTCTAAGGTGCTAAATTACATTTTTTTTTTCAATTATAAGGCTTTTCATACAAAAATATGGCAAATATTAAGCATTATTAGAAAAGCCCGAGTGACATAGGCACTCATCACATCAATATTAGAAACATCATATAAGTCGAATATATACACGACCTAACGATAACACATATACTACCTATCAGCGATAGATCTATAAAATTTCACTAACATAAACCTATATTGATATAAATTCTGTATAAGAAAGTATCCTAAAAAGTTGGTAATCTCGCTAATGTTTTGTAACTTTATAGTTGAAAATCAAATGATTACAAAAGATATGTAGCGATAATTACCGCAGACAAAGTTTTTCGCAGGCTCAAGGGACTCCTGAAACTTTCTGTATACTCAATAAATTTTGTAAGAGTTTAGATGCCGAACTAACTAAAAACCTCCATGTTGTCCCCACGGATGATGGATATAAGCGACTAAGAAACTGCAAGGAGCAGATTGTCCGAGAGCGGGATCATAACCATCCTGCCGTGCTACCATTTCGGTTCTTTCCGTAATTTTAAGTACTATTACCTGTTCTTCAACAAGGAACACGTGGTGAGCTATTTTCCTAACGCCGTATCTGTGGAGCTTATACCCCACGTGTTCTTCGACCTGATGGCCTTTATGCGCATTCAAGGTTTTGGCAACTGCACGGGTATTAGCTTCGTGGACAGTACGATGATTCCCGTATGCCACAACATGAGAAGAAAAATCAACAAGGTGTTCGACGGACTTGCCAAGAGCGGAAAGAGAGACGATAGGTTGGCATCATGGCTTCAAGTTGCACCTGTTGTGCAACGACATGGGTGACGTGATGACCTTCTGTCTCACCCCCCGCAAACGTGGATGACACCCCCCAAGGTGTGAAGCGTATTCACTAAGGTGCTCTACGGAAAAGCGTTTGCCGACAAGGGGTACATCAAGCAAGAATTCTTTGAGAACCTCTTCAACCAAGGCATCCACCTTGTTCATGGACCCAAGTCGGACATGAAGAATAAGCTCATGCCCCTATGGGACAAGACGATGTTGTGCAAACGGTACATAAAGAGTACATCAATGAATTACTCAAAAACAAGGCAAATCTTATTCATTTCCGATATCGTTACGTATACAATTTCATCATGAATCTATGCGTGGCTTTGATTACGTATTGCTTCTTTGAGAATAAGCCAGATGTATTGCCCGTGCATATTGAAGAAAGTAGGCAATTGGAGCTGTTCTAAATAAACGCTTATCCCGAACAGCTTTAAAGATTATGTTTGAACGATGCACTTTTAAATTTAAACCATGGATGTTACCTCAGACATCGTCGAACAAAGTACTTCCGGTTTGTTTAAGATGCAAAAGAAAAACCATCCGTCATTTTTTATAAATTACATAAATCACAACCGGTGCACCAATCAATGGAGTAATGGCATTCAAAGGAATAATTTCCCCGTTTTTTGGCAAATAGCATACCAGATTACACAACAGAGTAACCGCACTTCCCATCAAAATTGTTATCGGAAGGAGTTGTCTGTGGTTTTCTGTTCCGAGCAACAACCTTGCAATATGAGGTACGGCAAGACCGATAAAAGCAATCGGGCCACAGAAAGCTGTCGTTATGGCAGTCAGTAAGCCTGTTGTAATCAACAATTTATTCCTTACTCTTACTACTGAAATACCAAGACTTTTTGCATACTTATCACCTAAAAGAAATGCATTGAGGGGCTTGATAAGTGTGATGGAAGAAAGTAGGCCGATAACGATAACACTTGCAAAAACAGGCATATACTGTAAAGAAACTCCACTGAAATCACCGAGTCCCCATATTGTGAAAGACTTTACACCTTCATCTGTCGCAAAAAAATTGAGTAAAGAAATGACTGATGAAGATAGATAACCGATCATTAACCCGATAATAAGCAGCATTATGCGATTTTGAATAACAAGAGAAAAGATAAAAATAACAGCTGTAACACCCATTGCTCCTACAAAAGCAGCTATGAATACAGCCATAAAACCACTCGCACTGAACATGAAAGTAGAAATACTTCCTCCCGTTGCCATTATCACTAATGCTACACCGAGCGCAGCTCCCCCATTGATACCCAAAACTGATGGACCTGCCAGTGGATTCTTGAATGCAGTTTGTAGCATAAGTCCGCTCACTGACAATGCCCCACCACACAAAGTTGCCGTTATTGCCTGCGGCAGTCGCGACTCTATTACAATATAACGCCAGCTTTCCCTTATCCCTTCTCCAGCAGTCAGAATATTCCACACATCTTTAGTAGGAATTACGATTGAGCCGAACAGTAAGTTCAATGCAAACAAAATAAAAATGCACAAACCTAAAACAAAAGAATACAAAAGTCCTTTATTCATTTCTTCCTACGATTGTGCAAATATAATTATTTTTTATGAAATATCTTTTGTGCGCTTTACCATACTTAAAAAATACTCATGCACACGAGTATCATTTGTCAACTCTGGATGGAACGCCGTCACAAGCTGATTTCCCTGTTTGGCAGCAACTATTCTCTCATTAACCGTGGCCAATGCTTGGCATTCGGCACTTAAAAGAGTTTGAATGTAAGGCGCGCGAATAAATGTCATAGGAATTTTTTCTCCCACTCCTTTCATTTTACTTTCTACATAAAAACTCCCTAACTGGCGCCCATAAGCATTCCTATACGTTTGTATGTCCATAGTGGAGATTCCATTATAAGATTGTCCACCTATACTTTTAGAAAGTAATATCAACCCCGCACACGTTCCAAAAACCGGCATGCCCTCAATTATCATCCGCCGTATTGGGAGTAACAAATTGAGTTCGTTCAATAATTTAAGTTGGACGGTACTTTCACCTCCCGGAATAATCAGACCATCTATAGACCGATTCAAATCATCACTTTGACGTATCTCAAATACGTCTATTCCTAAAATTCGGAGCATTTGCTCGTGTTCAGCAAATGCTCCTTGCAAAGCTAATATCCCAATTATCATTACTTACTTTCCACGTTCAGCCATCAATAATTGTATTTCTTGTTCATTAATACCGACCATTGCCTCTCCAAGGTCCTCAGATAATTCAGCAAGCATCTTAGCATCATTGTAATTCGTTACGGCCTTTACGATGGCAGCAGCACGTCTTTCAGGATTACCGCTTTTGAAGATACCGCTCCCCACAAATACACCTTCAGCGCCAAGTTGCATCATCAAAGCTGCATCGGCTGGTGTAGCAATACCTCCGGCAGCAAAGTTCACAACGGGCAATTTACCATTATCGTGTACATATTTTACCAGTTCGTAAGATGCTTGTAGTTGTTTAGCAGCCTCATAAAGTTCATCTTCTGTCATTGATGCTAATCTATGTATTTCATATTGCATTAAACGTATATGAGTAACAGCTTGAATGATATCACCCGTCCCTGGCTCACCTTTCGTACGAATCATTGTCGCACCTTCAGCAATGCGACGCAATGCCTCTCCTAAATCTTTAGCTCCGCAAACAAACGGTACTGAAAATTGTTTCTTATCTATATGATATGTATGGTCTGCAGGCGACAACACTTCGCTTTCGTCGATATAATCAATTTCTATAGCTTGCAATATCTGCGCCTCCACAAAATGCCCAATACGGCATTTTGCCATCACAGGAATAGAAACAGCCTCCTGTATTCCTTTTATCATTTTAGGATCACTCATACGCGATACACCACCAGCAGCACGGATATCGGCTGGTATTCTCTCTAATGCCATTACTGCACAAGCACCCGCCTGTTCGGCAATACGTGCCTGTTGTGGGGTGGTTACGTCCATAATTACTCCACCCTTCAACATTTGAGCTAAATTACGGTTTAATGTTTGTCTTTCGTTTGTCATATTATTTTATTTTTACGATATATACTTGGAGAGCAGGCTTTCATCTTTTTGAAAAACTTGGTAAAATGCGCCTGTGATGAAAATTTAAAATCGTAAGCAATCTCTTGAATTGTTTTCTCTGTTGCAAGTAATTCGGTTTCTATTTCATGAATAAGGTATTCATCAATAATAATTTTCGGAGCCTTAGACGAAATTCGTTTGGTTACCTGTGCAAGATATCTACCACTGACATTGAGTCGGTCTGCATAGAATGCAACATCACTGTTGGTTCTGACATGGGCCGAAACCAAATTAACAAATTCATTAAAGAGTTTGCCTCCTCGCCCCCTTTGTTCCGTACCTCGCACAATCTTATGCTTGATATAGGCCTTTCCCTGCGTAATGGCATCGTGCAATGCAATCCCGTTGCTCAAATAATAGGCGATTGCTGATGATAAATGATTACCCAACCCATGATAAGATTCGTCTTCCAGTAACAAAACTTCTTGACAGCCGGCAGCTTTCAAACTTTCGACTGCCATCATTTCATCATAATGGCTTTCTATCTTTTGCTGCATGATGTATTCCACATCTTGCTTTTTAATGATAATCAGCGTACAAACAGGTAAAAGTTTATGTATGATCTGCATTATAATATCTTTTTTCATCAACTGCTCCCCCACTGCCGAACATACGATAGGATCGTATATAATAGCTCGTGGAGAATATTTTTTGATAGCATTAATTATTACTAACAACACCTTTACATTACGAATCATACCTATCTTGACTATTTCCGGTTCCATATCGTTGATAACGGCTTCTATCTGTCCCGAAACAATATCACTCGGAATATCATAAAATTCTTGAATACCGAGCGTGTTCTGCACGGTGATTGAAGTAATTGCAGATACTGCATAACCTCCCAACTCGGATATCACACGTATATCAGCCTGTACTCCTGATCCACCTGTGCTATCCGATCCGGTAATTGTCAGTATAGGACTCTTTACACTCATACTACTTGCAAAGGAATAAAAAAATAATGAGACAAAAAAAAGATGTTCTCTTTTTGACAAAGAAAACATCATTTTGTATAACAATTATTGTATGACTTTAAATCTAATTCGATAAGCATGTTTCGTCTCATCCCAGCTCGTACCGAGGATTTCAAATCTACCTATCTGACTCGTCGACCGCACATGTTTACCAATACAAAGACAAACGTCGTAATCGCCGATACGCACAAGCCGGAGCATATCTGAGGTGTCGGCAGGCAGACGATCGGTTTTCACATCGGCAGGTAAATGATCTCTGTCCAAGACTTCATAGGTTACGGGAAGGTCTTTCCGTATCAGCTCGTTCATCTTATCTTCTATGGCCTTTTCTTCCTTACGGTCTGGCTTATGGTCCAAGATGTAGGTAATTTTGCTCTTCTTCCGCTCTATATGCGCATTATTCGAACGTTCGCAACCGAACATTCTCACCATAGTTTGGTTGAGCAAATGCTCCGCAGTGTGTGCAGGAGGAAAATCTTCCTTGTTATGGTCGTTGAAATTAATGTCTATATTCGTCATCGATAAATTGAATTTAAAAATACATCCATTGTATGGAGATACCATTGTTGCTATCACACCATCTTTCCTTAGTGCAATGGTCTGGCTTTTACCCGTCAGCAGTTCTACACCATTGGTAACGCACTCCGTCATCCTAAGACAATCGAATGCGTGTTCGGGAATAATCGTAGCCGTCTGCACCGTCTTATCAGAGAAGTTGACGATGATAAACAGCAATGTACTTCGGTACTTTCGCAGAAAAGCATACTGATAACGAGGATTGAAACTATTCGACATCGCATTTACATACATCAGATCAAAGAAATCGCCTTTCGCAATGGCTTGCTCTTGTTTAGCGATATTCAAAATTTGTTTATATCGGTCGACGAGTATGCACTCTTCGGCTGTTAATTGTTGTTGGGCAAAATACCCTCTGCGTATTGCCTCAACCGACCAATAATCAAAAATACTTGTGCGACCATCGATCCCACTGAAACCTTCCTTGTCCATTCCGCGTTCACCATATTCTTGTCCAGCATAAAGCATAAACGGATTTTTACGCATCAACGCACTTACCATCACTCCTGGAATAGCCTTGCAGGCATTGCCACAGAAGAAATCGCTTGCAATACGTTGCTCGTCGTGATTCTCCAAGAAATAGAGCATACGCTCGTTGATATCATCAACATGTTGCCATTGATAAGTAATAGTGCTAGCTGGCCGATTTTCGCAGATAACATCCCGTAGGCAATCGTACATCCCCACCTTATCGTAAAGATAATCAAAACCGCTTTCGATATATGCTCGATACAGGTCAGAAACATACACTTCACCGATAAAGACTGTCTTAGGAAAACGTTTCTTTACAATACTGATAACATACGCCCAAAAAGCAGTGGGAACCATTTCTACCATATCGCAACGGAAGCCATCTATTCCTTTAGCTATCCAATACAAAAGTATATCCGTCATCTTTAGCCATGTATTGGGTATGGGCTCGAAATGGTAAAGACGCCCGCCAGCATCACAATAATCAACACCGTAATTCAGCTTCACCGTTTCATACCAATCATTCACTCCCGGACAATTGTCGAAATGATCATTACCAGTAGCCTTGGCAGGCATTTCATGATAAGTATTATGTTCCTTATTGATAAAACCAAGAGACAACTCTTGATTAGGACAGTAATAAAAGTTATTCTGTTGGTCGAATTGTCTATCAGTTCGGTCATCCTCTCCCAAATCTTTTACTCCATTCGGCTTGCATATCGATTGATATTCTCGCGCCACATGATTGGGGATAAAGTCCATAATAACTTTCATGCCCGCATGATGGGTGCGCGCAATCAGGCTCTCCCACTCCTGCATACGTTTTTCCACGTCTATGGCAAGGTCAGGATCCACATCGTAATAATCGGCGATAGCATACGGAGAGCCCGCTTTTCCTTTCACCACTTCCGCATGTTGGCGTGGTATGCCGTAACGTTGAGAATAGTCCGTTGTGGTTGCATGACGAATTACACCCGTGAACCACATGTGCGTGACGCCCAAATTGCGTATCTTCCTTAATACCTTCGGCGTAAAGTCTTCCATTTTTCCAACACCATTTTCGGCAATCGAACCATTTTCTTTACGAGTTTGGTTACAATTGCCGAAAAGACGTGTGAGAACTTGATAAATAATTATCTTCTTGCCGTCTCCCATCGATTATGATTCTTCGACACCGTGAACAGTTACGTCTTTATTGATTCGCCCGATCATTCCTTGCAATGCTTTACCCGGCCCGCACTCTGTGAAGTCACTTGCTCCATCGGCAATCATATTCTGCACAGAAGAAGTCCAGCGTACCGGGCTTGTCAACTGAGCAATGAGATTTGCCTTTATTTCGACAGCATCCGTATGCGGTTTACCGTCTACATTCTGATAAACGAGACACTTGGGAACGTTGATATTCGTCTGTTCAATCGCAACCTGCAACTCTTCTTTGGCCGGCTGCATCAACGGCGAATGGAATGCACCGCTCACTTTCAGCGGAAGCGCACGCTTTGCTCCTGCTGCTTTCATTTTTTCACATGCCGCATTTACAGCATTTATGTTTCCCGAAATCACCAGTTGCCCGGGACAATTATAATTGGCCGCAACCACAACGTTACCTGCTGTGCTCACCTCACTACAAATTTTCTCTACCTTCTCGTCGGTCAGTCCGATAATGGCTGCCATAGTTCCGGCACTCGTCTCACAAGCTTTCTGCATGGCGAGCGCACGAGCATGTACAAGACGTAGCCCATCTTCAAAGCTCAGTGCTCCCGATGCGACCAGTGCAGAGAACTCACCCAATGAGTGGCCAGCTACCATTGAAGGTTCAAACCCATCGCCCATGCGGAGCACCGAAATAACGCTGTGCAGAAATACTGCAGGTTGAGTTACTTTTGTTTGTTTTAAGTGGTCGTCGGTTCCGGCAAACATAATATCTGTAATCTTAAAACCAAGAATTTTATTAGCTTTATCGAATAATTCTTTTGCAAGAGAATTAGTTTCGTACAGGTCTTTGCCCATACCTACAAATTGCGAACCCTGTCCGGGAAAAACATATGCTTTCATTTCTTAATTCAAATTAATTAATCTGTTTCAAATATTTGCTCTGCAAAGTTAAACTAAATCAAACAGATTACAAAATATTGAGTTACATATTTTTCATTACAACAATCAATAGATATTTCCCACATAAACTTTCAGCATATCGTACTTGTACGTTGTCAAATTCTCCATCTTCTGTCAAAATACAAAAATAAATGCTATCTTTGTGAATGTCAAGGCTACATTGACCGATATACGAACAAGGCTATTTCAAGAGAAATTATTTCTGTTTTTTGTCTCAACGGTTTATAATCGGAAAATTTTATCTATATTTGTAGGATAATTTAATTGAGTAATAATGAAAAAATACTGTATTGACCTTTTTGTCAATTCTGTTGAGGTCTTAAGCAAGCTACATTTCATTATACGTCTTACAGACTCAACGCCTCTCCCTGATATGTTGCCGGGACAATTCGTTGAAGTGAAGATAGAAAATTCACCGAAAACCTTTCTCAGGCGTCCTATTTCTATTAATTATGTAGACAAGAAACATAACGAATTGTGGTTACTTGTGGCTGCTATCGGCGACGGAACCCGTGCCTTATCAAGATTACAACAGGGGAATAAGCTAAATTGTATACTTCCTTTGGGAAATGGTTTTACCTTACCAAAGGATAAGAAAGACCGTTTTCTGCTTGTAGGAGGCGGTGTCGGTGTCGCTCCATTGCTCTTTTTAGGCAAAAAGATTAAGGAAATGGGCGGTACACCTAATTTTCTTTTGGGAGCAAAAACAGTGGCGGGACTTATAGAGCTCAACTATTTTAAGGCGTTAGGCAACCTGTATTTAACTACAGAAGACGGATCTTTTGGTGAAAAAGGTTTTGTTACTGACCATTCCATCTTACGAACAAGTCGTTTCGACCATATAGCTACTTGTGGTCCAAAGCCAATGATGACGGCTATAGCGCGTTTTACAAAGACACAGAGCATAGATTGTGAAGTATCGTTAGAGAATAAAATGGCCTGTGGAATAGGTGCCTGTCTATGCTGTGTGGAAAATACGATAGACGAAGGTAATATATGTGTGTGCAAAGAAGGCCCTGTGTTAAATATTAAGAAGTTACTATGGCAGATTTAAATGTAAAGATAAATGACATTATATTCAGAAACCCTGTTATGACCGCATCAGGTACCTTTGGTTATGGATTGGAATATGTAGACTTCATGTCTTTAGAAGATATCGGTGGTATAGTGGTAAAGGGCACAACCTTACATGCCAGACAAGGTAACGACTACCCACGTATGACCGAGACAAGTGGCGGAATGTTGAACTGTGTTGGATTACAGAATAAGGGTGTAGATTATTTCTGTGAACAGATTTATCCACAAATAAAGGATATAAAGACCCATATTATTGTGAATGTAAGTGGCAATTCGCACGACGATTATGCCGAGTGTGCTGCCCGTATAGATGCTTTGCCAAACATACCTGCCATAGAATTAAATATTTCATGCCCCAATATAAAGGTTGGGGGAATGGCTTTTGGCGTAACATATAGCGGGGCTGCAAGTGTTGTTAAGGCTGTACGGCAGCGTTATCATAAAACATTGATTGTAAAACTTTCGCCCAATGTTACGGATATAACCGAGATTGCTCGTGCTTGTGAGAATGAAGGAGCAGACTGTGTATCGCTGATCAATACGCTTATGGGCATGGCTATTGATATCGAAAAACACCGCCCGTTGTTGAGTATCGGTACTGGTGGGCTCAGCGGACCTGCCATAAAACCTGTGGCGTTACGTATGGTATGGCAGGTAGCCAAGGCTATTAAGATTCCTGTTATAGGCCTTGGAGGTATTTGTACTGCCCAAGATGCCATTGAATTTTTAATGGCTGGTGCTACTGCTATACAGATTGGTACTGCTAATTTCCTTGATCCGGCAGTATCGGTCAAGGTATGTAAAGGACTTAATGAGTGGCTGGATGCTCATGGATATCATTCGGTCACCGAAATTATTGGAGTGGTTTAAAACCTAAGTTTATGAGAAAGTAGTCAATAGTCTACAAGAGGATAGTCGACAGTTTTTAATGGAACTGTCGACATTTTTTAATGGGAATGTCGACATTTTTCGATAGGGCTGTCGACATTTTTCGATAGGGTTGTCGACGGTTTATGAGAAATTAGTCGTCACGTTATGAAGAATCTGTC
>CAUUQE010000079.1:0-11291 GCA_963547065.1 uncultured Prevotella sp. | reverse complement strand
GTCGTAACCCATTCTTCCTTTATACTTTCTTATTTCATTGATTATCTGAAAGATATAAATTTATTGAATCTTTTACGCGCAGAATATATCTTTTCTTTTCTAACCAGTTGGAGAAGCAATCAATAGATGTATGGTCTATGCGGAATAGGTGTGTCGGCTGTGCTTGATAGGTGTATGGGTTATGTTTGAAAGATGTATCGTCTATTTCGAATGTATATAAGAAACAAGCACCTCGGAATAAGAATGTTCGAGACGCCTGTTATGTTTTTATTCGTGCTGTAAGTTATGCTTTACAGCCTTCAGATGTCCGATCATCGTACATCAGCACATCGTTTCTTGTCTTTAATTGCAAGATATTTAGTCGATATCGGCAACGTTCGTAAATACCAGTTTTTTCATTTATTGGTTATTATTATCTTTTTCTCTGATCTCCACACGGCGGATTTTACCGCTAATGGTTTTGGGTAGTTCCTCTACGAACTCTATCACACGTGGATATTTATAAGGTGCAGTTACACTCTTTACGTGGTTTTGCAATTCTTTTACTAACTCATCGCCCGCTTTGGTCTTCCATTCTTGTGCCAGAACTACGGTGGCTTTCACCACCATACCGCGTATTTCGTCGGGTACTCCGGTAATGGCACATTCCACAACTGCGGGGTGTGTCATCAACGCACTCTCTACTTCGAACGGTCCAATGCGGTATCCGGAGCTCTTAATCACGTCGTCTGCCCGTCCTACAAACCAGTAGTAACCGTCTTCATCACGCCATGCTATGTCGCCTGTATGGTACATGCCGTCGTGCCAGACTTTCTCCGTAAGAGCTTCGTCACGATAATATCCCTTGAACAGGCCGATGGGTTTCCGCCCACGTATGCGTATGCAAATTTCACCTTTCTCACCGTCTTCGCACTCTACGCCGTCGTTCTTCATCAAACGGATGTCGTATTGAGAGTTGGGTTTACCCATTGAACCGGGCTTAGGTTTTGTCCATGGGAATGTTCCAAGTGTCATTGTAGTCTCTGTTTGCCCAAATCCTTCCATCAAACGAATGCCGGTTAGCCGGTAGAAATGGTCGAATACCGATGGATTAAGGGCCTCTCCGGCAGTGGTGCAGTATTGCAATGATGACAGATCATACTTGCTGAAGTCTTCGCGGATCATGAACCTGTAAACGGTTGGCGGTGCACAGAACGATGTTATACGATACTTCTCAATCTGTCGCATGAGCTTCTCGGCAGTGAATTTTTCATGATCATATACGAAAACGGTGGCTCCTGCGAACCATTGACCGTAGAGTTTACCCCAAACGGCCTTGCCCCAACCTGTGTCGGCTACGGTAAGATGAATGCTTTCTTCCGACAGATTGTGCCAGAACACGCCCGTGGTAAGATGACCGAGAGCATAGAGAAAGTCGTGTGCAACCATCTTTGGTTCTCCGCTCGTGCCGCTTGTAAAGTACATAAGCATGGTATCTTCGTTGGTATTTACATGCTCTGGCCGCACGAATTTCGGGGCTTTATCCCATTCCTCCTCCCAATGATGGAAGCCTGTATGTTTCGTTTTGCCTATGCTGACCAATGTCTTAACTGTTGGACTTTCGGGCATTGCCTCCAGTATTTGTTTCACTATGTACTCATCGTCTGCACAGATAATTGCCTTGATGCTTGCTCTTTGATTGCGATAAACTATATCGTTCTTGGTTAACATGTGGGTGGCAGGGATGGCAACTGCACCGAGTTTGTGCAATGCAAGCATAGACAACCACCACTGATAGTGCCGTTTAAGGATCAACATTACCTTGTCATCGTGCCCGATACCGAGAGATTGGAAATAACTTGCTGTCTTATCGGTCTGCTCTTTAATATCTTTAAAGGTGAAACGGCGTTCTTCTCCTTTTTCACTTGCCCACAACAAAGCCAGTTTGTCGGGCTTTTCGTCTGCCCAAACATCCATAACATCGTATGCAAAATTGAACTTCTCGGGCACTATGAAATGCATGTTACGCTTGTAATCCGTCTCGGATGTGAAATGCGTTTGCGTTAAAAATCTTTCTATCATTTTACTTCTATCTTTAGATTACAATGCATAGAAATTTCACGGGTTCGCCCTTGAGTGCACGCATGCAGTGCATGTTAGTGGAGTTGAAATAGATGCTGTCGCCCGGATTGAGCACGAGTATCTTGTCTCCGAGGGTTATTTCGAGTACTCCTTCGAGTATGAGATCGAATTCTTGTCCATCGTGTGCATTCTTGTTATGGTTGGTATCACCGGGTAAGGGCGATACTGTAACGAGGAAAGGTTCTATCTTTCGTCCGCGAAAACCGGCTGCCAAACTCTGATATTGATAGTCTTTACTGCGATCGATGCTAAAGCCTTGTCCCTTTCGAGTAAGGAAATAATCGTTCATACGTGGTTCCTCACCGAAAAGAAGCACGTCGAGCTCGATGCCATATCGCTTGGAAATTTTGGTTAATCTGTACACGGAAGGATCGGCTTCTCCTGCTTCTATTTTCAGATAATGCTTCAAAGAGATGCCACAAAGTTCGGCAACTTCCTCGGCAGGAATATTCAATACGTCACGAAGACCTTTCAGGCGTTGTCCTATTTGTTTGATTGCTTCTTCCATAAAAATACGTGTTAAGTTCGCCCAAAAGTACGAAAAGTTTTCCTAAATGTGAAGATGGTGTTGCTTTTTATTTGACATAATCTAAATAAACGCAAAAATGTTGCACACAGCGATTCTGAGTGTGCAAGATAGGGAATGGATGCAGCGCTATTCTGTATCGGTTTTGAGTTTGCAGATTATGATACTCGTAAATCTTGCATACGCCATTTCTTTAAGTTTTTTGATGATTATGTCGTCTGCAAATGTTACTTTATTAGATGTTGGCTCCAGCCTTTACGAATTGTTGGAGTTTGCTCTGTGTGGGGATGACTATTATAATGTCGGCGACATCGTAGACCGATATTTTAAGCAAGCTTTCTGCAAAGTTTCCATCCATAGGGCCTGTTCCGAAGATAGATGTTCTTATGTGATGTACTATATATAATAGGTGGTTATGTCATTTTTGGCGCATGTTGGCAGTATGTCTGTAGCCTTCCGTTGATCAGGAAGGTGTCAATTCTCTTTCTGAGGCTTCTCTATAGGAAGAGGTTAGAGGAGACGTTATTACTCTTCGGGCATAACAAGCCAGCAGATTAGGTAAATGATGATACCGCTGAAAGCCGTGCAAATCGTGAGTATTGCATAGATAATACGGAAAAGTGTAACGTCTACGTCCAAATAATTGGCCCATCCGCTACACACGCCTGCTATCATTCGATTGTTAGAACGAACTATTTTTTTTCCATTTGCCATAATATGTAGTCTTTAAATATTTCGTCTGTTAGACGTAGGATACATGGAGAAAGTTGCAAAATATACTTTTTTTCTGGATAAGATACCATAAAGTAAACCTTCGTGCAGTATCTTTTTTCTTGAAAGGAAATAGGAGAAAACTGTCATGTTGACTCTCTTCGTTGGCATGAACGATGAGTCCGAAAGTGATAACATGATGCTTATTGTCCTACGTTGCTATGTAGTTGCCCTCCGTAGACGTATCTCCGTGCGGCGCAGTCTTCACTTTTATCTTTCTTATCTTGGTGGTCAGATACTCGTGGGTACGTTTGGTGATACCTGTGCCACGTACTTTCGTTACTTCTGCAACGGGCAGAAGAATAGTGTTGATAAACCTTTCGTGAGAGGTGTTGGCTGCCATTATTTTAATCCCTTCCATTCTTTTACGCTTCTATCAGATATTCGCGATAATGACATTCAGCGTATCTGTCAGCGTATCTCGGTGCGAACCTTCTTTCATAACGATGAATATAGTATCGTCGCCCGCTATGGTTCCCAGTATTTCGGGTAGGCTGCTGTTGTCTATATTGTAAGCGATACTGCTGGCATATCCCGGGCGTGTTTTGATTACGCCGATGTTTCCAGAGTAGTTGATGGATATGAACCCCGGCGTACGCGTCATTTCTATTGCCGACAGAGGTTTGTGTATGCGCTTATACATGGTCTCGTTGGGCAGCACATAAACATATTTACCGTTCATACTGGCCGCTTTTGCCACTTTTAGTTGTTTAAGGTCGCGGCTCAAGGTGGCTTGTGTAATCTTGAAACCTTCGCGCTTCAATGCCTGCAGAACCTCTTCCTGACTGCTCAATTCGTTACTCGAAATGAGCATTTTTAGGGCTTCCATTCTACTATTCTTTACCTTCATAAGGTGTATTTTTATGCGTTTTAATACTGCAAATATACGAGTTTCTAGCTGAATATCCAAGCTTTTCTGTATAAATATTTATATTTTAGAGTGAATTCATGAAGTTTTTATAATCGATAGGGTATATTTATATGAGAGTTGGACGAATGGCATGGTTTATTTTGTTTTTGTGAAGATTCGGTTTATCGTGTAGAAGTATAACTTATTTAAGTACTATTTAAAGTAGAAATGTTTAGAAGGAAATATACTTGAACGAGCAAGTCTCTACGGATGTGTGTGTATTCTTTTATCGGTACACGCATGATGTAAGGTGGATAAACAGTATGTCTAAGGACGTTAGATGTACAGTCTATCAGCGATAGGGTATAGATGTAAGTCTCATTATTTGGAGGTCTGTCGGAATTATTTTATCTTTGTAGCCTTGAAAGAACGATTGAAAATAACAGAAGCAAATAACTGAAAACGATGTTAAAAGAGGGATTAACGCATACAAGCAGACTCATTGTAGAGCGCAAGGATACGGCTCTGTCGATGGGATCGGGAGACCTTGCGGTGCTTGCCACGCCTGCCATGATGGCATTGATGGAGAATGCAGCCATGCTGGCCGTTGCAGATGAGCTGTCTGAAGGATCGTCTACTGTGGGCGGACATATAGAGTGCTCGCATTTGAAGCCCACCGGAATAGGTGAGAAAGTGGAGGCTACAGCCGTATTAAATAAGGTAGAAGGGCAGAAGCTCTATTTCCATGTTACGGCAAAACAAGGAGACACGGTAATCGGGGAGGGCGAACATCTGCGCTTTATCATAGATCGTGAGCGCTTTTTAGCTAAGTTACGAGGTGAAATTTTGTAGATTTTGGTTTGCTATAGTTTGGAAGTGATGTAGTTAAGTTGTTAAGCCGTTAGTTTTACAATTTGGCTTTGAGTGAATCTTATGCACTAAAATTAATGGCTTGGTGGATTAACTACTTCATGTTTTAATATCTAAGAAGACAGATATTTGCAAAGCTTCAGGTAGCAACCCGAAGCTCGTAATTTATTTTTTTGTGTCGAATCCAATGCGTACTCCGTCGTAATTCTTACTTAAATCGCCGATGGTTTGTACAGTTGAGTTGCCACTGAGCGTTGATGCCATCTGCAACAAAGGCAGTAGTTTCTTTGATTCAAACAGATAACTCATGCCTATTAAAGTCTTTTTTGCATAACATGGAATGGTTAGAAAGTATGTGTTGAGCATAAGTTTGCTGTTGTTTGCATCGTAACTGTATGTTCCGTTCACCGATCTTCCGGCGATCTTTGCCGTAAAAGTGTGGTCGTTGTTGAAGGTGATTTGCGTGTTACTGCTTGATAAACCTACTGCGGAGTAGCGTTCTTTCAGCCTGTTTCTTATTTCGGCAGCGGCGACTTCGCCTCCTGCTTTGGCCAATGTGTTCTCTGAAGTGAATGCCACACCGGGTTCATTGTACCTCCAAGTGCCGATAAGTTGTTGCTCTGTCGGCCGGTCTATACCCAATATGCTCGACAATACGTTACCTATAGTATTGGCATTTGTTGTGGTTTCTAATACACTTCCTAATACATTGCTTGTTGAAGAGTTGTTGGAATTGGTGGTAACACCTATTGTTCCACAACTTGTGAGGCCCAGACAGAGCAGTCCGGCCATAATTAATGTTGATTTTTTCATTTGATTTATTTTTATTTCAGTTTATCTCTTATCGCGCTTTGAATTACTTGTTGTAGTAATATGACGCAATTCTTGTGGTTCGGTTTTATCGCTCTGTGGTCGTTATAGAAAGAAAGTACAAAAAATCCACAAGGCAGATATATGTCGCACCTTGTGGAAACGTTTTTGTTATCTCGTGTCTGCAGAGCATGCATAATACCTATGCACCGGCGAAACGGTATTCATTTTGCGTGTCTATGGCAAGGAGTGTGAATAGCTCTTCGGTCAGGTTGTCGGCCATGTCGAGTGCATCGAGCAGCATTTTGTCGGAGAACTGTTGTATCAATTCTTGCGCTCTGATAGGCTGAGACCGATAGATTTGCAAGTATTGTTCTTCCATTCCTTTCTGCCGTTGTGTCGTTTCTTTCTCGAATTTGGCGTATGTATCTTGAATAATCGGTGCAAATCGGTTGAAATTAACCATGCCCAAAGTCTGCACCTTGCGGAACTTCCAGTAAGCAGAGTCGTTGCTTGAACGGTTCGTACCTTTAGTGTAGGCTTCAGGATATGATGTGATGCCTTGGTAAAGTGGCAGGAATACGCCCAGTACAGCCATGCCCATGGCCATGTAGTTCACCCTGCCGATGGCCTTAGGCAGATCGGGGCGCACCTGTAGGATATGCGTCTGCGTGGTACGGAAGATAGATACAGGACGGTATTTCTCCTTGGGATTGCTGTGCAGATAGGGATCATGTTCGGTTCCGTTGTAATGAAATCTGAACGCTTTCCGCATGTCTTCCAGTGATAGTTTATGGTCGGCATCGGCAAAAACGGAGAATGTATTGCGGGTAACGTCATTCTGTATCTGCGGACTCAGCATGGCCTGTAATCCCCATACACGCGGGTAATTGTATGTAGTGTCTAACTGTTCGTCTCTTGCATACGCCTTGTGGAAGTCGAATGCGCCGTCTTTAGGATCGTAGAGACCATTGGCTATGGCAAATTCTATAAGGTCTTTAGAGGCCATGTAGTTATCTTTATCCTGCGGATCGTATGCACGGAAGCGGCTTTGATTACCCGTTACGAAGTATTTGTCGTCGGGTATTCGGCAAGCTAACCAACGGTGTCCGCCTGCATTTTCTATGTACCAAACCTCTTGGGCGTCTACAAAACCAATAGCAAAGCCTTCTGCCGCGCCATGTTGTTCTATGAGCTTGCCAACACGTGCCACACCCTCGCGGGCTGTACCTATATAGGGCAGCACGATGTTATAGATGCTATTTTCGGCCACACCAGTATCTACAAGTGGATCGGCCTGTAGGGCTTTTGCATTACTGAATATGGTTTCGGTGGCACTCATACCCACTCCGGCGGTGTTAAAGCCGGCACTTCCCCAATGACTATGCAGGTGATGAGGAGACAAGGCGGAATATCCGAACGCTTTACGTGGCAGCTCGCAGCGGAACGGACTGTCCTTGGCTTCGAACTTTTCGGGACCTTCGTCGGTATCGGCAAATATTTCTAAGTTCTTTGCATGCAGGGTATCCCAGTCTTCTGAGCGTGCTACGATCATCGAACCGTCGTCGGTCATCTTCCTTCCCACCAATATAGAGGTGCATTCGGAGGGCATTTTGGCCACGTCGTTCTGATATTCTTTCTTTTGCATAGCGGTATTCTTTAAGTTTGATGTTTACGGTTTGTTTTACACAGATATCTGCTTAATTGTTGCTTCTGCCAAAGATTCGGAGCAGATAAAGGAACAAATTGATGAAATCCAAGTATAGGCTAAGGGCGCCAAGAAGCGCTATTTTCATGGCATTTTCGTCCATTGACGTCTGCATAGCGAGCATTCGTTTGATTTTCTGGCTATCCCAAGCGGTCAACCCCACAAAGACTAACACACCTACATAGCTTAATATCATGTCGAAAGTGGCACTCTTCAGGAACAAGTTAACCACTGTAGCGATGATAAGTCCTATCAACGCCATGAACAGGAGTCGTCCTATCGACGTCAGGTCGCGCTTGGTAAAGTAGCCGTATGCCGCCATTGCGCCGAATGTTCCGGCTGTGATGAAGAACACTTTGGTAATGATGACTGGCGAATATACGACGAATATTGCAGACAGGGTAACGCCATTGAACGCCGAGTATAGTATGAAAAGCAACGTAGCCATAGTAAGCGACAGGCGATTGATGGCTGCTGAAATAGCGAATACCATTGCTAATTCAGCGATAATCAGTCCGAACAGGAAGACTTGATGTGACCAAATGGCCATCATCAACTGCGTATTACTTGCCACGCCGTATGCCGTTATGCCCGTTATGACCAAAGCCATTGTCATCCACACATATACTTTACGCATCAAGGCAGGGAATGCCAATGACATTGAACCCTCTTTCTCGCGTATCACTTTCTCTAATTCTTCTGCATTCATTTTATTTCTTGTTTTTAGTGAATATTTCGTATTATTCAGACAGTGCACGCCCTGAGCGGTGGAATTTGCTCCATATCGCTGAGATGCCGCCTATCTCTTGCAAAGATATATCTTTCTTTTGTTCTGAATGCAAAACCAATGCCAATTTTATAAAAATATAAGTTTTCGGCTTTAAATAAGATAGAAAAGCATCCTTGCAGGTGCATCTTCATCCGCTATGTTTATAACAATATTATGATAGACAGCACACCTATCAGCCTTATACCATAGGAATAATGGCGATAGATGCCATCCCTATTTTCGATACATGGGCAGGATAATGAGGGAAAACTGTAAAAATGGGAGTATCGTATAATAGATGTTCTGTAATTGAAAGTATGAGAAAATAAGAATGTGTAGGATATATAGTCTCGTTTTATATAGGTTTGAAAGTATTTATGGCAGAGGCTTTATATGTATGGAGGATTGTGAAAGGAGCTATGTTCGTAATTTACGATGTGCGGAAAAGACATTGTAATGACTACGAACGCGCCATAAGTTGAGCCCGGACATCGGGTGGAAACTTTTCGATGGCATAGCGTAACATCGTTCGGGGCATTTCATTCCGGTGTTGCACGATATAATTATAGAGCCTTTGTTCATCGCGTTTGCCGGCTTCGCGCAGCATCCAACCGATGGCTTTATGCATTAAATCGTGCGTATGCGCCATCATTTTGGTGGACAATGCAAAGGTATCGTCGAGTTGGTTATGTCGGATAAAAGCAAAAGTGGATACGATGGCGATGCGATTATCCCACAACAACGGGCTTTCAGCAAGCCGATAAAGAATGTCGCGCGGTTTGTCTAAGAGATATTCGCCGATGACGAAACGGCAGGAGAGGTCTACCAAATCCCAATTGTTGATGCGCTCGGTGAGCGACAAATAGAGATCGAAGAGTGCTTTACGGTCGGTATCGTTGGCTTGTTTGCACTGTTCGACCATGATGAGCAGTGCGCATAGGCGCACTTCATGCCATGTAGAGGTCATGAGTTCGTGTATCTCATCGAAGTTCGCCACCTTGTGCTTCCGTGCTACATTCCTTACATCCGGCACTACAACACCCAAGAAAGCGTCGCCTTCCCCATATTCTCCCTTGCCTGTTTTGAAGAAACGAGGCAGCACTTTGCGCTTTTCGTCTTGCGAAAAGGCCTGCAGTTCGGCAGTAATAGTATCTGTAAATGTGGTCATTTGATAACTGATAAGGTTGTTTATTCAATAATGTATGTTTTCGAAATCTGCTCGTAATAGGCAATATGGGCATCTTTATTGACTCTTGAAGCTATACTTGGAATGTCTTGTGGATAACAATTATTGCGCATTTCTGTATTGTTTAATGCATTGAGGTCTTGCCACTGTTTGTAAATTACCTTACATTCCAAGGTTAAACGGAACTATTCTATGGCGGGAACAGTAACCATGTCGGCATCGATGAGCGTAAGTCCGGCGGCTTTAATCTTGTCGGTATTGCGCCCGCTTTTGGTGTCGCAAAAGGCTAATGTCCTACGGTCGCACTCGCTATAGGGTATGTTTATGGTAAATTCACCGTTGCAGTCGAGTTGCTCGCGGCTAAACCTACCTTCTCTTACAAACGTGGTGAACACCGGAACACTCTGTTCTATTCCCAGCATTCCCCAGCTGATAGTCATCGTGTTTATTCTGCCTTCGGCCTTTGTAGTAAGTAATACGCTTTCCTTTATGCCTCGAATAATTTTGTTTGCATAGTCGAAAACATCGATTTCTTTCTTTGTTATCATTCTTTTCTTTTGTTGGTTGCTTATTATAGTGCGAGCCATGAATGGTAGAGTTTACTCTCTATTGTTCGAATATCATTTGTTTTTGTTATTATTGTATAGTGCAAAGAACATGATTTTCAAATAAATCATAACGATTTTGAAGTGAGCAAAAGAGAGCAGGCGAGAGCTTTCTAAGTTGAATATCTGTGGTGTATATACATGAAACCGAGGTAAAACAGCGCTCCCGTTAACACTCCTGCAATGGCATCGATAGCATAGTGAGCCTGAATATACACCGTAGAGAAAAACAGCAAAACGTAAAACGGCAGCAACAGAAGCAACAACTTGTGCCCTCGGGCATGCCATACAAGCAGCATGCACACCGTGGATATGCCTACATGAGAGCTGGGGAATGCCGCTGTAGGGCGCTCTCCGGCAGCCTTGGCACTCTCTACAAGGTTATAAAACAAGCCATTTGTATAGCCAGGACTGGGCAAGCAATCTTGATGAATGTCGAAATAGTGGCGTAAGGCAGGGAATATACCGCCGGCAATCTTATCTGTTCCCACCGCTTTATAATAGAAAGTGGGGCCCACAACGGGCAACAGATCGAAAATAACATAATAGGTAAAGAATGATGCCAGTATCACAAAGGCGCAGCATTCGAAGTCTTTGTAGCGATAAAAGAAAAAGAAAAAGGCGACAAACACTATCATCGGGTAGTACGAAGCATAGCCTAAATCCATCAATTCACTTACGATAGGCGAGGAAAACGTAGAGGCAAACACCAATGCAGGCTGGAAACCGAACAACTGTTGTTCCCATTCGGCGAACATATAATCAAGGTTCGGGAATATTCGGTTAATATCATACGTGTCTGGATACCACCATGCAAGCAGTCCAAGCTGCAGCAATACACGCGCAAGAAGTGTCAACTTACAGGGCGCAAGCTTATAGATAAGCCACATGGCCACCGTCATTACCGCCACTCTTATGCGTCCCCATATCATTTCTTCGGGATTGGTAAGTTTGGTATAAGCAAAAAATACGATTGTCAGTGTAAATACCATATACGCCAACACCACCCATTCGAAGGCGAGAAGTCCGCGCTTCGGTTTCTTTTCTATCCTGAATAAATCTGCCAATAGATTAG
>CAUUQE010000078.1:0-11470 GCA_963547065.1 uncultured Prevotella sp. | reverse complement strand
TCCACAGTTGTCTTGTTTCTTTTTTTATCCTTTGTTGGTCTTCAAACTGTGCCAAAGGATATTTCTCCGTGACGTTGTTTTTTTCTAAAAGAATGTCGGGTTTATAGGATAACTTGGCGTAACGTAGTCCTTCGTCGCCCATGTCTTCCTCTCTGTTGATGTAGAAATACTGCTCCGGCAGGTGCTTTACGAACTCCTGATTGATAATGGCGAATGCTCCTTCGTAAGTAGTATCGGCTTTTTCTACGCATACATCGAAGGTAGATTGGTTGATGGGACACCCGAAAGTGAAGGCAATCAGCCGACTTTCCACCCATATCGTTCCTCCCGTCAGGTCTAATCTGTTCCATCTGTGGAAAGCACGTATCATCGATCGTAGTTCCGCGTCCATACTCTGATCGTAATTGCGGTCGTCTTGGGCTTTGCTGCGCCATTGCTGTTCGAGTCTTATACATTCGGGAATCATCTCTTGAGTGAGCGTCTTATATTCATAATTCGGATACAATGTCTTGAATTTGTTAATGTGATTACGTTTACTTTGCAGCTTTTTACCTGATAAATTCGTCAGTTTGTCGCGAGTATATATATAGTCTGCGTAGTCTCTGTCGGACTTTATCTCAAATGTATCGGGGAATGCGTCTTCGATAATATCTATCATATAGTTGCATACACCCATCATCAGAAACGGATGCCCCATTGCAATAGAGTCGTTGCGTATGGCTTTTATCACGTTTACAGAGCATTCATCACAGGGTTCAACCCTAAGTGTACCGTCTTCGGCCTGCGTGGGTTTTGGAATCGGCATCATATAAGCAAGGTGATGACCGGTATAGAAACGAAAGACAAGATAATCGTCTACAATGGCGAATTGGGTGTTGTAGAGGAATTTCCAACTGATGAGATTTGCGAAAGAAAGATCACAATTCTGCCTTTCACCGTGTAAAGTGTAGCTCTGTATAAGATCTTTATCCGCCGTAGATAGGTCTTTAAATTTTATCATATAGTATGTATAACCTTGATAGATGGACAAAATTATAAATTTTTATTGGATAAACAATTATGATGTCGATTTAATTTGTTACTTTTGCAAAGTACGAATTACAATTGTCTTCCTTATAGATAATTATACAACAATATAACAAACGATGGATTTATTACAGCAAATTGTTGCACGGGCCAAGGTAGATAAGCAGCGTATTATACTCCCCGAGGCAACTGAAGAACGCACTTTAAAGGCTGCCGACCGTGCATTGGCCGACGATATAGCAAACATTATTCTTATCGGAAACCCCAAGGAAATTCATAAACTTGCCGAGGCTTGGGGCCTTACGAATATCGATAAGGCTACGATTATCGATCCTTTGAATAATCCAAAGAGCGAGGATTACGCCGCTCTGTTGGCTGAATTGCGCAAGAAGAAAGGCATGACGATCGAACAAGCTCGCGAACTTGTGAAAAATCCTTTATACCTCGGGTGCATGATTATCAAGACTGGAGGAGCTGATGGACAAATATCTGGCGCGCTTAGTACTACGGGAGATACGCTGCGCCCAGCCCTTCAAATCATTAAATGTGCACCGGGTATTACCTGCGTCAGCGGTGCTATGTTGCTCATAACCGAGGCAAAACAGTACGGTGAAGACGGCATCATCGTCATGGGAGACGTAGCTGTAACACCCATGCCCGATGCGGATCAACTTTCTCAGATAGCTATCTGTACGGCACATACAGCACAGTGCGTGGCGGGATTTACCGAACCTCGTGTGGCTATGTTGAGTTTCTCTACTAAAGGGAGTGCCAGCCATGAGGTGGTAGATAAGGTGGTTGAGGCCACCAGATTGACCAAACAGCGTGCGCCGGAACTGAAAATAGACGGTGAATTGCAGGCCGATGCTGCCCTTGTTCCGTCGATAGGGCAGAAGAAAGCCCCGGGAAGTGCCATTGCAGGCAATGCCAATGTGCTGGTTGTTCCTAATCTCGAGGTGGGCAATATCGGCTATAAGTTGGTGCAACGTCTTGGTAATGCTGTTGCCATCGGGCCAATTCTTCAGGGAATAGCGCGCCCCGTAAACGATTTAAGTCGTGGCTGTTCCGTCGATGATATATATTATATGGTGGCTATCACTGCCTGTCAGGCGCAAGAAGCAAAGAAGTAAATAATCCTTATTTCAAAGAAACAGATATGAAGATATTAGTATTGAACTGCGGCAGCTCGTCTATCAAATATAAATTGTATGATATGGAAGGCGAAGTAGTGTTGGCACAAGGCGGCGTTGAACGTATTGGACTCGACGAGGCTTTCATCAAAATAACATTGCCGAGCGGTGAGAAAAAGGTCATTATGCACGATATGCCCGACCATAAGGAGGGTGTAAATTTCGTGTTCAAATGCCTGCTCGATCCCGAAATAGGCGCCATTAAAGATCTTAAAGAGATCGATGCAGTGGGCCATCGTGTAGTGCAAGGTGGCGATTTATATGAGAAGAGTGTCATCGTGGATAAACAAGTAGAGGCGGGAATTGAAAGCCTTTGCGACCTTGCACCCGTGCATAATGCGGGACACTTAAGAGGTATTCGGGCGGTAGATGCCCTAATGCCCGGCACTCCACAGGTGTGCGTGTTCGATAATGCGTTCCATTCAACCATGCCAGATTATGCATATCTCTATGCTATACCCTATGAATTATACGAGAATTTCCACGTTCGTCGTTATGGTTTCCACGGTACAAGCCACCGATATGTATCGCATCGCGTATGCGAAATGCTTGACAGAGACATCAAGACGCAACGCATAATTACCTGTCATATCGGTAACGGCGCTTCTATTTCTGCCGTTAAGTTCGGTAAGTGCGTAGATACGTCGATGGGACTTACCCCGCTTGCCGGTCTTATGATGGGTTCTCGTTCGGGTGATATTGATCCTTCAGCGGTGACGTACCTGATGGAAAAGCTCGGAAAGCAACCGCAAGAGATGGCCGAGTTCCTAAATAAAGAGAGCGGAGTTCTGGGAATTACTCACATTTCTTCGGATATGCGCGAAATCGAGAATGCCGCTAAAGAAGGCAATGAACGTGCGGTTTTGGCGCTTAATATGTATAATTATCGTATCAAGAAGTACATCGGAGCTTATGCGGCTGCCATGGGTGGGGTAGATATAATAGTATGGACAGCCGGTGTGGGAGAGAACCAAATCGGCACACGTCTTGCAGCTTGCTCTGGTTTAGAGTTCATCGGAGTGAAGATGGATGCTCGTGCAAACGAAGTACGTGGCAAAGAAGCGATCATATCTGCACCCGATTCCAAGGTTACAGTATGCGTGGTGCCCACCGATGAGGAGATTGTAATTGCCCGAGATACTATGGCTTTGGTTAAGAAATAGTTTACCTTTCCCTGCAAAAGGGGCAATCCGGAACACGGGTTGCCCCTTTTTATTCTTTTTATTCAGAGAATGTTCTTAGTTTATTTTCCTTCTTTTCTTGCTCGATACACTGCTTCTTCCGCTTTCGTTAAGGAGTAGAAAGTAGATCAGGGCTTACTTTCACCCTCGATATATTGCTCTAAGAACATATGTTCTCCGTCGAATACCGCGTATGTGAACTGCCCAATCCAGTCGCCAAGTATCAGCATACGGCTCTTACGACTTAGCAATAGATCGAGTTCTATGTGGCGGTGTCCGTAGATAAAGAAGTCTATATCGCGGTGAGTCTTCATATATTCTTTCGTATAACGCACCAGATATTCCCTGTCTTCGCCTAAATACGGCACTTCTTTACCGTCGGCACGTTTTAATCTGCTATGCTTTGCCCAGTTCAGACCGAGCCACATGCCCCAACGAGGGTGTATGGCATTGAACATACGTTGGCAGGTTCGATTATGAAAAACCTTGCGCAAGAGCTTGAATTTATTATCCGGATCGCCCAACCCATCGCCATGTGCAAGATAGAAAACCTTATCATAGATCTCCACAGTGACGGGTTTACGGTGGAGTATCACCCCACATTCTTCCTCCAGATAGCCGTAAGTCCACAGATCATGATTGCCTGTAAAGAAATGAACTTCCACGCCCATGTCGGTTATTTCGCTGATCTTGCCCAAAAATCGCGTAAAGCCTTTCGGCACGACATATCTGTATTCGTTCCAAAAGTCGAACATATCGCCGAGCAGATAGATAGCTGCAGCCTTCTCCTTTATACTGTCCAAGAAGCGTACCAAGCGTCTTTCCTGCGTGCGCCTGTGCTCTATGGCCCAAGAACCCAAGTGGGCATCCGAAAGAAAATAAATATTCTTCATAATTTTAAGTTAGGAGTTAGGAGAATTAGGGATTAAGAGTTATGAATATTGAAAAATAGTTTTGCGATTGTTAGGTTATGAACTATGAATTGTGAACTATAAATCAATCCTTTACAAGGTGATAACTTATGATTTCTAATTCGATATTCAAAATTGGCAATGCCTACACGAAACCGAGTTCCACCCGTGCTTCTTCGCTCATCATGCTCTGGTCCCATTCAGGTTCAAACACGAGGTTTACGTTGGCAGACGTAACGCCTTCCACGCTTTCAACTTTCGAACGCACGTCTTCGAGTATGAAGTCAGCCGCAGGACAACTCGGGGATGTGAACGTCATATCCAAGTCCACGTTGCCGTTTTCTTGCACATCAATCTTGTAAATCATGCCGAGATCGTAGATGTTTACCGGTATCTCTGGATCGTAAACCGTATGCAGGACGTCTACGATACGCTCTTCTATTGCTGTTTTTTCTTCTTGTGTCATCTGAATTTTTCTTATATTTAGGGGATAACTCCTTTCTACAAAGATAACACATTTATGCTGTTCTCCAAAGAAAACACCGTTTTATTTTAGCTCAACACCACGTCAAGCACCATCATCACCACGAAGCCGATAGCAAAACCGATGGTGCTGAGGTTGCTATGTTTGCCTTCCGACGCTTCAGGAATGAGTTCTTCCACCACTACATAGAACATGGCGCCGGCCGCAAACGAAAGCATATAAGGCAAAGTGGGCGTCATTATGGCCGCAAGAACAATCACCAAGCCACCGCCGATAGGCTCTACAGCACCGCTCAACGAACCGATGATAAACGATTTCAGTCTGCTGTTGCCCGCCGCCCTCATAGGCATAGAGATGATAGCCCCTTCGGGTACGTTCTGTATGGCTATACCCAGCGACATTGCCATGGCCGCTGCGGCAGAGATACCCAGCCCGCTTTGCATGGCTCCGGCTATCACCACACCCACTGCCATGCCCTCTGGAATGTTGTGAATTGTTACGGCAAGCATCAACATAGTGGTACGCGAGAGGTGTGTCTTTGGCCCTTCAGGGGTGGCATTCCCAAGGTGTAAGTGAGGTGTAATGAAGTCTATGAGCAGTAAGAAGCCTATGCCGAACATGAAACCCAGTGTGGCCGGCAGCACCCGAGCCCTGCCCATAGGTGAACACATGTCCATGCTTGGTATGAGAAGAGACCACACTGAGGCTGCTACCATAATGCCCGAAGCAAATCCGAGCAAGGTTTTTTGAAGTCTGTCGGGCATCTGTTTCTTCATAAAAAATACGAAAGCCGAGCCCAGTGTGGTACCGATAAAAGGAATAAGCAGTGCGAGTATTACTCCATCCATTTATTGATTGTATTATTATTATTGCGACAAAGATACGAAATTAATCTTGTGTATGGTACGCATAGGGAGATAATTTTGGAGAGAGGAGTAGAGAAAAGGCGGTAGTTTCTCTCTAATTTTCTTTTATAGGGGAAGGATAGCAGCCTTCTCCTGTCTTTCCAGTATATGAGGAACCGCGTTTTGAAGCAGATAGATGCGTAAGATAGCTTTGTTAGACAGGCAATGTGAGGATTTTAGAGTGCCTATATAAGACACTTAGACCGTTTGTCTAAGAATATTGTTTATAATATATTCATAACCAATATGTTGTAAATGTGCAGATAAGATAATATTCCTCTCCTTTCCAAAGAGAGGTTAGGAGAGGATAATACGCGGTAAGCAAAACAGATAGTTCTCTTTTTTGTTCCTTTTTACCAAAGAGAAAAGCAGGGGTAGAATTTAGCTCATTTCTTGTTGCAGAGGTTTGTTGAAGTCCCTATTCTTCCTCTATAGGAGGAGAGCAGAGAGTGGTAATAGTTGGAAATAGCTCCCCCTTTTGCTTTACAACCGTTGGTATTGCGCCGGTGTCATACCCGTCAAGCGCTTGAAGTATTTGCAGAAAAAGCTGTCGTTCGCAAATTTCATGCGGTCTGCAATCTGTTTTATCGATAGATTACTGTGCTTTAACAGCACTTTGATGTTGGCTACAGCGGCGCGGTCTATCCATTCTTTTGCCGTTATATCGCTCACATTATTGATAATAGTGCCCAGATAACGCTGAGAAAGGTACAGTTTATCGGCATAATATGCCAATTTCCGTTCTTTTCCCTCAGTCATGTTAACGAGCGAAATAAACTGGTCGAACACTTCGCGTTCGTGCGTTTTCTCCGTCAATTCATACTGCTGACTGCTTGTATAGATATGGTTGAAGAAGTGAAATATGGCAGATAACAGGTCGAAAAGCATGGCCGTGTTCTCTTTGTAGTACTTGTTACAATCGGCAGCAAGGCATATCAATTGGTCAAAGTATTGCATATCAGCTTCGTTTAACCTAAAGGTAAAGGCTTGAATACGTTGATCTAAGGGCTGTGGAATACTGCCATGCATGATTACTTTAAGTAGATCGTCGGTGATGGCAATGCCTTCTAAGTTGAAATCTTCCGTCTTGTGTTTCAATTGAATGATGCTCTCACTGCCCAGAAACACAAGTGTTCCCACCGACAGATGGTGCGGTATCAGGTTTAAAATGACGTTGGCTTCGCCGCTTTTTATAAAACCTATGCGCATGTCATCTACTCTTATCGGCTCTCCGGTTTGGGTTATTTGGGCGATAGGCCGCACCATGTCGAGCGCAATGGCATAGTCATTACCGAAATATACCTGCGACGGAAACTTGTGGGCCCCTTGGTGTGCAATCTCTTTAAATAGTTCGAATGTCAGTCGTTTGGGATGTTTTCTTTCCATAGAATAACTGCTTGTGGTCGTAAAGATAATAAAAACTTGTCTGTTTTGGTATTTTTATCATTCTTATCGTACAAAAAGAACATAAACAACTCTTTAAAGATAACGAACCGTTCGATATTTTCGTATATCTTTGCAGCATAATTATAAGAAGACAGATGTATATGAAAAGATCATTAATTGTTGCATTAATGGTGGTTATTGCCATAGGGAGCAGGGCACAGATGTCGCTCGACGACTGTCAGAAAGCAGCTATAGCCAACTATCCGCTGATAAAGAAGTACGATATGATTGCTCGCTCGGTGGATTATTCGGTGAGCAATCTCGGCAAAGGGTGGCTGCCTCAGGTGTCTGCTACGGCACAGGCAACGCTCCAGAACCGTGTTGCAGCCCTGCCGGATGCCCTTGCCGGCATGATGAGACAGAACGGTTACACCGTTGAAGGGCTGAAGAAAGACCAATATAGAATAGGTGTAGACGTAAATCAGATGCTGTTCGACGGCGGCACCATACATAACCAAAAGGCTGTGGCACGCCTTCAAGGAGAGGTACAAGGCGCTCAGACAGACGTAGATATGTATGCCGTGCGCGGCAGGGTAAACGAACTCTACTTCGGGGTACTGCTTTTAGATGAGCAACTTAGGCTGAACAGCGATCTTCAAACGGTGCTCTCGTCGTCTGAAAAGAAACTTTTGGCCATGTATAACCGCGGTGTAGCGGCCGAAAGCGACCTGAACAACGTGCGTGCCGAGCAGCTTAATGCTCGTCAGCAGCAAACTTCGTTGCAGTCGATGCGGCGCAGTTACTTGCTCATGTTGTGTTCGTTCTGCGGGAAAAATATCGACGGAGTGGTGAAACCTATTGACGGTGTGATGCCCGAAGGCAACGATCGTCCCGAATTAAAGCTGGTTGAAACGCAGTTGCGCCTTGCCTCTTCGCAGGAAAAACTGCTTGTCTCGAGCCTTTTGCCCAAGCTGAGTGTGTTCGCATCCGGCTATTACGGTTATCCCGGGTACGACATGTTTCACGACATGATGAGCCGTGAATTTACGCTGAATGGACTTATAGGGGCGCGTCTTACATGGAATATCGGCAGTCTTTATACACATCGTAACGATAAGGCAAAGGTTCGGTTGCAGCGAGAGCAGGCAGAAAATAACCGCGACATATTTCTCTTCAACAATCGTCTGGAGCAGATACGCGGACAGGAAACAGTTTCCCGATACCGTAAACTCATGACCGACGACGAGCAGATTATCTCTTTGCGTTCGCAGATACGTAAATCTGCCGAGGCTAAACTGGCTCACGGTATCATCGATGTGAACGACCTTGTGAAAGAAATCAATGCTGAGAATGCAGCCAAGATACAATGCTCGTCGCACGAGATAGAGATGCTGAAGGCCTTGTACAATCTGAAATATACAGTCAATAAATAATCATAAGATATGAGACAGAAAACTATAGCATGGTTCATTGTCGCGTTTGTGCTCATTGCATGCAGAAATAGTGAGAATAAGTATGATGCCACGGGTACTTTTGAAGCCACAGAAACAACGGTATATGCCGAACAGAGCGGTCAATTGTTGCATTTTGATGTTACCGAGGGCGCTGAACTTGTTGCAGGAAACGAGGTGGGTGTGATAGACACAGTGCCGATTGCGCTGCGTATCAGGCAACTCGGAGCCGCCAAGGAGGTGTATGCAAGTCAGAAACCCGATATGCGTAAGCAGGTCGCAGCTACGCGCCAACAGTTGGAAAAGGCACAGCTCGAGCAGCGTAGATATACCGAATTGGTGCGCGATGGAGCCGCTCCGCGCAAGACACTCGATGATGCCGTGAGCAGTGTAAATGTGTTGGAACGGCAGCTGGAGGCACAAATATCGACCTTGCAGACCACCGATAAGAGCCTCGACCGGCAGATGCATGCCACCGATACGCAGGTGAGCGAGCTGGCAGACCAGCTTCGTAAGTGCCATATCTCGTCGCCCATTACGGGTTGTGTACTCGAAAAATACGTGGAAGATGGCGAATTCGTAACGATAGGTAAGCCACTTTTCAAGGTTGCAGATACCAGACAGATATTCCTTCGGGCCTATGTTACGTCAGATCAGTTGCGAAATGTGAAGATCGGTCAGCATGTAAAGGTGATGAGCGATTATGGTAAAGGGCAGACAAAAGCCTACGACGGCATCGTTACATGGATATCCTCGCAGTCGGAATTTACCCCGAAAACCATCCTTACAAATGATGAACGCGCCGACTTGGTATATGCCGTAAAGATATCGGTTCGCAACGATGGCTATCTGAAGATAGGCATGTATGGCGAAGTAAAACTGTAATCGGTATGGATGTGAATGCTATAGAAGTAAATCATGTATCGAAACATTACGGTTCGCTTGCCGCACTCGACGATGTTTCTTTCAGTGTAAAGCGGGGCGAGGTGTTCGGTCTGATCGGCCCCGACGGCGCCGGCAAAACCACGATGTTCCGCATTTTGGCCACTTTGCTGCTGCCCGAAGTAGGGACGGCAAGCGTAGATGGCTTCGATACAGTGACTGGAATGGAGGACATCCGCAGGCGTGTAGGCTACATGCCCGGCCGCTTTTCGCTCTATCAAGACCTCTCCGTGCAGGAAAATTTGGACTTCTTTGCTACGTTATTCGGCACTACGGTGGAAGAAGGTTATGACTCTATCAAGACTATTTACTCGCAAATAGAGCCTTTTAAAGACCGTAAAGCAGGAGCGCTTTCGGGGGGCATGAAGCAAAAACTCGCTCTTTCGTGCGCTTTGGTGCACCGTCCGAGCGTGCTGTTTCTCGACGAACCGACGACAGGTGTCGATCCTGTGTCGCGTAAAGAGTTTTGGGAAATGCTCTCCATGTTGAAAGAGCACGGCATAACTATTATGGCTTCCACGCCTTACCTTGATGAAATACGTCGATGCGAGCATGTTGCGTACCTTGATCATGGCCATATACGGGGCATAGACACGGCAGATAACGTGCTCGAATGTTTTGCCGACGTGTTCAATCCACCACCTTTACCCCATGCAGAGCATGCGAATAACCCTGACAACGTGATAGAAGTGGAGCATTTGGTGAAAGCTTTCGGCACATTCCATGCCGTGGATGACATCTCTTTTTCGGTAAAACGAGGCGAGATATTCGGCTTCCTCGGGGCGAATGGTGCCGGTAAAACCACTGCAATGCATATGCTTACCGGTCTTAACCAGCCCACGGAAGGGCGCGGAACCGTGGCTGGATTCGACATTGCAACGCAATATGAGCAAATTAAAAAGCATATTGGTTACATGAGTCAGCGCTTTTCGTTGTATGAAGACCTTACGGTGAGTGAAAACATACACCTTTTCGGAGGTATTTACGGTATGAAAGAAGAGGTGATAAAACGCCGTACGGAAGAACTGTTGACACGACTTGACTTCGTTGAACATAAAGATACGGTGGTGAAAAGCCTGCCTTTAGGCTGGAAACAAAAGCTGGCTTTCTCGGTCAGCATATTCCATCGTCCCGATGTGGTGTTCCTTGATGAGCCGACAGGCGGTGTGGATCCCGCTACGCGGCGGCAGTTCTGGGAGCTGATTTACGATGCTGCAAAGCGGGATATTACGGTGTTTGTGACCACACATTATATGGACGAAGCCGAATATTGCGACCGCATATCGATTATGGTCGACGGAAAAATTCGGGCTATGGGCACACCCAAAGAGCTGAAAACAGAATTCCGCCAGCCCAATATGGATCATGTGTTCACCTTTCTGGCACGACAATCCACCCGAAAAAGCGATTAACGATGAAAACATTCATAGCATTTATCATTAAAGAATCGAGGCATATCCTGCGCGACAGGCGCACGATGTTGATACTGTTTGGCATGCCTGTCGTGATGATGTTGCTCTTCGGTTTCGCTATCAGCACCGATGTGAGGAACGTAAGAACGGTGATTGTGACGGCTACGATGGACCGTTTTACGCAACGTGTGGTGGATGAGCTGGGGGCAGCCGAATACTTCAACATCGTTGCAACGGCAGGCACGGCGGCACAGGCAGAGCAGATGATACGCAATCAGCATGCGGATATGGCGATCGTATTTAGAAACGGCTTCGCTGACAACCGCTTTCGTGGCGGTTCGGGCGTGCAGATAATCGTCGATGCTGCCGATCCTAACATGGCTCAACAGTATGCCAACTACGCACGGATGATTGTCATGCAGGCGATGGGAGGCAGTTCTGCGGCGGCTTCCGTTAGCACGAAAATGCTTTATAACCCGCAGATGAAGAGCGCATACAACTTTGTTCCCGGCATTATGGGCATGCTTTTGATGCTCATTTGTGCCATGATGACGTCGATAAGCATTGTGCGCGAAAAAGAAA
>CAUUQE010000077.1:0-11488 GCA_963547065.1 uncultured Prevotella sp. | reverse complement strand
CATATATTTATTATTTTGAGCAAGCAAAACGTTTTGTGAGAAAATATGTTTTTTCCTCATGATCATGCAGTATCTTTAATATTATTTTTTTACGGTAGAGAGAAATGTAAAATGCCTGTGCTTTTGTCACCATTTATATTATATTGGCTGATAATGGTAAATAAGTTTCATTGTGATATTGCGGAAAGATTTTATTAAGAAACAGGCATAAAATGACTATTCTATGATATATAATTACATTAATTCTATATGATCGATTGATTTTATTTTTGGATATAATAGTCCCCGAAAGTTAGTAAATACTTTCGGGGAAAATTTGAAATCACTCTATTTTACAAAGTGTTATTTGATACTAAATTTATATGCGGCGTGACTATAATATTTTTCTCCGGGTTTTAGATAGGGAGAAGGCCACGACTTCTTGTTAGGAGAATCGGGATATTTCTGTGTTTCAAGGCATACAGAAGCTTGGCGTGGATAAGCTATACCTTTTTTGCCTTTAACGCCTGAACCAAGGAAGTTCCCCGTGTAGACTTGGATTCCGGGTTCATTAGTGAAGACTTCCATATAAATACCCGATTCAGGTGAATAGAGTGCAGCTGCAACTTTCGTGTCATCGCCTTTTCCGTCTTTATAGGTATTAAGTACCCAATTATGGTCGTAACCTTTGGCATTTTTGATTTGTGGGAAAGTCGTGTCACCAATGGTCTGATAGAGTGCATGGCGCTTAGTAAAGTCCATGGGGGTACCATATACAGATTTTATTTCACCAGTAGTCATGTATGTGCTGTCGGCAGGTGTATAGTTGTCTGCATTAATGTACAATACCATGTTTGTACCGGGCTTTGAAGGATCGCCCGAAAGATTAAAATATGAGTGGTTGGTCATATTGATAACGGTTTCTGCATCTGTCGTTGCTTCGAATTTCATATCCAAAGTATTGTCGTTCTTAACTGTATAGGTCGCAGTTACAGTCATATTCCCTGGGAAGTTATTGTCACCGTCAGGAGACTTTAGAATTAATTGAAGTGTCGAATCATTCAATTGTTTTCCATCGTATACCTGATATTGCCATCCTGATGGACCACCGTGTAGACAGTGTCCGTAATTATTGGTTGGTAACTGTATCCTTTTACCGGCAATAGTTAGCTTACCTTTATTAATACGGTTGGCATAACGTCCGATTGTAGCCCCAAAATCGCTTGGACTATGCACAGAGTCTGCGTATTGAGCAATATTGTCATACCCTAAAACAACGTCTGTTGGAGCTCCGTTTTTATTAGGGACACAGATTGAAACAACTCTTCCTCCGAAGTTGGTAATACAAACTTCCATTTCATTCGCATTCTTCAATACATAGAGCTTTACAGGTTTGTTATTGATGGTTGTATCAAATTTTGCCGGATCTAATCCTGATTCTGTAAGCTTACCGTTTGAAGAACATGCGGAGAGAGCTATGAGCAAGATACCTATTCCCCAGATAAATCCTTTTGTCTTTTTCATATCAATAATTATTTTTGTGAAGGAACCTGCATCAAGCTTTATATATTTTATATATGATGTCAGGTTTCTAATTAAAAGTCTATAATTATAATTTTAGCAAATCTTACGTGAACCATCGCTGATTACCACATCGTAGATGGCTGGAGCATGACCGAATTTTGCAGCATATTTATTTTTGGCATCGATAATAAATTTATCGTAGAGTCCATTTCTTACCAAGTTGATTGTACAACCTCCGAAACCACCTCCCATGATACGGCTCCCTGTAACACCATTTTCTTTGGCCAATTCGTTCAAATAATCGAGTTCTTCACAAGATACCTCGTACTCTTTGCTTAATCCTTGATGGGTTTCATACATTTTTTGTCCAACCGTCTCATAATCTCCAGCATTCAATGCATCGCAGACAGCAAGCACACGGTCTTTTTCACCAAGAACATAATGAGCTCGTTTGTAGTCTTCTTCCGACACTTCGGGCTTAACAGCGTCAAGCATATTCCAATCAGCATCACGCAAGGTCTCGATTTTCTTGTCTGCAAATTTCTTCTGCAGTGCTGCAACTACGTTTTCGCAACTTCTACGACGGTCGTTATAGGCAGAAGAAGCCAACTCGTGTTTTACCTTACTGTCTAAAAGGACGAGTTTATAGCCGTCAGGGTTAAATGGGAAATATTCAAATTCACGACTTCTGCAATCAAGGCGCATAAGTTTGCCTGCTTGTCCGAATACAGAAGCAAATTGATCCATTATGCCACAGTTTACACCACAGTAATTATGTTCGGTAGCCTGACCGGCCAATGCCATATCCCATTTTGAGACTTTATTATTACCGAATAAATCGTTCAGAGCGAATGCAAAACAACTTTCAAGAGCAGCGGAAGATGACATGCCGGCTCCCAATGGAACATCTCCTGAAAAAGCAGTGTTAAATCCTTTGACATCTACTCCTAATTTCTTCATCTCTTGAATGATGCCGTAAATATATCGTGCCCAACTGGCTCTTGGTCCTTGTGGATCATCTACTTTGAATTCTACACGATCTTTCAGATCAATAGAATAACACATCACCGTGTTCGTCCCATTTGGACGGAGTTCTGCCATGATACCTTTATCTACAGCTCCTGGAAATACAAATCCTCCATTATAATCAGTATGCTCACCTATGAGATTTATACGTCCAGGAGAAGCATAAATATTACCTGTTTTACCATCAAAATGCTTGATAAAACGACTCCTTACATGTTCAATGTCCATAATAATCTGATTTATAAAGTTAATATTTATAATGATATTTGGCGCATTGAGAAATTTGTAGTTCCTTAATGCGCCAATTATATGATTTTATTCTACTGGAATTTCTTTATTGACATTCTTACTACCTGCAATAGCGTAGAAGCAGAGATATGCCAATCCGATGAGTGGTATGATATAGGATATCAAATAACCGGCATTGTCTGCAATGAAATTTTGTAACAATGGAAGAATACCTCCACCAACAACCATCATCATAAAAATACCGGATGCTGCTGCTGTATATTTGCCTAAGCCCTCTGTGGCAAGGTTGAATATACATGGCCACATAACAGAAGTGCAGAGGCCGCAAAGAACAAAGAGCAGGGCAGCAACAGGAACGGTTACCATTTCAAAAGAGGAACCGGTAAATACTGGCATAGAAACAGTAATAGTCTTTCCAAGCATGATTGCAAAGACGATAAGAGTCATGGCACAGATAGTTGTAACTGTTACCATCGTTTTGCTTGATATCTTGTTGGCAATAAATCCGGCAGTAAAACGTCCTACCAACATCAAGAACCAATATGTAGCAGCCACGGTGCCGGCTATAGCAACAGCATTTTTAAGAAGTCCTCCGCCGGCAACCGTCGTATCGGAAAGATAGAATATCATCGTTCCTGGGATACCTACTTCTATTCCTACATAAAAGAAAATACCAATAACCCCCAATACAAAATGGCGGAAAGCCCAAGGGCTGTGTTCGAATACGGTTTCTGAAGTAGTTTTTCCTACTTGTGGATCTTGGATAGGAATAAACATCAGTATAATGAAAACTGCTGCAAATACCCCCATAGCTATGTATAGAACAAGATTTATGTTCACCATTGCGGTATCTTTGGTTACTGTGCCGATCAGTGCACCGACTAATAACGGTGTAAGAGTACCAGTCAGAGAGTTTAATGTTCCACCGATGAGGTTTAGCTGATTACCTCTGTTGCCGCCGCCGCCAAGAAGATTAAGCATAGGATTGACAACCGTATTTAGAATACATACGCAGAACCCGCCAATAAATGCTCCTAAAAGATAAATTACAAAGCCGGCTACTCTTGCGTCTGCTTCAAAAAAGCCTGATAAGAATTGAACGAATACGCCTACGAAACCAAGAATAATACCGGCGAGAGCGGTCTTTTTATAACCTATTTTAGATAACATCTTACCGGCTGGTATTCCCATAAAGAAGTAAGCAAGGAAGTTCATGGCATTACCAAGCATTCCTACAGTATTCGCACTATCACCTTGAAATGCATTTTTCCAAATAACTCCGATAGGTGCTGCCAGATTTGTTACAAACGAAATCATAGCGTAAAGAAACATCATTGTGATAATCGCAATGATGCTACTTTGGTTTTTTGTTGTATTCTCCATTTAATTTAAAATATTTTTAGTTATATAATTATATTATTGTTTTTCTACTCCAAACTTATAAATTGTCTTTTGTTTATACATTTGGTTTTCTTTCAAGACAACTGACGGAAAATAAGGATGGTTGGGGCTGTCGGGGAAGTGCTGTGCCTCGAAACATACTGCACTTCGGCGGGGGAATGTTGCCCCGTGCTGCCCTTTATAGCCGTCTGCCCAGTTGTCTGTATACAATTGAATACCGGGTTCAGTTGTATAGACTTCCATCGTCCGACCACTGATAGGCTCTTTTATTCTTGCTGCAAAGCTGAGTTCGCTTTCTTCTTTCTTGTTCAAAACGTAGCAATGGTCGTATCCTGCCCCGTTTATAATCTGTTCGTCTTTTGCATTTATATCCCGACCGATAGCCTTGGGTTGCCTGAAATCGAAGGGAGTACCCTCTACAAAGCGTATTTCTCCCGTAGGGATAGAAGTCTTGTCAATGGGCAAATAGAAATCTGCATTGATTTCGCAGATCAGATTCTCAATAGTGGGGGTGGGATTACCGATACCGGCTAAAGAAAAGAAACCATGGCTTGTAAGGTTGATAATAGTCTTTTTATTAGTGGTGGCCATATAATCGATGACTAGTTCATTATCATCGTTAAAGCTATAGACTACCGTAACTTTGACTTCTCCCGAAAAACCCTCTTCGCCATAAGGGCTGACATATTTCAGAACCAGCGTCTGATTATTCATTTGAAGAGCATCCCATATCTTGGTATTAAAGCCATTCTTCCCGCCATGAAGACAATTCGGACCGTTATTAATCGGCAGACTGTATTCTTTACCGTGCAATTGGAATTTACCTTTTGCTATCCTGTTGCCGTATCTTCCTATCAATGTAGAAAGATAGGGCTCCGGCGATTCAACCACATCTTTAATATTATCATGTCCTTGAATAATGTTAGCATATTTCCCGTTTTTATCAGGTACCATAATCGCCACAATGGCTCCGCCATAATTAGTGATGGCTATTTCGTTGCCGGCTTCGTTTTTTAATATATACAAGTCTACTTCTTTTCCTTTGATTGTAGCTTGAAAGTCTTCACGTTTCAGTCCACAAAGGTTCTCATTTTGCATTGTGTTTGTCATAAAAATAAGTTTTTAGTTATTTTATGTTGTTGCAAAGTAACTGAAAAAAAACGAATGTGACAAATTATAATATGAAAATTACCGATGTCTATGAGTTAAAAACAATTAATTGGAAGCTTTTTCGAAAGCCCTGTATTTGGTGATTGTGAAGTGAATTACATGGAAGAATTATCAACAGATTCCGAATGTAAATTTAACGATGGAAATGTTTTCATAACACGATAGATGCATATGTCTACATATAGTGGACTTCTATTGGGAATAAGCATGTTGTTTATAGAAGGTAGAGTAGATGCCTATGTAGCATGGATGATATATATAATCGGAATAACTGTAAAAAGAACATGATTGACAGAACGAGAAATATTTGCAAAAGTTTCTGCTTATCTGCAATTGTTTTCCTATTTGAAGAATACGTGGTGAATAATAATTATCGGTAAAGAAAGACGAAAGAAGCGTTATACATATTATGAAACTACGAAGAGAGCAAAATGAAAGTGATATAAACAAAACTTGGGAGCTACCAATCGGTAGCCCCCAACCAACACAAAAACTAAACTAGACTTAACTAAACTAAATTGGCATTTTCACAAATACCTCATTGTTGGGGACAAAGTTACGTAATCTTCCTGACATATCAATACGAATTTATGTTAATTATCCTTACTTGATAGTCTTATTTAGTAAATAATTATCCAAAATAACCATGGCGGTCATGGCTTCTACAATGGGAACTGCCCGTGGTAGAACGCATGCATCGTGTCTGCCACGCACGTTTAATTTTGTCGGATTTCCTGCCGTGTCTATCGTGTTTTGTTCACGTAGAAGTGTGGCAATCGGCTTAAATGCCACACGGAAATAGATATCCTGTCCGTTGCTGATGCCGCCTTGAATGCCACCACTATTATTGGTTGAGGTTGATATACAGCCATTTGTGCTTACAAACTCGTCGTTCTGTTGGCTTCCCCTTTCGCTTACACCGCCGAAACCCTTACCGTATTCGAAGCCTTTCACGGCATTGATGCCCAGTATGGCAGCACCTATTTGAGCGTGGAGTTTACCGAATTCCGGCTCTCCCAAACCTATGGGACAGCCACGCACCACACAGGTGATTATGCCGCCGATGGTGTCTTCCGCAGCTTTCACTTCTGTTATCAGCTCTTCCATACGGTGTGCCGTTTCTGCATCGGGGCATCTTACTGCATTTGTTTCGATCTTGTTCAAGTCGTACTGATGGTAATTGTGGTCTAAAGCAATATCGCCTACCTGCGATGTGTAGGCCTTTATATCGATGTTCAGTGGTTTCAGAGCCAGCTTGGCTAGCGCCCCTCCCACGCATCTGCTGATAGTAATACGTGCAGAGGAGCGCCCTCCACCGCGATAATCCCGCAACCCATATTTATTTAAATAGGTGAAATCGGCATGCGAGGGGCGGAAGACACCGCGCATGTTATCGTAATCTTTCGAATGCTGATCGGCATTGCGAACAATAAATCCGATAGGTGCACCGGTAGATTTTCCTTCGAAAATGCCACTCAGCAGTTCCACTCGGTCTGCTTCTTTCCGGCTGGTAGTAATCTTGCTCTGCCCGGGGCGACGTCTATCCAGTTCGTTCTGTATGAACTCCAAGTCGATACTGATGCCTGGAGGCATGCCGTCTACCACCCCTCCTATGGCCTCTCCGTGGCTCTCGCCGAAGGTTGTAAGTGTGAAAAGATTACCGAATGTGTTCCGCATAAGTTCTGTTTTTATGATTTGTGATGGTGGTTGCAGCCGCCATGATGGTGCCCGCAACAACCATGATCATGCTCATGATGGTGCTCATGTTCCCCATGTTCGTGGCCACAACTGCTACCGCAATCGCCGCAGTGGCATCCTCCTTCGCCGCTCATACGGTTAATCATGGCCTGTATTTCCTCGTTCGTAGCCTCGCGAGTTTCTACAATATGCCCCTTAAAATTGAGTATTTTGCCAGCTAACGGATGGTTTAAATCCATCTTAACGCTATTTTCAGTAATGTCGAGCACGTGTCCCATGAAACGATTACCGTCCTCGTTCTGTAGCGGAACCATAGCATCTTTAAAGATATTCTCATGGTCGAAGTGCCCGTTTACGGTAAAAATCTCCTTATCCAAGTCGAGTACACGCTCCTCAAAGAACTCTCCATACGCCTTTTCAGGGCTCAAAGTAAAGTCGAATTCAGCGTCTTTATCCAAATCGGCCACGGCATTCTCGAACGCTTCGAGTGCTATCCCGAAACCGCTGATGAACTGGAAAGGCTTGTCAGATGGCGCTTCTTCAACTAAGTTTGTATTATCTTTGTCTACCGTGTACAGCTTGTAAGCTACGGCAATGTACTTGTTGGGTTTCTTATCCATTTTATTTTGTCGTTATAAAAATAATGTGCAAACTTACACATTTTTTTTGGATTAAGCAGGCACAAGACTGAAAAAGTAGCATTCTTTGCTATTCCTATCGACAGAGTATGACGTGGGATATATTTTTGTGTGACAGGTTTGTGTGCGTCATAGATTTACCGTATCTTTGCAGAAAGTATTGTCTTTTTGAAACGGGTATGAATGGCATTGTCAATAAACACGTCATCTGTTGCCGATAGATATATGGTATATTGGCGGTAGGTCATAGGTCTTTGATATGAGTATCTTTGCTGTACGCTGCTAAACAGTATATGTTGTTTGTGTGTGAAGCGATATTTATTTGGATTTAAATAATGTTTTATGAAAATAGATAATTATTTTATTTCTGCCGAGAACTTCGATGAGGTTAAATACTTCTATGCTGAAGTGTTGAAATTGCCTGTAAAATTCGACTTTCCCGATATGGGGATGGTGGCTTATCGTATAGGTAATGACGAGCCGGCCATTATCATTAAGGATCGCAGGGTATTTCTTGACGCTAAATCAGCTGTTTGGATAGAGGTAGAAGATGTTCGAGATACTTATGACAGACTGAAATCCAGTGGTGTCAAGTTCCTAACCGAACCTTTCAAGATACATACGGGATGGGCGGTAGAGTTCGATGATCCCGCCGGAAACAGAATGGGATTTACAGATTATAAGGAAGGTTAATCGACAACGTATTATGCAAGGAAAGGGATTGCGAACCCGTTACATCATAAGTTTTATAGGTATTTTAGCTGTATTGATCGCTCTTGTGTCGAATTTCTTTTTGAGAAGTAAAAAGACTACGATTACAAACTTATCAACAAATAAACACCAAGTAATGAAGAAACTATTCCTATGTTCATCTTTTGCAGATGTGGCCTCGTTGCTTCCACAGTTTGCTGAAGGAGGATTAAAAGATAAGACCGTGGCATTTATTCCTACTGCAAGTATTCACGAAGACTATAAACAATATGTGGAAGACGGCCGGAAAGCGCTCAAAAACTATGGATTGATCGTGAATGAATTGGAGATAACGCAGGTTTCGAAGGAAGATATAACGCGGATATTAAGCCGTTGCGATTACATTTACATAACGGGTGGCAACACGTTTTTCCTTATACAAGAGCTACGGAAGAAAGGTATAGACACGTTACTCGTCCAACTTGTAAACGACGGGAAACCCTATATCGGTGAGTCTGCGGGCGCTATGATCATGGCACCCGATATAAAGTATGCACAAGATATGGACGACCATTTGGCACATACGCCCCACTTTGAAGACTTTGGTGCACTTCATACGGTAGATTTTTATCCCGTTCCACATTATCAGAGCTACCCTTTTGAGGAGGTAACCCAAGGCATTATGCGGAAATATAAGCATATCAAGCTCATACCGATTACCAATGAACAGGCAATAGAGGTGAAAGGCGAGGAGGGTAGAGTTATCTCTCGGAAGTAGAAAGTATACTTATCGTTACTGATAGGTATTCCGTAGCACGGTTTCTTCGTACCTCTCTGAAAAGAGAGTATGGTATGGCTGATAATTGTGCTTCTATCTGCTTGATTACGAATGCCTTATAAACGTATCAGACAAATATGCCATCTAAGTACCTTAGAATGCCTATCTGAGCCCGTTAGATATACCATCTGTCTTTGTTAGGTTGTCTGTCTGTCTCAAGCAAATATAAGGTGTGCGAATATAAAGTGCAGGAGGTTCAGTAATCATAGGGTAAATAAATAATCGATAAAGAGAACTTTTAGTTAATTCTACAATGGCATATCAATTGAAAACGGTAACCATCAGAACCCGTAATACGCCAGAGGGAATGGCTTCGATAGCCGCTCTTTGGCAAGACGTGCAGCAAGGGCGATTGCCGTTGCTCTGTAATAGCGATGGACAAGAGGGGCAGGCTAAGCTGTCTCCGGTATCTCGTTACAGCAATTACGAATCGGATGAAACTGGAGAGTACGATCTGTCTATTATGACCGTTACGCCCGATTTCTTCCGACAGATGGCTCGAAAAGTAGAGCAAGGAGCCTACAAACTGTACGATGTTTCGGATGCCTCGGGCAATTTGGAGTTATGTGCACAGAAAGCATGGCAGCAGGTTTGGGACGATACGGCTGACGGAAATATCAAAAGGAGTTTTATTGAAGACTTCGAAAGCACGGTTCCTGCCAAGTTTACACCCGACGGTCTTGCGCATTGCTATTTGTATATTGCGGTAGAATAATTTCTGTCTATGAAGGGTACGGAAAGGACATCGCGACGATATACAAGTGGTCCGTCACCGGTAAATATAAGGTATATTAACGATAAAGCGCAGAGTTATGGAGTGAAAAGGCTTCTTGGATATAATAATGTGGCGTGATGCGAGTGCAACAGGACGGCCGAATAGACAGGATGGAAAGATTATCTGTGTAAAGGGACTTCTGTAATTGTCGGCTTTTATACGTATAGGTGTTGCTGTTGTCGAATTATTCGGTTGACAGTAATCATATTCGATGATGTTACCGTGAGAACGACCCTATGTAAATATACTGTGGTGTTTCAGAATATCTGACGTATAAACAAATGTTCTCTACGGTATATTTTCCTATATGTCGGATATGGATTTGTAACTGAAAGAGGTCTGTATAATCCAAATGAATAGCAGTATTTACGGTTCTGTCAATTGCATATTGCAGAGATGGAAAAACTGCTCGTAATTTATAAAAGGCAGCCGTAAAACTCTAAAATACATACTTATTTTTAGGTATTTTGTCTAAATCGTTATTTTTAGGTATTGCGATATTTAAAAAATGTCTATATCTTTGCAATATCAAAACAAGAAAGTTATTAACATAAAAATAAAATTAAAATGAAAAAAACAGTTGTAGTATACGGTTCTTCAACAGGAACATGTGAAAGTATAGCACAGACTATCGCATCAAAACTCGGTGTAGAGGCAGTAGATGTTGCCAAACTAACAGAAGATACGGTAAAGGTTAACGACAATCTTATTATCGGAACATCTACATGGGGTGCCGGTGAATTGCAGGATGATTGGTATGATGGCGTAAATACATTGAAGGCGGCAGGGCTTTCAGGTAAGACTGTAGCGATCTTTGGATGTGGTGATAGTGAGTCTTATGGGGACACTTTCTGCGGAGGTATGGCAGAACTGTATAACGCAGCTAAGGAAGCTGGTGCTAATATAGTGGGTTTCGTGGCAACTGACGGTTATACCTATGACGATTCAGAAGCTGTTGTAGATGGCAAATTCGTAGGACTTCCTCTTGATGATGTTAACGAAGACGATAAGACGGAAGGACGTATAGACGCTTGGTTAGAGGAAATTAAGCCGTCTCTTTAAGCAGAATAAAAACGATGCATGCGGGTATGAATGCTCTTTCAGATATGAAAGTATTCATGAATCATATCTATGAATACAAGAAAGGAGTACGACAGATGGTTCTTTACACTTTTAATAAAAGGTATGAAGAGTTCGCTGTAAGGCGTCTGCAGCATCAAAATATAAAATATATCATTCAGCCTGTGGGCAATGATCGGTTGAACTTGTTTTTCGGAAGTGCCGAATGTATTGATACCATAAGGTTGATTGCAACCAAACCCTTAAACAAGTTAACGCCCGAGGAAGACTTTATTCTAGGTGCGATGTTGGGGTACGATATACGTGTACAGTGCGAGAGGTATTGTCAACGTAAATGCGTGAGCTGTAAAAAGGCTCAATAATTTAAGATAAACTTTTTTAGATCTTGTTCGCTAAAATAAAGTATTCATAATGTTTTTG
>CAUUQE010000076.1:0-11512 GCA_963547065.1 uncultured Prevotella sp. | reverse complement strand
CCGACATCGACAGTGAAAGCCGCGCAGCCGCATATGGTGGCGTTACTACATACTTTGAAATGCCGAACACTGTGCCACAAACAACGACGATAGAGGCTTTGAATGAGAAGTTCGAAACGGGGCGGCGTAAAAGCCATGTGAACTATAGTTTCTTCTTTGGTGCCACGAATGGCAATGTAAAACTGTTCTCTCAATTAGACCGGCATCGCATTCCGGGTGTTAAACTCTTTATGGGGTCGTCTACCGGAAACATGCTTGTAGACCGTAAAGAGGCGCTCGAACAGGTGTTCAAAGCCTGTGCATCACTGCAATTTCCCGTTATGACGCATTGTGAGGATACGACTATCATCAACAGGAATATGACCGAAGCGAAACAGAGATATGGAGATGATCCGCCGATAGGCCTTCATCCGCAGATACGTTCCGTGGAGGCTTGCTATAATTCTACCCGCTTGGCCGTACAACTGGCGCGTACATTCGGTACACAGCTCCATGTGGCGCACGTGTCTACGGCGCGCGAGCTCGATTTCTTCGATAAATATCCCAATGTAACGGGCGAGGCAGTGATTGCACACTTATATTTTTGCGAAAACGATTACAAGAAGTTGGGAGCCTTGATCAAGTGTAATCCGGCGATAAAGAGCGTGACTGATCGCGACGCTTTGCGTTCTGCACTGACTGATGGACGTATCTATACCGTGGGAACCGACCATGCGCCCCATTTGCTTGCCGATAAAAGAGGCGGTGCATCAAGGTCTGCTTCGGGTATGCCGATGGTGCAGTTTTCGTTGCCGGTCATGATGGAGTTCGTAGATAGAGGTGTACTCACCATCGAACGCGTGGTAGAACTGATGTGCCACCATCCCGCATCGTTGTTCAGTGTACGTGGCCGCGGGTATATACGTAAGGGATATCAGGCCGACATAGTACTTCTAAGGCCGTCGGAAGCATGGTCTGTCACGGATAGGTCTATCATGTATAAATGCAAGTGGAGCCCCCTGATGGGGCATAGCTTCAGATGGAAAGTTCTCACCACGATATGCAACGGCCACATTATATATAATAACGGGCAGTTCGACGAGACATATAGGGGGGAAGAAATCAGTTTCAGATGAAGATAACTTACGAGATTGCAGATATAGAGCCCTACATCAACTGGCTTTATTTATACCATGCTTGGGGTTTGAACGGGAAGTTGGCGGAGGAAAAGCGTAAACTTCGTGCCGATGCCACAGCTATGTTAAACGAATGGAAAGGGCGTTTTCACACGTATGCTCTATTCGATATTCTCGATGCCAACAGCGATGGCGATGACCTGATGCTTGGCAGAGTGAGAGTACCCATGCTGCGTCAACAGCATTCTGCAGACTCCTCGCGGCCCAATCTGTGTCTTACAGACTTTGTAAGGCCGTTGTCTTCGGACACCAAAGATCGTGTCGGCGTGTTCGCAACCACGGTCGATTCGAGCATGGAGACGGATTATAAGAATGATACTTTTAAGCGGATGCTTTCGCAGACGCTTGCCGATCGGCTGGCAGAAGGCACTGCAGAGCGTATGCACGAGCAGGTTAGGAAGACTTATTGGGGCTATTCGCCCCACGAGAAGCTAACGATGGAGCAGATACACCATGAGGATTACCAAGGTATACGGCCGGCTGTGGGATATCCTTCGTTGCCCGATACGAGCTTGAACTTTATTCTATCGGAACTGCTGGGTATGAAAAAAATCGGTATTCGGCTGACTGAGAGCGGTATGATGATGCCCCATGCCAGTGTTTCGGGTTTTATGTTTGCGCATCCGCAGGCAAGATATTTCGATTTAGGGCGCATCGGAGAAGATCAGTTGGCAGATTATGCCCGTCGCCGAGGTATTCCTATGGAGCTGATGCGGCGCTTTTTGCAAAGTAGTTTATTGAAAAGATGATTGCAAGGATATTCATTTTGTTGCTGTTGTTGATAGTATTGCCCGATTTATACATCGGTTTGCACTATTTTGGACGCCGAATGAAAGTGGCGTGGTGGCGTAGTATATTGTGGTGGTTGCAGTGTTTCGGTATGGTTGTGTATACCATATGTTTGGCTTCTCTGCGTAATTTCGTGCCCGATGATCCCGTTTGGATAGATGTATATCTGCTATTTATCGGTGTTTGGGTAGTCCCTAAAGCCATCTTCGCGTTGTGTTCATCGTTAGGATTGCTGTATTGCAGGCTCCGTCGATGTCGTAGAAACGTTGGCAGTTTTGTAGGTCTGGCAGTGGGAATTATTGCTGCCGTTCTTTATGTTTACGGTACAACAGTCGGGTTCAGTCGCCTTGAAATAAGGCATGTGGATATTTATATGAAAGACTTGCCTGCCACTTTTGACGGGTATAAAATCGTTCAATTCTCCGATGCCCATGTGGGTACGTTCTATGGAAGTCGTTTTGCATTGCTTAAGCGCGATGTGGACAGTATCAATGCGCAAAAGGCAGACGTCATATTCTTTACCGGCGACCTGCAGAATATGCAACCCTCTGAGCTCTGTCCGCACGCTCGGTCGCTGGCAAGTTTGCAGGCTAAAGACGGTGTGTACAGTATTTTGGGAAATCACGACTACAGCGAATACATCAAAGCCGATGCGGATATTAAGGATGCCAATGAAAAAGACATGGTGAACAGGCAACGGCAAATGGGATGGAAGTTGCTGCGGAACGAGCACATTTCTATTCATTGTGGCAAAGATTCTATCGTTGTTGTGGGCACAGAGAACGACGGCAGACCGCCTTTTCCGCAGAAAGCCGATCTTAGGAAGGCGCTTCGCGGTATCGAGAATGCCGGTGTGTTCAAGATATTGCTGCAGCATGATCCCTCTTCATGGGATAGACACGTGCTGCCCCAGAGCAATATACAACTCACGTTGTGCGGACATACTCATGCCGGACAGCTAAGCATCTTCGGTTGGCGTCCCACGGAATTGAGATATAAGCAAGACTATGGGCTTTACAAGCAGGGCGATCATTATCTCTATGTTACTGCCGGAATAGGCGGGGTTGTACCTTTCCGCCTCGGTTCCTCGGCAGAAATCGCAGTAATAACCTTACATAAAACAAAATGAAATACCTTTACAGAGTTTATCAGTTGTGCATTGTATTGCCCGTTGTAGTCGTTGCATCTGTAATAACCTCTATTGTTACGGTGTGTGGATGCCTGCTCGGAAACGGACACTTCTGGGGATATTATCCGGGAAAATGGTGGTCTTGGATTATCGTTCGTGTGCTCTTGCTGCCCGTAAAGGTAGAAGGACACGAAAATCTTGAGCCACATCAATCGTATGTTTTCGTATCCAACCATCAGGGGGCGTTCGATATATTTCTGATATATGGCTTCTTGGGACGTAATTTCAAGTGGATGATGAAGCGGTCACTCAAGAATGTACCTTTTGTAGGTGTGGCCTGTCAGGCTGCTCACCATATCTTTGTAGACAAACGCGGACCCAGTAAAATAAAGGAAACCTATGCAAAGGCGCGCGAAACATTGCAAGATGGCATGTCGTTGGTGGTATTTCCGGAGGGTGCGCGCACGTTTTCCGGTCATATGGGAGTATTCTTTCGTGGTGCTTTCATGCTTGCCGATGAGTTGCAATTGCCTGTTGTACCGCTCACGATCAATGGCTCTTTCGATGTTATGCCGCGTACCCGCGATTGTAAATGGGCTGTTTGGCATCCGCTACGGCTTACTATTCACAAGCCTATCTCCCCGAAAGGTAAGGGACCAGAATATGAAAAACAAACTATAGACGAGGCTTATCGCACTGTAATGAGTGGGCTGGTACCCGAATATCAGGGCTTTGTAGAAAACCCCGATCAGTAATTTAACTTCTTAGGAAAATATGTATTTGTTCAAAAGATAGTTTATATTTTTACATTATAACGAATAAGGATTGGCGTTTTATGTATTTTTCATTTTAGAAATAAATATCATGAAAAAATATTACCGATATTTTTGACGGATGTTTGGGTAATCTCTTATACTTTCAACATATATTATTTATTGTTATATAATTATTCAAAGTACAGTTGTATTTGAATGATTAACAGCGTTTTGTACCAGTGATAATAAATGATAGGAAATATATGTCTTCTTCTTGTCTTTATTTTTTATTCGGAATGTTGGTGGATAATATATGCTGAAATAGTAATAAATAAAAGTATTTGTCGAAAAATATAATAAGATATATTTGATTGTTTTAAGGAATTTATTTAATTTTGCAGCCAAATTTGTAATATATCCATTTTTAGAGAGAAAGAGTTATTTATTCAGATAGATTGTTTTCAATTCATTAATTTTATGCCGTTGTATTTTAATTGGCTTTATCTTTTTTGAAGAGGCTAAAGCGTATGTGTGCCGTACCGGTATTATGGTAAAGTATGAAATAATTAGAGATTTATTGTAATAAGATTGTTTTTATGAAAGAGAGTGTAATTGGCTTAAAGGCCTATATCAAGCCAGAAATAAGGGTGATGATGTTGGCGTATGGCGGACAGATTCTTGCTGGAAGTCCTCCCATTAAAGGAAAACCACAGGTTAATCCAATTCATGATGGTGGTAGTGAGGAGCTTGGAGGTGATGAAGAGGAAGATGTACCGGCTAAAGGTTTTTATTTATGGGAGGACTAACTTTCCTCATATCTAATCTACAAACAAATAATAGAGTTCTTATTTAATACAAACAAGAAAACGATATAAATGAAAAAGAAAGAAATCATATTCATATCATTGATTGTTGCTTTGTTGGCTGTGTCATGTTCAGATGAGAATACGATTGATGGGAATGCTAACAAAACAGGGGAAAGTGTGCCAATGTTGTTTGACGTACTTCAAGTGCAACAACCTTCTCAAAGCCATAATGCGTCTGTTGCAAATGTGGTTACAACAGATTTTCCACTGGTCCGGGGTGTTAGTTCAACTGATTTGAAGCCTCAATGTCTCAAAGCTATGGCTCCAGATGGTGCAGATGTTTGTTTTGAGGAAACTACCGTTGAAGGTGTGAATCCTATGAATGATACCGAGAGAGCTTTGACACGTGGTGCCGTCAAGACGGCGATTGATGCTGATTTTTCTCTACATGCTTGTAAAGGAAGTTCTACAACGCCAAGTATATTCTATAATGTGAAAGTACGCGCTGATGGTACATTATATGAACCTAAGTATTGGAGTAAGTCTGATCCTACACGTCGTTTCTACGCATTTTATCCTTATGTAGGTAATACAGATTCAGATATGAAACTATCATCGGCAACATATACGGGTAATCCATTCGTTGATTTTATTGTCAATACGAATGTTATGGAACAAAAAGACTTTATGTATGCAGTTACCAAAGATATTACTTACGCTGGTGGAGGTATAGCACCTTCCGTTCCGTTGGTATTCCACCATGTACTTACCGCTGTGAAATTTGCTGTTGGCGAGAACTTGTCATACAATTGGACCATCACAAAAATTGAGATTCTTAATGCTTATAGTAAGGCACGCTATATTGTTGAAAGTACAACCGGAAAATGGAGTGAGCAGGAAGAACGTAAGAATTTCGTACTTGATAACTTGAATTTTAATACGAAAGTAGCTTATAATACAGCTATAACCAATAATGATCAGACATTTCTGATGATTCCTCAAAAACTTGAAGGGAATAATGTTAAAGTACGTATGACACTTAAAACCACTGACGGTAAATTAAAACGTGTCACTACTACCCTTACGGGTGAGTGGGAAGAAAATACGACAAAGACTTATACGTTGTCCAACAATCTGTCAAGTAATTGGGAGTGGGAAATTAAAGTTGCTCCACCTGCTGCTGCCGAATATACAGCAACACAGACAGGTATTTATACTGTGACTAGTTATCGTAAGGCTCCCAGTTCTTTTGAAGAGCCGGTGGCTTGGGAGGTAGTTGGCTACGACTCTAATGATGACGGTGAATATAATATAAATGAAAAGCCGACATGGTTTAAATCTTTGACTAAGACGAGTGGTGATGGCGGTACGGCTGCCGATACAGGTGTGGCAAATATCGATGCTACCAATGATATTGATAAAACCGATGATAGAGCAACGGCTATACGTAATGCTTCTTTAAAGAATTCGGCTAACGCCAGAGGAACGGAAGATAAGCCTTGGGACCTTTCTAAGTGGGATATGACAAATAAAAAAGAAATAAAAACAACCACAGCAAATTGTTATGTAATTTCAGGTGCAGGCTGGTATAAATTTCCTATTGTTTTTGGTAATGCTATTAAGAATGGAGGGGATAATAAATATGCTTATAAGACTGACAATACAGGTAAACATATATTGAAGAATTTTAAGGATTATGCTGGTGAGGATATCATGCAGCCTTATATCGCTTTAAATAACTACAAAGGACAGTTGAATACTCCTTCTTCTGTTGAAGTTCTATGGTCAGACCAAAAAGGGATGGTTACTAATCTGACTATTGAGGGGGTAAAAGAAACTCCTAACAATGGAAGTGATGATTATATTAAGTTTTATGTTCCGATAGATAAGATTCAGCAGGGAAATGTAGTCATAGCTATCAGGAATGCTCAATGGAATCAAGTGGTTTGGAGCTGGCATTTATGGTTCGCTCCTGCAGATGTTCTTGATAGGTATCAGATCAATACCCGTTCAGGCAAAAACTATTTTGTCTCCAAAGTGCCTCTCGGAACAGTCTATTCAAAGTGGGGAGCGACAAAATATACTTCTGCGCGTTCGTTAAAAGTGAAGATACGTCAAAAGGCAGGTCCGAAGAAGGAGGCTGTATTTACCATTACCCAAAATCCAGGTAACGATAAAGAAGTGTACACTACTTATTATCAATTTGGACGTAAGGACGCATTGCTGCCGAATGAAATGATAAAAGAAGGTGAAACTAAGTTCTCGAATTGGCCAAACGGGCATAGCTTAGGTGAATCTATTAAGTATGCGAACATAATGTTTACGATGCACAGTAGTGAGACGCAGCCTATGTGGGAAAATTGGTGTAATGAAGTGTGGTGGAATATCTGGTCTGTCAATACTACAGGTACAGGCTATGGTGATGAGCCTATAGTCAAAAGTGTGTACGATCCTTCGCCTATGCATTATAAGTTACCAGTGTCACAGATGTTTACAAGTTTTAGTCCAGATGGTAATAAGGGTACTCCTGAAGCAGATTTAAAAATGTGGCAGAATGGGTATTTCTTTAACATGACACCGACTACACGACGCTTTTTCCCAGCTGCCGGCTGGATGGATCTGCACGATGGGAAGTTAAAGGATAACGGTACAGAAGGTTGTTATTGGACGGCACGTTATGCACATTCTGCTAATAGTATCGGATGTTATTTTGATTTCAAAAAGGATTATGCGGCACCGAAAGCCTCTAGTCGTATGGCACACGGCTTATCTATCATGCCAATGTGGGATGACTGATAGAAAAATATAGTATAGACCGGTCTAAATTGTATGACTATTTTTAATATGAACCAGGAGCCTTGATAAGAAATATTTTCCTGTGAAGGGTGTTTTGTTTCTCATAAATGAGATAGTATTTACTGCTATAAGGATTTATGATTTAAAAAAATGCAAATATAAGATGGGTTTTCATGAAATTTCGATAATAAACTGTAACTTTGTGGCATATTAGCTATATAGAATCTCAAAATGAATGGAGCAAACGAATTTATTGGTTGAAACTATTACCAAGGGAATACAGGAAAAGAAAGGACAAGATATAATCATTGTAGATCTGCGAGGTATTGACAGTGCCATTGCCAATTATTTCATCATTTGTCAGGGAAATTCGCCTACACAGGTAGAAGCGATTACCGAGTCTGTCGGTATTATGGTGAGACAGGATACAGGAGAGAAACCGGTGAATGTGGCTGGTTTAGACAACGACCAGTGGGTGGCTTTGGATTATGTGGATGTACTTGTGCATATATTTCAGCCTGAAATTCGGACTTTTTATGACTTAGAGAACCTTTGGCAGGATGCCAAATTGACGAAAATTCCTAATTTGGATGAATAGGAATAAATTGGCATAACTTTTGAGTGTAAACCATAATAAACATTTTATCGGATTATGGACAATAATAACAATCACTTTAACAATAACGAAGAGCAACCTAAGATGCCTCGGTTCAACATGAACTGGTTTTATGGCATCGCAATTGTCATCGCCCTTGTTCTCTTTTACATGGGAAATACCGACTCCTTGGCTGGCGGGGGAGGGAATCAGATAGCTACTTACACCAAGTTCAAGCAGTATGTTGCCAACGGCTATGCTAAGAGTGTTGTCATAAATAAGAATGACAGTAAGTTAAAACTGTATATCAAAGAAAAGAATATACAAGATGTTTTTCACATGAATGCCAAGCAGGTGGGGCGAGATCCCTACGTCAGTGTAGAATTCGGCTCTGTTGATGAACTGGAACGATATCTCACTTTGGCACAGCGACAGGGTAAACTTGTAGATTTCAGCTATGACAATAAAGATAGCAGTGTTATGACAAATCTACTGTTCAACGTGTTGCCTTGGATCTTTTTTCTATTTCTTACGTTATGGTTTCTGCGCCGTATGGGTAGCGGAGGTGCAGGAGGTGGTGTGTTCAGTGTAGGTAAAAGTAAGGCACGGATGTATGAAAAAGGCAATGATCTCGGCATAACTTTCAAGGATGTTGCCGGACAAGCCGGTGCCAAACAGGAAGTACAAGAGATAGTAGAGTTTTTGAAGAATCCGAAAAAATATACTGAGTTGGGGGGAAAGATACCCAAGGGAGCTCTGTTGGTAGGTCCCCCGGGAACGGGTAAGACGCTTCTTGCCAAGGCTGTTGCAGGTGAAGCTGGTGTCCCATTCTTTTCAATGAGTGGTTCTGATTTTGTTGAAATGTTTGTCGGCGTAGGTGCAAGTCGCGTCAGAGACGTATTCCATCAAGCAAAAGAGAAAGCACCATGTATTATTTTTATTGATGAGATAGATGCCGTAGGTCGTGCGCGCAGCAAGAATCCGGCTATGGGAGGTAACGATGAACGTGAAAATACATTGAATGCATTACTCACAGAAATGGATGGTTTCGGAACCAACAGCGGTGTAATTGTGCTCGCGGCTACCAACAGAGCCGATATGTTGGATAAGGCTTTGCTGCGTGCAGGACGTTTCGATCGTCAGATTAATGTAGATTTACCCGACCTGCAAGAACGAAAAGAAATATTTCAAGTGCATCTGAAACCAGTTAAAACTGACAATTCATTGGATATAGATTTCTTAGCTCGTCAGACTCCAGGGTTCTCCGGAGCAGATATAGCCAATGTATGTAATGAGGCTGCACTTATCGCTGCACGACATGACAGCAAGACGGTAAGTAAGCAAGATTTTTTGGATGCTGTTGACAGAATTATCGGTGGCCTTGAAAAGAAGACAAAAGTGATGACGGCAACCGAGAAACGTACTATCGCTATTCATGAAGCCGGACATGCTACAATTTCTTGGTTCTGCGAACATGCCGATCCTCTTGTCAAAGTATCTATAGTACCACGTGGACAAGCACTTGGCGCTGCGTGGTATTTACCCGAAGAACGGCAGATAACGACCAAGGAACAGATGCTTGACGAGATGTGTGCTTTGCTCGGCGGACGGGCAGCTGAAGAACTCTTCACCGGTCATATTTCGACTGGTGCAATGAACGATCTCGAACGTGCCACCAAAAGTGCATTCGGTATGATTGCCTATGCTGGTATGAGTGATAAACTGCCTAATATCTGTTATTATAACAATCAGGAAAACCAATTCCAACACCCTTATTCCGAAACAACGGCGAAAATCATGGACGACGAGGTGCTAAAAATGATCAATGAACAGTATGATCGTGCAAAAAGAATACTTACCGAGCATCAAAAGGGACATGAAGAACTTGCCAATCTGCTTATTACTCGCGAGGTTATCTTTGCTGAAGATGTGGAACGTATCTTTGGAAAGCGTCCTTGGGTGAGCCGTTCACAAGAAATATTCGATGATAACGCTAAATTAAGAGACGATAAAGTGAAAGAACTTCCAGAAGTGAAAGAGGCTATGAAGGCTCATGATAAAATGAAAAAAGAAATCGAAAACAAAGAAAATTAATATGTCGGATAAACTGAAGAACTTGATTACGCGAACGATAAGCGGTGTCATCTTCGTAGCCATCATAGTTACAGGAATTTCGTTTCGCCCCGAAGTAATGATGCTTTTGTTTGCTGCTATCACGGGTATGACTATTTGGGAGTACACAGGTTTGGTAAACCAATTATCGGATGTTACAGTGAATCGTTTCATTTCTACAGTGGCCGGTGTGTATCTTTTCCTTGCCATAGCAGGTTATTGTAGCGAGATTATTTCTTCTGCAGGTTTCATTCCTTACCTTCTTACGGTAGTTTATTTGTTTATTAGCGAACTGTATACCAAAAGTAAGAATGCTATTCACGACTGGGCCTACACCATGCTTTCGCAAATGTATATTGCTCTTCCTTTTTCAATGATCAACCTATTAGCGTTCCGTTCGCAAGTAGCGGGAGCGGTGTATTATGATTTTGTTCTGCCGTTGAGCGTATTTATTTTTCTTTGGACGAACGACACCGGTGCCTATTGTGTCGGTTCGCTTTTCAGTAAGCATAAACTTTTTCCTCGCATATCGCCCGGAAAAAGTTGGGAGGGTTCTATTGGAGGTGGTATTACAGTTCTGATTGTTGCAACAGTTATCGGATATATCGCAAAAAGTGGTGGAAACACGTATGCGCTTAATATAATCCAATGGGTGGGACTTGGACTTGTTGTCGTATTCTTCGGTACATGGGGCGACCTTGTTGAGTCGCTCTTCAAGCGTACACTTGGCATTAAAGACAGTGGAAACATACTACCTGGTCATGGCGGTATGCTTGATCGCTTCGACTCTTCGCTAATGGCAATCCCCGCTTCCGTAATTTATGTTTATACGCTTACATTATTCAAATAGGGTATATCTTGGAACATTAAGTCGGTTGGATAGGATAGTTTTACTATTGGTCTCTTATGATCTCTCTGCATCAATGTGGCAAATTCCTATTTGAGGAAAGGTTGTATGACACTTAAAGTTAGTATATATTAGTGAAATTGCATATTTTGTTGTCAGAGAATTGTCGTAAATATTGATTGTGTATATAGAATTTAATTGTAGATTATATTTGATATGAATTTGGTTATTATAAGTTGTATGAAATCTTCTCGATTTATCCTATAGAAAAAGAATGAAATAATATTTATTCTTAGCTTCTCTTATGTATTAAGAGGGATAATGCTGTTTTCTTCACGTTTAATAATTTTGGATATAAACGTCTTCTGTTTTTCCCCATTAAACAGCTGTTTAATGGGGAAAAACAGCTTATCTATGCCATATAGGCATATCATCTTTTGAGCATAAATTACTCACCTTTTAAATTCGGAAATAGATTATTACAAAATTATCGAGGATATAAAAGAAT
>CAUUQE010000075.1:0-11567 GCA_963547065.1 uncultured Prevotella sp. | reverse complement strand
GCCAAACGCCTGCTCATTCTATATAAAAACTATAATATTGATTTATTGGATAGTAAAGGAAACGTAATTAACATATCGGATTATTACAATAAATCAATGACAGAAGACAAGACTGTCCACAATATTTCCATTAATGGAAATTATGCCTATCTTGCCACTTCATTCGGCATATTAAAGCTAAATGTAAAGGATGCCGAGATCAGCGATACTTATAATTTAGGTTATAAAGTGAACGGTTCGGTCATATTCAACGGCTATATGTATCTCGTAACACCCTCAGGTACCATGAAAGGTAATATAACAAAAAACTTGCTTGACAAAAATAACTGGAGTAAAATCAATGGTTATAATTTCAATGCGATATTTAATGCAGGCGGAGCACTACTGTGTTCCGATAATTTCCAAGAGTTTCGACTCTATGAAAACAATGGTTCAATCAGTACATTCCTTAGTATTCCCTATAAAAAAGCGATAGCATCCGGTGGAAAAGTCATCTATTTCGGTAACGAAAATACAGTTATCATCAATAATATTACAGACTATAAAACCATTAATACTAAGTTTACAACAATGGCCTATGATGCTTCTGCGCAATGTTTTTGGCAGAAAAATGATAACAATATGTTGCAATCATTTACGATAGACAACAACAATCGGATCAATACTCTATCTTCGGGCATGAAACCCGAAGGCCCCTTGTATAATTATTTCGGCTTTCTTAAATTTTCTAACGGCATGCTTTATTCATGCAGTGGAGGCTATGGAAAAGGAAATGAAAATATAAGAAATGGTTGTGTACAGGTACTCAAAAACGATAATTGGATAATCTACCAAGACAATATTGAACAGATCATCGGGCATAAATACCAAGACAATATTTCGTTAGATATAGATCCATTAAATACAGACCATGTATTTGTAAGCGGTAAAACAGGCATTTATGAGTTTCAGAACGGTACTTTAATCAAGCATTTCAATATAGACAATAGCCCCCTACAGTCTGCATTGGGCGATAATAAAGATTATGTAATTGTTGAAACTGTAAAGTTTGACAAAAACGGAAACTTATGGTTACTCAACAGCATGGCTCCTTCAAACTCACTGATGGAATACAATCCGAAAGATGGAAAGTGGACATCACATCAGAATGCAGCATTAGTAAATAATTCAAGACAAAGTCTTGCCGGACTTCAAAATCTGTTTTTCGACAGTAGAGGCTTACTTTGGTTTACCAATAATCATTGGGTAGTACCGTCACTCTATTCATATCAAATTGATAAAGACACATTAAATTCCTTTAAATCGTTCGTTAATCAAGACGGAACCACACTGTCTATCGAACGTGTAAGATGCGTTGCTGAAGATCTCAACGGCAATATGTGGATAGGAACCGACGTAGGTCCGCTTATGTTGGATCCCTCTCAAATCGATAAGGGAGCCAGTGCAATATTCACACAAGTAAAAGTTCCACGAAATGATGGCACCAACTTCGCCGATTATCTGCTATCAGGAGTAGATATAACCTGTATTGCTGTAGATGGTGCAGGGCGTAAATGGTTTGGTACGAACGGCAACGGAGTGTATTTAATCAGTGGAGATAATATAACGCAAATACATCATTTCCTTGATAACAACAGCGATTTACTTTCGAATATCATAGAAGATATTGCTATAAACCATAAAACTGGTGAAGTTTTCTTCGGCACTGATAAGGGACTTTGTTCATATATGAGCGATGCAACAGCCACGAATGATAAGATGAATAAAGAGAACGTATATGCCTATCCTAACCCTGTACAGCCAGATTACAATGGACCTATCACTATTGTAGGGCTTTCTTTAAATGCCGATGTTAAGATAGTAACGACAAACGGAACACTTGTAAGACAAGGAAAAAGCAATGGTGGAACTTTTGTATGGGATGGTAACGACCTTAAAGGAAAACGTGTGGCATCAGGAATTTATATGGTTGAAACCGCTACAGCTGACGGAAACAAGGGAACAGTGTGTAAAATAGCCATCATAAGATGACCATTAGAGGCTATCATATCAGTGAAAATAGACTTGTATTCACGCTTATTTCTGTTTTCACACTGTTTCAATTAGTCGTTCTGATTATCTTTGGATATACACCATATCCCGACAGCAATGGTTACATCCTGCTCGCCAAAGAATGTCTTTTATATAACGAACCTTATCCGGCTTCTGCAACTATCCGCGAATTACCGTTCATTTGGAACATTGCAGCCATAAATATAGTTGCCTTATCACTAAAACTTTTCTCCTCCATTACTCCTCTTTTGGTGCTTTATTCATTTATGAAAGGCGCATCAGCATGGCTTATTTATAAGATTACGCACCGTATCTTCGACAATAAAACAGCACTCATTACTTTATTAATATATATCTGCTATCCGGCTAACTACGGCGAATCAACTTCCACACTAAGCGAACTACCGTTCATATTCTTTATACTTTTTGCCATATATTTCTATCAAAAAGGACATCCTATAACCACAGGCATTTTACTTGCTATAGCCAACTGGTTTCGCCCAATGGCCTTTCTATTTCTAATTGTACTGCTTATTTACAATCGCAGACGCATCATTCATACTGTTTCAAGCTATATTTTTGTTATTCTATTAATAGGTAGTAGTGCCTATATACGTACTGGACATTTTATTTATCAAGCTCAAACAGGATGGATGGATATGATGCTATTCTCATTAAACAATATCAACGATGAATATCCTGATCCGCTTTACATAGAAAATAACAACCAGTTAAACTGCATACAGCGTGACTCCGTGTGGCGTAGTCGTAGCATACATCTCATCTTAAAACATCCCACAGGCTACATAGCCTCTATGCCTTATAAACTTATAAAGACTTTTGTGTCTGATAATGTGAACATGTGTACTTTTATACCCGAAAAAAATACAAAAACATATATGTACAACGAAATCAGCATGCCTACGCTCTACCGCAGTTTTCCACACTATTCGGCTGTACAAATTCTCACTCTTATCAATCTATTTTATTACTATCTATTGCTTGTAACATTCATTTACGGCTGTATTCTACTTATTAAAAATCAAGAAAATAAAAAACTTATTATGCCCGTAAATGTGGTACTGATAGGTTCGATAATCATAATGACAGTATGTCACGGTGAAGCCAGATATCATATACCATTCATGCCGTTCATTATGATGATAGCAGCAACAGCTATACGGAATATTTACTCTCTTCCTCTCCGCAGCAGGCAGCAGCAATAAGAAATGGTAATGACATGCCGAAATAAGTAATATCGTAAACTCCGGTGAACAATGCATTGAAGTTATCCCGCAGCCACATATTATGTAAAAATGTCACAAAAACGATAAATAACAGGCAGTAAGCAATATTACGCATAAGAAGTACATAACTTAATCCCCATGTTCGAGCCCAATAAATAGCGAAAACTATAAAAAAAATCAAATCAACAAGATTTCTTTGCCGTGTCTGTAATATAAACGGATTATATTTAAAGAAGAATAAATCATGTATGTTCCATAGCATAAACGGCAAAAAAGTAAAGAAAAACACAGCAAATACCATCAACAAAAATAATACTTTCTTTTTCAGACTCAATTGCATGTAATCACCAAACAGCCATATAAAAATAGGAATCACCGCACTCAATCGAGTACTAAGCAGTAAACCACAGACGAAGGCAATTAGAAAAAAAGCAGAATTCAAACTTTTATGTGTTGAAAATAAATAATTTATTACCACTAGTGTAAGCATCATGTTTGCCATAAGATCACTTCTAACCAGCACTTCATAAACAAATGCCGGAGACAAAAACATAACACATCCTGCCATTAAAGCACGCTTGTTATCCGTCAATTGACGAATAGAATAAACAAATAATCCGAAGATGAAAAACACAGATAGTCCTACATTGCCCAAAAAGTAGAATGGAAGATGAAATAATTGCCATACAGGAAAAGGAGAACTATAACCTCCCAAATGTGTTCGGGCAGAATAAGGATACTCTCCATGCAAAAGACTTTCCAAAAAATTATGTATAGCCGACCATCTATCTACTTGCAGCGAATACGGATTAATATTATACTGAGCAAATAACAATAAAACAATACTGACCGATATTGTTAAAAACAACATTATACTATGAATTTTTTTCAGCTTATTTATGAAATAAAATAAACTACTTATACCGATTATATATGCTAAAACAACTGCGAATATCCATTCTACAGGCATCACACGTAATGAATATTTAACCACAAACAAGATATTTACAGTTAAATAGAGAAAGAAAACAAATATTCTTCCAAAAACAGACAGTCTATGAAATGAAATGTCTACAGTAGTATTCATCCTTCATGTACATTTGCCACACTAACTCAACTCAAGCATACGCCTGATAGACTTTACAGCTTTCTTTCTTACATCTTCAGATACATCTACCGAAGGCCATTCGTATTTCAGACAATTATATATCTTTTCCAATGAATTCATCTTCATAAATTCACATTCATTGCACGAACAACCCACACTGCCTTCGCTTATTTCGGGCGGAACAGGATAAAACATTTTATCTTTACAATTACGCTGCATCTCATGAAGTATGCCTGCTTCAGTAGCAACGATAAACTCTTTTTCAGTACTTTCTATACAATATTTCAGCAATACAGCTGTAGAACCCACCACATCCGCTATGGCAAGCACTGGTCCTTTGCATTCCGGATGAGCCAATACCACAGCCTTAGGGTATTCACGTTGTAATTTAATGATCTCGTTTACAGAGAATTTCTGGTGTACATGGCATCCGCCGTTCCACAAAAGCATATTTCTACCTGTGACAGAATTGATATACGAACCCAGATTATAGTCGGGCCCGAAAATCAGTTTGGCATCTTTAGGAAAAGTATCTACTATTTTTTTTGCGTTTCCACTGGTCACCACCACGTCGGTAAGTGCCTTTACAGCAGCCGTAGTATTTACATAACTCACCACTTGATAGTCCGGATGCTCTTCTTTAAACTTACGAAGATCGTTGGCAGAACACGAATCAGCAAGCGAACATCCGGCATTCAAATCGGGTACAAGAACCGTCTTATCAGGACAGAGTATCTTATCAGTCTCCGCCATGAAGTGCACTCCGCACATAACGATGATTCTTGCATCGGTTTTAGCAGCCTTTTGTGCCAGTGCCAACGAGTCTCCGATAAAGTCGGCAATATTCTGTATTTCGCCTTGTGTATAGTAATGTGCAAGAATAATGGCATGTTTTTCCTCGCACATACGGCGTATTTCAGCCTTTATGTCTATCGAACAATCTATAGTTTCGTCAATATATCCTTTCTAAATCCAGTTACTTTACAACATAACTTCATTATTATCTTTTATTTTTTATTTCTTTTAAAAAAAGAATATGATTAGTATGATATGTTGTGGATATGTGTATAACTTTTTATGAAAATATTTGTATATTTCATTGTCAACTCTTTTATTCAGTAATTCACGATATTATAGAACATTTATTTTATGATTTTCAAGAAGATAAACGTGTTATTCACAAACACTGTATTTATAATGCAAAGTTAATAAGTTTATATCTTTTTTTAATTAAAAATAATGGAAAACTTCGGTATATGTCTGTTAAAAACTTGTGGATATACATATTTTTAAAATCATTCTTATAAATTTGTGAATATATAAATAGTTATCAACAATATTATTTGGTAGTTATCCCCACATTTATCCACAACTTTTTTAAAATAATATTCAGTGTATGTTTAGGATAGATATATTGTCTATGTCTAACAGACAATATGTCTATATCAGATAAACAGTACTTCTGTTGAAGATAAATGTATCGTATATTTCGTTCATATAGGATGAAGAGCTGTTATAAGTATTGAAAACAGAATATGCAAGTATAGTAAATATATGATATAATGTAGTGAAAATACTGTCTTTTAATTTGGCTTCACCATGAAAAAATACTATTTTTGCAAGAAATAGACATTATCTTTGTCAATCAAATATGATTGTTTAAGTGTTTAAATATAAGAACAATTCTCTCAAAATATTAGTTGTTTTAACAATATTATCTGAGAAATATCTTAAGTAAAAATGGCCCAGAAACTCATACAGGAGCAAGTTCAAAAACAATTACAGGTTCAGCGTTTATCGCAACAACAGATGTTACAAGTGCGTTTGTTGGAAATGCCGTTGACCGAACTTGAAGAAAGTGTAAAGGCTGAACTCGATGATAATCCAGCTTTAGAGTCGTCTTCATCAGAAGATGACATATCAGAGAACAGTTTTGAAAATGCTGAAGAGGAGCATGAAAAAGTGAGTGAAGAGGAACAAAATGAGCATGATGATCGTAAAGAAGCACTTGAGAATGCATTGGAAAACATAGGAAGAGATGATCAAATGCCGGAATCTTATAGCTTTACGAATAATAATTATAATGCCGATTATGAGGAAGTAGTCTATGGAGATACCACGTCTTTTTATGATAAACTAAAAGAACAGATGGGCGAGATAGTGCTTACAGATCGACAACAGGATATCATGGAGTATATTATAGGTTCACTCGATGACGACGGATTGTTACGTAAAGATCTTGAAAGTATTAGCGATGAGCTCGCCATTTATCATAATATCGATGCCGATACAGAAGAGATAGAGCAAGTATTGCGACTTCTACAGACATTTGATCCTGCAGGTATCGGTGCGAGAAGTTTACAGGAATGCCTGCGTTTGCAGGCAGAACGGCGGCCTAATAGTCCTCTGAAAGCTGTAATGTTGCAATTAATAGATCATTATTTTGATGAATTTACCAAGAAACATTGGCATAAAATACAGATAGGAATGCAACTCACTGATGATCAAGTCATTGTTTTGCAAACAGAAATGCGTAAATTGAATCCGAAACCCGGAGCTTCTTTAGGCGAAACAGAGGGTAGAAATATTCAGCAGATTACTCCCGATTTTATTGTAGACACAGCTGATGATGGTACCATAACTTTTGTTTTAAATAGTGGAAACATACCTGAATTAAAAATATCTCCTTCGTTTAATGAAATGGTAGATGCTTATCGCAATAATAAAAAAGGCATGACGCGACAGGCAAAAGAGGCGCTTCTCTACGCTAAAGAGAAAGTAGAAAAAGCGCAGGGCTTTATTGAAGCTGTGAAACAGCGGCGCCATACGCTGTATATAACAATGAAAGCCATCATTGAATGGCAACGTAAATTTTTCTTAGACGGTGATGAGTCTGATCTTCAACCGATGATCTTGAAAGATATTGCAAATAAGACAGGACTTGATATCTCTACGATTTCGCGCGTTAGCAATGTAAAATACGCCCAGACAAAGTGGGGTATGTTTCCATTACGTTTCTTTTTTACGGACGCATACACCACGGATAGTGGTGAAGAATTGTCTACTCGTAAAATAAAGTTAGCTCTGAAAGAGCTTATAGATAATGAAGATAAGACAAGACCTCTTAGTGATGATGCCCTTTCAATGCAGATGAAAGCAAAGGGATTTCCCGTGGCTCGTCGCACTATAGCCAAGTATCGTGAACAATTGGGTATACCTGTGGCACGGTTGCGCAAATGATTTGTAGTAGCAATAACCTGAAAGTAGATGAGTAAAGAATATGAGAGAGAAGAATATCATTTTGGCTGCACGAGTGATAAGCATAGTGTTTACACCTTTTTATCTGCCACTATTGGGACTGATAGTCTTATTTCTGTTCAGCTATCTTAACCAATATCCTTGGGAAATCAAGCTCAAGGTAGTGGCATTAGTCTATTGTTTTACGATTTTGTTACCCACGGTCTTCATTCGCTTATATCGCAGATATCAAGGATGGACACCCATCGAACTTGGCACAAAGGAGCGGAGAATGGTGCCATACATTATCTCTATCGTATGTTATTTTGCTTGTTATTTCGTCTTGAACTTGCTCCATATCCCTCATTTCATGAGCAGTATTCTCGTAGCGGCATTGATTATTCAGATTATTTGTGCTTTCATCAATATTTGGTGGAAGATTTCAACACATTCGGCAGCTATTGGTGGCATAGCCGGAGCATTACTTTCGTTTGCCATGATCTTTGCTTTTAATCCAATATGGTGGCTGTGTGTTGTACTTATATTGAGTGGCATGGTAGGTACAAGTCGCATGATTCTCCGACAGCATACTCTTTTGCAAATCGTTGTTGGTTTCTTTGTCGGACTAATTGTCGCTTTCTTTATTATTATTTAAATATGAGTGTTATGATTAAATCGTAGACGTATAGACGATAGAATATATATTTATTGGCAATAGGCAGATGGTCTGTCGTTGATAGGTGTATGGTCTGTCATCCTTTGAACATAGATGTATCATCATTAAAGTATATTGATATGAAGCCAATAGTAAGCATTATCATGGGCAGTACAAGCGATCTTCCGGTGATGGAAAAGGCGTGTAGGTGGCTCAACGACAACGAAATACCTTTCGAGATGAACGCTCTGTCGGCGCATCGCACGCCGGATGCCGTGGAAAGTTTTGCCAAGAACGCCCGCAACCGTGGCATTAAAGTGATTATAGCTGCCGCAGGTATGGCTGCTGCATTGCCAGGTGTCATTGCTGCAAATACTATCTTACCGGTGATTGGAGTACCTATAAAGGGTATGCTCGATGGGCTCGATGCTCTTTTGAGCATCGTTCAGATGCCACCGGGCATACCCGTAGCCACGGTAAACGTAAACGGTGCACAGAACGCAGCTATACTCGCGGCTCAGATAATAGCTCTTTCAGACGAGATGGTAGCAGCAAAAGTGGCAGCATGGAAAGTCGGTTTGGGGGCCAAGATAGAGAAAGCGAATGCCGAACTTGCCGCTATTAAGGATTATCGATACAAGACAAATTAAAGAAACAGGGGCACTTGTGCACCCGTATACAACATTATGATCGATTTATTTCAATATCAACGTCGCCCGTCTTCAGTGGTTCATATCGGGGCAATCGATATGGGTGGTGATAATGCCATACGCGTTCAATCGATGACTACTACCAATACGAACGACACGGAAGGTTGTATAGCACAGGCAGAGCGTATTATTAAGGCGGGTGGGGAGCTTGTTCGGCTGACCACACAAGGCATTAAAGAAGCAGAAAATCTGAAAAATATCAATGCCGGACTGCGTGCCCGTGGCTATGATACGCCGCTTGTGGCCGACGTGCATTTCAATCCTAACGTTGCCGATGTGGCCGCCTTGTATGCCGAGAAGGTGCGCATTAATCCGGGAAACTACGTAGATCCTGCCCGTAGATTTATCAAACAAGAGTATTTGGATGAGGAATACGCGCAGGAATTGCATAAAATAGAAGCCCGATTTGTACCGTTTATCAATATTTGTAAGCAGAACCACACGGCGATCCGTATAGGTGTGAACCATGGATCACTATCGGATAGAATTCGTAACCGCTACGGTGATACGCCCGAGGGCATAGTGGAAAGCTGCATGGAGTTCCTGAGTATCTGCAAAAAAGAGCGATTTAACGATGTTGTGATATCGGTGAAAGCTTCGAATACGGTGGTGATGGTTCGCTCGGTGCGCTTGCTTGTAGACCGTATGGATAAGGAAGACATGCATTACCCGTTGCATCTGGGTGTTACAGAGGCGGGAGAAGGCGAAGACGGACGCATAAAGAGTGCTGTGGGCATAGGTGCTCTATTGGTAGATGGTATAGGAGATACCGTAAGAGTATCGCTCTCTGAAGAGCCTGAAATGGAGATACCGGTGGCACAACACTTAGTGGAATACGTTACAAAGCGGCAAGGTCATCTCATTGTTCCTGCCGAACAATACGCCGGTTTCGACTATCTGCACCCCGAACGCCGGCATACTAAAGCTGTTAGGAATATAGGTGGTGGCAACGTTCCGGTAGTGATAACCTCGAAAGAAGGTGCAAAATCCGATTATATATATATAGGATCGGAGCTTCCGAAAGCCATCGATGAGCGGAAGAACTACATTGTAGACTATGCTGCGTATGCGTCTGTCATGGCCGAACATCCCGATTTGCATCTTTATCCCATATTTCCATCGGCGGCAATGCCCTTTATTACGGCCATTGAAACCAGCTTAAAGTTCCTCGTTTTGCAGTTCGGAACGCCGGCAGAAGAGTATTTGGCATGCTTAAAGCTGCATCCTGAAATTGTTGTTGTGGGCGTAAGCAATCATCAAAACCGTCTTGCAGACCAGCGGGCTTTGGCACATGAGATGATGATCCACGACATCTGTAACCCGTTGGTGTTTGCTCAAATGTACCGACATAGCAATAAGAGCAGCTTTCAATTAGATGCCTCGGTTGATATGGGAGCATTGATGATCGACGGACTTACTGACGGCATTTGGCTTATGAACAATGGAGATCTGCCACAGATAGTAATAGAAGAGACGGCATTCGGCATTTTGCAGGCGGCACGTCTACGAACTACCAAAACCGAATATATCAGTTGTCCGGGCTGCGGGCGCACATTGTATGATTTGCGCGAAACTATTGCCAAGATCAGAGAGGCTACCGAAGAAATGAAAGGCTTGAAAATAGGAATCATGGGTTGTATTGTCAACGGTCCCGGAGAGATGGCCGATGCCGATTACGGCTATGTGGGAGCGGGCCCGAAACGTGTTTCTCTCTACCGTAAACAACAGTGTGTGGAGAAGAATATCCCCGAAGAAGAGGCCGTAGAACGACTTCTGAAGCTGATAAGAGAAGATAGGGAGAAAGGGATTTTATAGGATTAATCCCAGAAACTCTTATATAAATAAAAAGAATATGAGGCGAAAATTATTATTACTTGTTGCGCTGATGCTGTTTGTCAGCGTGGTGTGCGAGGCCGGGAAGGTTGTTCGAGTGCTTGCAATCGGTAACAGTTTCTCGGAAGATGCCATAGAACAGTACCTTTATGAGCTCGCTTTAGCACAGGGAGACAGCCTTATAATAGGCAATGCCTATATAGGTGGCTGCTCCATAGACCGCCATTGGGATAACTCACAGACGGGTAAAGCCGACTATGGTTACCGGAAGATTGTTGGCGGAAAGATGGTTACGCAGCCGCATGTCACATTGGAACAGGCGATAAAGGATGATAATTGGGATATTATCAGTCTGCAGCAGGCCAGTCATTTCTCTGGTCTGCCCGAAACGTACAGTCATCTGGCAGATCTGAAACGTTATGTTATGACTACGGCTACCAATAAGAACGTAGAAATTGTGTTCCACATGACGTGGGCATATGCTAAAGATTCTAACCACGAGGGGTTCAAAAACTATGGCAACGATCAGCAACAAATGTACCGAATGATCCTGTCTGCCGTGAATAAAGCCATTAGGCAGACAGGCATAAAGCGCGTGATACCTTCAGGAGTTGCTATTCAGAACGCCCGTAAAACGATGGGCGATGTGCTTAATCGTGATGGTTTTCACCTGCAACTTACCTATGGTCGCTATACTGCAGCCTGCACATGGTGCGAATTTCTTA
>CAUUQE010000074.1:0-11704 GCA_963547065.1 uncultured Prevotella sp. | reverse complement strand
GAGCGGCAGAATGTAACTCTCATACTGTGCGGATAGGATCAGATAAACGAACACTATACACAACAAGAAAATGATTGCAGTAGAGTTACTCGACTCCTGCTCTGACCGTGTAAGGCCCGAATAATCGAGTCCGTAACCCTCCGGAAGTGTCTGGGCAGCCACCTCTTCCACTGCTTCAATGGCCTGACCGGATGAATATCCATCGGCTGCGGTAACATTGACGCTAATAGACGTAAAGAGATTAAAGCGGTTGATATTCGACGGACCGTATACTCTTCGCAGGTTAACATATTCACTAATGGGAACCATACCCGATGAAGTGCGCACATAGATATTGGAAAGACCATCGGGACGCATGCGACTTGCCACATCGCCCTGTACCATCACACGGTACAACTTGCCGTAGGCATTGAAGTTAGAGGCATAAAGTCCGCCATAATAACCTTGCAATGTGGAGAGTACGATAGCTGGACTAATACCGCTTTGCTTACACTTCGACACATCCACATCTACCATATACTGCGGATAGTTCGGGTTGTAAGATGTCATAGCCGTCTGAATTTCCGGACGTTTGTTTAGCTCCGCAAGATATTCTTGGGTAATGTTGAAGAACTTATTCAAATCACCTCCCGTTTTATCCTGCATGGAGAAAGTTACACCATTGGTGGCACCAAATCCGGGAATCATAGGGGGTTGGAAAGCTATGATCTGTGCATCTTTGATGGCTGCGGTCTGTTTATAAATCATACCCAGCACGGCCATGCTTGATTTAGAATTGATGAAGAAGCGCATAATACCGTCTCCTTCCCACAAACCTGCAAGGTTATGGAAAAATCCACCGGGGCGTTCATCAAACGGTTTCAGCTTGATAATGAAAGTAGCTTGGTTGGAACCTTGTCCTGCAATGAAGTTGTAACCCACGATTTGCTCACGAGATTGGATGGCAGGATTACTTGCTAACATCTTATCTACGATATTCGTAATTTCTTGAGTACGTGCCTGACTGGTGGCAGGCGGTGTAGAAATAGTAACGAACAGCGTACCTGTATCTTCGTCGGGCACGAGTCCTGTCTTGGTCGTCTGCATTGTTACAATGAGAACAACGATACCTATAAGGATGGAAACTCCTGTAAGAACACGGCGATTAATAGATTTCTCTACACCTTTCTTATATTTGGTGATAGTCTTATCAAGTACGATATTAAAGCCTGTATGAAACCTGCTGATGAATGTGGATTTCTGTTTATCTTCTTCATCTGCATGAGGTTTCAAGAATATGGCACACAACGCAGGCGATAATGTCAATGCATTAACGGCCGAAATGATGATACTTACCGCCATTGTTACACCGAATTCACGATAGAAAGTACCGCTGGTTCCGCCGATAAACGATACCGGCACAAATACCGCAGCCATTACCAAAGTGATGGAGATGATGGCGCCAGAAATTTCGTTCATAGCATCTATTGAAGCCGTCAGCGCACTTTGATAGCCTTGATCGAGCTTGGCGTGCACGGCTTCCACCACGACTATGGCATCGTCCACTACTATCGCAATCGCCAATAACAATGCCGAAAGTACCAAAAGGTTGATGGAAAATCCGAACACCCACAGAAAGAAAAATGAGCCGATCAATGCTACAGGTACGGCAATCAACGGAATTAATGTAGATCGCATATCCTGCAAGAAAATATAGACTACAAAGAAAACAAGCAAAAGCGTAATAACAAGCGTCTTGATAACTTCTTCTATAGAAGCATAAAGGAATTCTGTTACATCATAATTGATCTTGTATTCCATTCCGGGAGGGAAACTCTTGGCCTGTTTATCAAGCTCTGCTTTCACATTCTTGGCAATCTCATTGGCGTTAGAACCGGCAATTTGCTGCACCATACCCATCACAGAAGGCTGATTATTGTTCTTCATTGAAACGGAATACTGCAGACCTCCCAGCTCTATCTTGGCCACATCTTTCAACTTCAACGTCTGACCGTTTGCATCACTGCTAATGATGATATTCCCATATTCATCGGCTGTTTTCAAACGACCCTTATAACGCATCACATATTCATAAGCCATATTGCTCTGTTCACCGAACTTTCCGGGAGCAGCTTCTATATTTTGTTCCGCCAACGCTCCCGTCACATCCGAGGGAATCAGACCGTATTGCTTCATCTTATCCGGCTGTAGCCATATTCGCATAGAGTAGGTCTTCATACCGGGAGCATTCACATCACCGACTCCATTGATACGTTTAATGGCCGGAATGATATTGATATTATTATAATTGGTGAGGAATTCATCGTCATATCTTCCGTCTTCCGTGGTCAAAGAATACATCAACACTTGAGAAGACTGGCGTTTAGAAACGGTAACGCCCACCCTTGTAACTTCTGCCGGTAGCAATGCCTGCGCCTGACTCACACGGTTTTGAACGTTCACGGCAGCCATATCCGCATTCGTTCCTTGCTTAAAATAAACGGTAATCATCGCATAACCGTCGTTCGTAGCCTGAGAAGTCATGTATGTCATATTCTCTACACCGTTGATACTTTCCTCCAATGGAGTAACAACAGAGTTCATCACCGTCTGCGCATCGGCACCGGTATAAGCAGTAGAAACCGCGATCGTCGGCGGTGCAATGTCAGGATACTGCGCAATAGGCAGTGATATAAGTCCGATTCCTCCCAATAATACGAAGAATATCGATATTACCGTAGATAGTACCGGACGCTTGATAAAATGTGTAAATGTCATAAGTTATCTGAAATTATTATCCCTATTCGTTTATCTGCACATATATAATTCCCCCGTACGAGGTATTACTTCATGGCATCGATAAACTTACTTGAACTACTATTGGCCTCACCTTTCTTCACGGCCTCATCCAAATTCTTCTGATACTGTTCTTCTGTAATCGGCTTAATTTCCATTCCGTCAGACAGTTTGGTAAGTCCTTTCGTCACTATACGGTCGCCCACAGAGAGACCATTCGTAACGATATAATTCTTTCCATCGTTCTGCGGATCGACTTTAATCTCTGTATATTTCACCTTATTATCTTTCCCAACGAGATAAACAAACACTTTATCCTGCACCTCTGAGGTAGCCTCTTGGGGAATTACGATAGCATTAGTACTGTTAGATGCCACGATTATTTGGCCGGAAGCACCGCTCTTCAACAACTTATCAGGATTAGGAAAACGGGCTATCATGCTTGCTGCTCCAGTTGAGGCATTGATAACACCGCTCATTTTCACTACCTTTCCGAGCTGTCTATAGAGTGTTCCGTCCGCCAATTGCAGCTTTACAGGCGGGAATTTCGTAATAGCTTCATTAATTCCACCTGTCATCTTTGTCAAATTCATAATATCTTTCTCAGTCATAGAGAAGTAAACTTCTACAGTACTAATGTTGGAAACCGTGGTCAAAGGCTGCGTATTCGAAGCACTTACCAAGGCCCCTTGCTTGTAAGGAAGAGTACCGATAACACCAGCAGTAGGACTTTTCACGAAGCAATAAGCCAGCGTTTCTTTAGCCGAAGCTAATGAAGCCATCGCTTGAGCAAGGGCTGCACGAGCCGTTTCATAACTGTTTTGAGCCGTTGAAAGTTCATACTGTCCGATAATATTTCTATCGAATAGTTTCTTATTATTATCATAAGTCAGCTTCGCAGTATTCAATTGAGCACGCGAAGTACTTACCGCTGCACGGGCTTGGCGCACTGCCGACTGATACGTTTCATTGTCTATTACAAACAAAAGTTGCCCTGCCGACACCTTTTGCCCTTCATGTACGCACACTTTTGTAATGAATCCTGAAACCTTAGGACGTATCTCTACGTCCTGAACACCCTTGATAGCTGCGGGATAAGTGGTTTGCAAATCGGCGTCGGAAGTACCAACTGTCTTTACGGGGAACTGGTTGTCACCCAGTTTCATAGAATTCTTTCCGCCACACGACACCAATGTCACAGCAACTATAAAACACAAAAAACTCTTAATCTTCATACCTATTTTAAATATAATAATTTATAATCTCGATACAAGAAACCAACCACAAGACAAAACTTCTATACTTAGAAAAGTTTTACGTTGCAAAAGTAATCATTCCTTAGTAACTATGTTCACAAGTTACATTACTTTTAACAATTATTATTAAGAAACAAATTTAAGCCCCAAAAAGTAAGAACATTTCTTCTTTTTCTTACATCTATCGGTCTATAAGTCCCATTGATTTTGCTTTCTTATGCAGCAATTCGAGTAACGGTTCTCGGTCATTGGGCACCTTATTATCAAGAACGGCATCCTTAAGGCTCTGCTTCAGTACCCCTACCTCGCGCGAAGGCTGCAGATGAAACATCTCCATAATTTCGTTACCATCGATGCATGGTTGCAACAAACGCTTGTAATCACGCTCTTCTAAGTCCTTCAATTTCTCGCGAACAATACGAAAATTATCCAAAAAATGCTGCTTTCGCTGCGCATTCTTGCTTGTAATATCGGCCTCACAAAGCAGCATCAGATCGTTTACATCGTCGCCTGCATCATTCATCAAACGACGCACGGCGCTGTCGGTTACCTCTTCATCTGCAATCGCAATGGGTCTCATGTGCATATCCACCAATTTTTGAACGTACTTCAGCTTGGCATCCATCGGGAATTTAAGCCGCCTGAAAATACTCGGAAGCATCCTTGCACCAATAAAATTATGGTTATGAAACGTCCAACCCACAGCTGGATTCCACCGTTTGCTGTGAGGTTTACCGATGTCATGGAACAAAGCTACCCACCTCAACCACAGGTTGTCAGTATGTTTGGAGATATTATCAACAACCTCAAGCGTATGATAGAAATTATTTTTATGTGCTTTACCGTTTCGTGAGTCCACCACGTCGAGGGCGCAAAGTTCGGGCAATATAAGTTCAAGCAGCCCGGAACGGTAGAGTTCGAAGAACCCTTTACTCGGCACAGGCGTCATCATTATTTTGTGCAGTTCGTCGGCTATACGCTCTGCACTCACGATCTTTATACGGGTGGCATTACGCTTAAGCGCCTCGAAAGTTTCATCTTCGATAAAGAAATTAAGTTGTGCAGCAAACCTTACGCATCTCATCATGCGCAAAGGATCATCTGAAAAGGTGATATCCGGATCGAGTGGCGTCCGTATAATGCCGTCCTCCATATCTTCAAGCCCCCCGAAAGGATCTATCAGCTTACCGAAATATTCATTATTCAAACATATTGCCAAAGCATTAATGGTAAAATCGCGACGATTTTGGTCATCTTCAAGCGTACCGTTCTCCACGGCCGGCTTGCGCGAATTGTGGCTATAACTCTCTTTACGTGCTCCCACAAACTCGATTTCCATACTGCCAAACTTCACTTGAGCCGTACCGAAATTACGGAAAACAGAAATATGAGCACGTTTACCAAGTTGTTTCTTCAGTGCATCGGCTACCTGAATACCGCTTCCCACAACCACTACATCGATATCGTTCGACGGGCGTTCGAGGAATATGTCTCTCACATAACCGCCCACCACATAGCATTCCATTCCGAGAGAGTCGGCCGCCAAGGATATTTTATGGAATATGTCTTTATCGAGAATGCGTGCCAAATCGGCATCAGAGAATAGTTTCATTACGGATATTATGTTTTAGCAATGCAAAGGTACGAATATTTTTCGGTTCATAGAATCATTATAACAGAATTATACCTGCACGAAAAAATATAGAAAAACGATGTAGGGGTTAAAAATAAATAAATCAAGTGAAAACGAAAGAGCATGCATAATTATATCATTAATTTTGCACTTAAACAGTAATAGGATGAGATTTATAAAAATCACTCTACTCATACAATTCATCTGTCCAATTACGCTTTCGGCACAAGTATGCCCCGATAGCATCCAAACACCCGATACTCTTCAGTCTATTGCACAAGGCTCAAGGGCCACATTTGTCACATCCGACATACTTACACCCGATTTTCATTCGATACAAACATCACACCAAACACAACAACACAGTTTTAAAACCGATGTTTCTCTGACAAGTATCCCATGGATTACGGCCGGCATATTGCTGCGGAAAGACCGTAAAAACTTCCGTAACCTGCGCAATAAATTCGTTTATGAGTTCCACAACGAGACCGACAACTACAGCCAATACCTGCCACTCGTGGCAGCTACCGGTCTTAAAGCAGCAGGATACGAAGGCAGAAGCAACTGGCCGCGCTATTTAGTTAGCAGTGCAGCTTCATACGTTGTGATGGCTGCACTCGTCAATGGTATAAAATATACCACCAAGGAGCTACGTCCGGACGACACAAGTCACAATTCGTTTCCGTCAGGGCATACGGCTACGGCATTTGCAGCAGCCACCATCTTTCACAAGGAGTATGGTATGACACGCAGTCCTTGGTTCTCAATTGCAGGATATGCACTTGCCACCGCCACCGGATGTATGCGCGTGCTCAACAACCGCCACTGGGTGAGCGACACGTTTGCCGGTGCCGGCATCGGCATATTATCCACCGAACTGGGTTATTCCATTGGCGATCTGCTGTTCAAAGGCAAAGGTATCATTAAAAACGACCTGTTTTTACAGAACGATCTAACAAAATACCCCTCATTTTTCAATATTCAAACAGGCGTAGGACTGGGGCAGCAATCGCTTAAACTACCCGTCAAAGACCTGCAACTGGAAGAATATTACGACGAGCTGCCGGCACAAAAGCTGAAATTCACCGTATCTACACAAGTTGGAGTTGAGGGTGCCTACTTTTTTAATCCTTACATAGGCGTGGGAGGAAGGCTACGCGTAAGCTCAAAACGCGTAAAGAATTGGAAAGAGTTTACGCAAAATCCATTAGAAGACCTCACTGATTTCAGCCCTACAATAGGGAGATTTATCGAGGAGTACACTCTGAAAGTTAATTCAGACCATCTGTCTGAGTTTACTACAGGGGCCGGCATTTATTTCAGCCTGCCCCTGTCGTCGCGCTGCGCGATAGGTACCAAGCTGCTCATCGGGCGCAGCTATATGCACGGAATAGACATCAATGCGCACGCCAAAGGTGTAAAAATGGATGTAGACATGTCATATGAAAACTATAACGGCAAAAAATTCCTTACTTACGAGGTGCGAATGCACCAAGGAAACGACGGTTCTGTAACGACAAACAAATACGATACCTCATGGGAGTACCTGAACATGGAGGGAAACAAGTCTACCAATTTCGCCACAGGTCTGTCGTTTACCTTCACTCAAAAGTCGTTTTTCGCATGGAGACTGTATCTCGATTACGACTTCTGCAGACAGAAATATAACATCACCTATGCACCCATGCAGTTTATCAAGGCTGCAGCGGAGAACCTTACCTATGAAGGACAGCCGGCAAATGCCGACAGTTACATACACTCTTACACCAGCCACCAACGGAAAAACATGTCCACATTTTCGTTAGGAGCTGCTTTCAGCGTTTCTTTTTGACACTGCAAACGAGCAAGGACGCTAGAAACAGGAATGAAAGGAAGCAAGAACAGAAGACAAGAAAAGTTGACCTTCCCTTTTCAAAAGAGGAGATTGGAAAGGAATGCTACGAGATTAAAAAAGCTACATACATAGAGAACTTTGGCATTCAAGTCTCTATGGTCCAATCAAACCATCTGCCTATCGAACATAAAGAGCATATCTATCAGGCATAAGAAGCACCTCTATCGGCCACAGACAGTACAGCCAATGAATGCAGGGTAAAAATACAGGGCAGAGAAACGAAAGACTTATGATTAATATCCCTTCCGTGGAGACTTTGTCTATCATACTCTCAGGAAACTTAAAGCAAAGGAGAAAAGGCATAATTATCCATTCGAAAAAACCTCGAAAACGCTAAATTCCTACAGCACGGCCATTAAACACCCTTCTCTATCCACTCACCACCCATCATTATTCCCCAATATAAATTTATACAGATTTTCACAGAAATATTTTAAGTTTAACCGCTTATCATTGTATTATACCAAGTTTTTATTCGTAACTTTGCATTGTTATGAAATACGTTTGGCTTATCATCATTGCATTGGCCGTCGTTGCATGCGTCCAGACCGACGACAGCAAGGCGCTCACCATGCTTTCCAAGATCGAAGAACTGTATGATCAGGGAGCATACCGGCAGACTCTCGATTCGATAACATCGCTGCGCGAGAAGTATCCTACGGCTATTGAAGTCCGTAAACAGGCCCTTACGGTGTGGCAGAATGCTTCACTGAAGATGGCACAGCGCGATGTTGCACTGACCGACTCGTCTCTTCAAGCCACATTAAGGCAAATATCATCTGAACAAAACCTATACCGTGCCAACATGCTCCGCATAAAACGCGACTCGTTGAAAGCACGCTATGATGCCATGTGCGGTGTAGTGAGAATGATTAGAATGCGCCAACAACAGAAATAACCGCCATCCCTATCCACTGAAATATTTGGTTGTCTCGGTAGAAATCAGTAATTTTGCATCCGATATAAAATTTAATCAAGTGAAAACGGAAGAACAGTTTAAAAACGTAATGCACGAGTGTAGGGATCTTTTTGCCAAAAAATTACACGACTACAATGCCTCATGGCGTATCTTGCGCCCCTCATCTCTTACCGATCAGCTCTTCATCAAAGCCAAGCGCATACGCTCTTTGGAAATTAAAGGCGACTCGCTCGTGGGCGAAGGCATAAGGCCTGAGTTCATCGCCCTTATCAACTATGGCATCATCGGGCTTATTCAGTTGAAGAAAGGATTTGTGGACGAAATCGACATTCAGCCCGAAGATGCCCTGCGGCTATATGATATAGAGGCGACGAGAACACTCGACTTGATGCTCAAGAAAAACCATGATTACGACGAGGCATGGCGGTCTATGCGTACAAGCAGCTACACCGACTTTATATTAACCAGACTCCAACGTATAAAAGAAATAGAAGATATCCACGGCGAAACGCTTGTGTCGGAAGGCATTGATGCCAATTATATGGATATAATCAACTATGCTGTATTCGGTGTCATAAAGCTCTCCGAATAATAGATGTGCAGAGTGAACGTGGAAAGACTGAAGACTATAGCGGTTAACATTTGCCGATTGGTGGTGGCAACAGTGCTGATATTCTCGGGATTTGTAAAAGCCGTCGATCCACTGGGCACACAATATAAGATACAGGATTATCTGGCAGCACTGCACATAGGTGGCCTTATTCCTGATTGGATAACACTCTCTGTTTCGATCAGCGTATCAGCACTGGAGTTTTGTCTCGGAATATTCCTGCTGTTCGCTATACGCAGGCGGTTTACCTCAAAGCTCACGCTGACATTCATCGCCTTGATGACGGCGATAACAGTATGGATATTTGTTGCTGACCCCGTGAGTGATTGCGGATGTTTCGGCGATGCCGTGAAACTGTCTAACGGCATGACACTTGTTAAAAACGTGGTGCTGCTCGCATGTACGGCCGTAGTGGCATGGCTTCCACTCCGTATGAAACGTGCCATATCCAAGTCTAACCAATGGATAGTGATCAACTATACCATCGTGTTTATCCTCTTTTCGAGCGCATATAGTCTTTATAAATTGCCTATGTTCGACTTCCGACCCTATCACATCGGAAGCAACATACTGAAAAGTATGGAAATACCCGCGGGAGCTCCACAACCTAAGTTCGAAACTACATTTATCATGGAGAAGAACGGTGTACGAAAAGAGTTCACACTCGCCGATTATCCCGACTCTACATGGACTTTTATCGATTCGAAGACCATACAGACAAAAGCTGGATACGTGCCGCCTATCCACGATTTCTCAATACAAGGAAAAGATGGCAACGACAGGACGAATGAGATATTGGGCCATCGGGGCTATACATTCCTACTGATCTCGCCCTATCTTGAGCAGGCCGATGATAGTAATTTCGGTGATATTGATCGGATATACGAATATGCACAGAACTTCGGCTACCCGTTTTACTGCCTTACGGCAAGCAATAAACAGGCTATCAAGAACTGGCAAGACATCACAGGAGCAGAATACCCCTTCTGCAACACCGATGCCATCACTCTGAAGACCATCATCCGAAGTAATCCGGGACTGCTGTTGCTAAAAGACGGAGTGGTCATTCGTAAGTGGAGCCATAACAGTTTGCCCGACACAGATAAGTTTAATGTTCCACTCAATCAAACGGAAATGGGGCGAATACCCCACGACAGCGTACCAGAAAAAGTGGTCAGAATCTTCCTTTGGTTCGTGTTACCGCTCCTATTGCTTACTATAGCAGACCGGCTTTGGGCGTGGACTCGCTGGCTCAGAAATAAAAGGCAATCCAATAAAATATATCAACTTATAAAAATAAAAAGGAATATGAGAAAAAAAATCGTAGCAGGTAACTGGAAGATGAACCTCAACCTGCAGGAAGGAATCACTCTGGCAACAGAAATCAACAAAGCACTTGAAGCTGATAAGCCCAATTGCGGAGTCATAATATGTACACCGTTCATCCATCTTGCAAACGTAGCTAAAGTGCTTAACCAGAATGTTATAGGCCTCGGAGCGGAGAATTGTGCCGATAAAGAAAAGGGAGCCTATACGGGAGAAGTGTCTGCCGAAATGGTAAAAAGCACGGGAGCTCAATACGTTATCCTCGGCCACTCTGAGCGTCGTCAGTATTACAATGAGACACCAGAAGTTCTTAGAGAGAAAGTGTTGCTGGCGTTGAAGAACGGTCTGAAAGTTATCTTCTGCATCGGGGAGACGCTTGAAGAGCGTGAAGCAAATAAACAAAACAATGTCGTAAAAGCAGAACTCGAAAAATCAGTATTCAACCTGACTGCAGAAGAATTTAAGAATATCATCATTGCATACGAACCTATCTGGGCCATCGGTACGGGTAAAACCGCCACATCAGACCAAGCAGAAGAGATACACGCTTTTGTTCGCTCGGCCATTGCAGAGAAGTATGGTAGGGAAATAGCCGAAGAAACGACCATACTCTACGGGGGAAGCTGTAAAGCAAGCAATGCTCCGGAACTATTTTCTAAGCCTGATATCGATGGAGGTCTCATCGGTGGTGCCTCTCTGAAAGCGGCCGATTTCAAAGGAATCATTGATGCATGGAAGAAATAATATCGCTACGGAAGTTGAGAAATCTGTATGTATGGCAGACTCCTTAACTTCTTTCTATCTATAAATACTGTAAAATGAAGAAATTCGTCACATTATTTATTATTATACTCTGCACATCTGTCAACGTCGGAGCACAAACCTACCTTGAACACTTGCAAAAGAAAGTTCAAGGACAAGGTACTGTTACCGTAAAAGAGAGTAAGGAAATAGACGAATTGGTAAACGGTAAAAGTCAAGTAACCATAGTAAAAGAATCGGTCAAGAACCAACCCGTAAAGAAAGAACAAGGGAGTACTAAAACAAATAACAAAACCATACAAACAGAAAACACCGAGGCTGTGCCTCCACACCAACAACAAAGTGAGGAGACTGTAAAACGTAAAGATACGACTAAGCGTGAGGATGTGTCCAAAAAAGAGACGACAGACAACAAAATTGAAAGCAATGAACTCGACATTCCCACTCTTGATCTGCGCAAAAAAGTTCCACGCAATATCTATAAAATAATAGGCTAAAATTTTATCCCACTCACTGACAAAAGCCTAAT
>CAUUQE010000073.1:0-11855 GCA_963547065.1 uncultured Prevotella sp. | reverse complement strand
TTTTTAATTAAAAACATTTATCTACGGATAAAATAATCTGAAACTTCGGACAGATACGAAGATGCTTCACCGTGAGTTACGGGGATTTCGCACGTATATACAATACCATTATACTTACACAATTAACCGTGTTTTTGTCTAATAAAAACTTTACGGCTCATTGAAACTACGGAGTTTAAATAAGCAAATCTTTATTCTTCGGAATATGTGTTGTGGAGCTGGCGGGAGTCGAACCCGCGTCCAAACAGGGAAACCATATGCTTTCTACACGCTTATTTCAGCCTTTGTTTTCGTGCTGTGGCAAGACCTGAACCACCAACCGCAGCCTTATCCTCTAAAATCTTCACATGCGCAGCGAGGCATGCGCATGCTATTTCCGATTTACCTGCACCGCTTGGTCAAAAAGATTCGGAATAACACCCCTTTGAGCGATGTCTCGTTCCGTCATCTGATGATGGAATAAAGCCAGTAATCTACTATACTTCGATTAGGCAGCGAGAGCGTAATTGTTTTCGCCAATTAATTGATTGCCTGCTCTGATTAAGGAGATAGCCGACGAGTCTCCGCGTGCTTACATACCGTTTCATCCCGCTGTCAAATCCAAACAGCCCCATGAAAAATGTGCGTACTGCCTACTTATATCTAAGATAGGTTAGGTACAAAGGTATAGTATTTTTTGTTTCCAACAAAGAAATAGCATATTTTTTGTACCTTTAGGGTTGGGAATTCGTTGTTCTGAGGATATTATAAGTAAACAGCAAGGTTATGCAAACAGACAAAGCAACGGCAGAAACGCTTTTCAATACGCATCGCAACAAGATGTATGTGCTGGCTCTAATCATGCTGCACGATGCTGCTGAAGCACAAGATGCGGTAAGCGAAGTGTTTATGCACATCGTAGGCAACGGCACCGAAATACAGCCCGAATGGGCGGAAAGCTACCTCTTGACGTGCGTGCGCAACCAATGTTTGAAAGCAATTCGCAGCATGCAACTGAAAGAAAGAGTACGAAAGCTGCTCCCCATCGGCGACTCTGTGGAAATGATACCGTTCGAGGAGCAGACAGACCGCCTGCAAATGGTGCTCGAATACAGCAGCAACGAGTTCACTAAACAAACCTACAGAATTTTCAGAATGCGCTACGAACAGCACTTATCTTACAAAAAAATAGCCGAACAACTACGTATCAGCGAGGCTGCCGTTTACAAACATCTGGCACAGGCACTGCTGAAGTTAAAGAAACATTTTAATCCTTAGACAATGAAAACAAAGGAAGAACGTATCGAGTTGCTTCTGAAAATGCAGGAACACCCCGAGGATTACATGGAAGAACAGCTGCAACAACTGCTCAACAACGAGGATTGTAGGCAAATATACGAAATGATGAGATGGAGCGAAGAGGCCTTTCTGCTGCCCGACACCGGTCATACGGGAACCTTACGCCGGTCGTATTTCGGTACATGGCATAAGGTTGCGGCGGCCTGCATCGGTTTTATTCTGCTGGGGGGTGTGGTATTTGCCGCCTATCGCATACAGTCGTCGAGGCACGAGAGCAGACAGGCAGAACCGCCGGCCACCATGCAAAAGACAACCGCAGACGATACTCAAGGGGTATCTCCCTCATCCGAAGCAGACAAAAGAACACCGGCCACCGTAATTTTCTCCGATAAATCGTTGCCCGAAATATTATCTGCAATGGCAACGTTCTACCATGTTTCCGTAGATTTTCGTACGTCTGAAGCCCGCCATTTGCGCCTTTTTTACAAATGGCAACAAAGGAGTTCAATAGAAAATGTGGTAGAAGACCTCAATCATTTCGACCGTGTGAGTCTGCGACTCGAGAGCGATACGCTCATCGTTGAATAACACTATGCGCACAGATGAAAAATAATAAAATCTTTATTTTGCTGATATTGTGCAGCCTTGCAAGCATCGTGTCGGCACAACAGCTCACACGCAGCTATCACGCTGTATCGCTCTCAAAGGTTTTGGAAGACTTGGGAAAAGCGACAGACCGCTATACCATTAACTTTATCTACAACGAGTTGGAAGATTTCACCATAACAGAATCGTTCAAAAAACTAAGTATCCCCGATGCCGTGCGCACCGTGTGCGGACTCTATCCCATCAAGATAACGTTCGATAACGACTGCATTTACGTAGAATGTACGCAGAAAACGGCGCAAAAGATTACTGGTAAAGTGGTAGATAACAGGGGGGCTGCCATCGAATTTGCCAATGTTTCGCTGCTTTCTCAGCACGATTCGGTGTTCATCAACGGCGGTGTTACCAACGAAAACGGCGACTTCGTAATCCCTTGCAACGTATCGAACGTGCTCGTAAAAGTAACATGTATCGGCTATAGACAGTGCTTCTATCAGGCTTACACCGCACATGTAGGCGTCATACATATGGCAAATAAAGTTTATTTCGTTAACGGGGTAGAAGTGAAGGGCGAACGCCCGCAGTACAGAATGACAGCAGGTGGCATGACTATAGATGTGGAACATTCGCTTCTTTCGAAAATGGGAACGGGGCGAGATGTGCTTATTCAGCTGCCCGGAATAACGATGAAAGGCGACGGTAGTATTGATGTATTTGCTAAAGGCACACCTCAAATCTACATCAACAATAAGCCGGTGCGCGACAACAGCGAACTGATGCGGCTGAAATCTACCGACATCAAGACCGTTGACCTTATCACCAGTCCGGGCGCGCAATACGGTGCAACGGTAGAGGCCGTTATCCGTATCAAGACCAAATGTAAGCAGGGCGAAGGTTTCAGCTTTCGTTCAGACGCGAATATTAAGTACTCTCATAAGTGGAGAGGGTATGAAGATGCCTTTCTGACCTACCGGCTGAACGGTTTCGAGCTATCGGGCAACCTCTATTGGAACAATAACTATTACGGCGAAAATAACTATTTGGGCATGGACATCTATGCCAATGGCAACTATATCAACACCATACAGCATGTCGAAACGGACGCGAGAAGCTCTTATCTATACGGAAATATCGGTGCAAGTTACGATATCGATAACAATAATTCCGTGGGTGTATCGTACACAGTAAACAAACAACTCTTTTTCAATGCATGGATGAACGGCGGTACACAGACCATCTATCGTAATGGTGCATTGGAAGGAGAGGTTATACAAGATGCGAAGCGCAGTGGAAGTGGCGTCCCCGAACACGAATGGAACGTGTATTATACGGGAAAAGTAGGCCACCTCGGTATCGATTTCAACGGCACTTACATATGGAATAAAGCAGAAACACGAATGCATGAATGCGAGATAAGCACCACGATACAGAGCCGTAACATCAATACACTAATGACTGAGCACAACCGAATGATTGCAGGAAAGCTCATACTTCGTCATCCGTTGGGCATAGGCGAACTGAGTATGGGCTCTGAACTGACATATACCAACGCCGAAGGTATGTACAAGAATGAGGAGGGATACATTCCGGCGTCGGAAACCGATATTCACGAAAGCAACACAGCTGCATTCGCCGAGTTCCAGCTGCCGTTGGGAAACTTCAATATTCGTGCAGGTTTGCGCTTCGAACATGTAAAGACCGACTATTATTCGTTCGGTTCGTGGATGCAAGAGCCCAGTCTGCGACATAATAATTGGTTTCCTAATCTCTCTGGTTCGTGGGCGAAAGGTTCGTGGGAGCTGCAGCTGAACTATGTAAACAAGACTAAACGCCCCAATTACAATTCGCTCCGTAACGAAATACAGTATGACAATCGTTACACGTACGAGGGAGGCAATCCTTATCTGCGCCCTTCCCGAAACCACAACATAGAGTTCGGAGCAACGCGAAAGTGGCTGAACGTGGAAATCGGTTATACATACATAAAGAATGCTATTATCTGGGTACCTACCTTGTATAATAATCAAGAGATTGCTTTCCTGCGCAACTTGAATTTCAACCACTGCCAAGATGTCCACATATCCGTAGTGGTTTCGCCCAAATTCAGGTGGTATCAGCCCACGTATGAAGTCAATTTTGTGCACATGTTCTTCAATGCTGCGAAGTATGGGAGTACCCGCCCGGTTGCCAAACCGCAGTGGATATTTACGCTGAAAAATAAAATCGTGTTCGATGAAACCTGCTTCGCCTTCCTCAATATGCGGTATAAAACTAATCAAACCTCCGATTTCATGGTTTCGAAATATAACGGTTCCATTAATTTGGGCGTCATAAAAACGTTCTTTGACAAGGCTCTTACCGTTAGTCTCTCTGCAACCGACCTGCTGAAAACCGATAAAGAATGTTGGACGCTCTATGGAATAAACACCAATTTAAGTAAAAACTGTTATAATTATGTGCGTAACATAAGCCTCACAGTGAGCTATAATTTCAACACTACACGCAGCAAATACAAGGGCACTGGTGCCGGTAATGAGGAAAAACGCCGCCTGTGAAACTGTGGTAGGCAGGCTCTTCAACTCTGCTTTTCATATTTCCTGAAAAACATATTGCATGATATTTTTTGTATCTCTTTTCTTGTGTGATGGCAATTTATTTACTATTTTTACGACGATAAAGACTGCTTAAAGAAATACATTCAATATTATTCGGCATGAAAGTAACCATAACAACTGTGCTTGCTTTGGGGCTGTTGGGCTCACAATTGCGGACACAAAACACGGATTACACGGCAAAAAAAATTGCTATCTACAAGGCGAATGCCAAGAACCAAGTACATTTTGTTCCGCTCGAAATAGGCGAAATACGTCCCACAGGCTGGCTCTTAGACTGGTCAAAGGATGCTGCAGCAGGCATAACCGGTCATCTTGATGAATACGAACCGGTGTACGGCAACGGATGGAAGGGCTTCGGATTCAAGGCACGCGGTGCGGATGAGCGCGACGGAACGGGGTGGCCGATAGAACAGTGCAGCTATTGGTTAGACGGAGCCGTAAAACTTGGCCACATTCTCAACGACGAGCGTCTGATACAAAAGACATCGGAACGCCTCGATCTTGTAGTAAACGGCTTACTTAGAGGGGCCTCCACATTCATTTATTGGAAACCGGATACAATCGTTAAAGACGGCTTCAACAACTGGGGGCACGGCATTATGGGGCGCGCATTGGTATCGTATTATCAGGCCACTCATAATCCCAAGATACTTCAGGCATTAGAGAAAGTGTACACAGGATACCGCATGATTACTCCTTCAGACCGCGACATGCTGACGCTCGACACCGCTCTTATAAGAGGTGCCACTAACGTAGATGCCATGACTGAGACATATCTTGCCACGGGAAACCGTACTATTATAGACTCTATCATTGCCTACAGCAACCGCGACAATGTAGAAAAACTGAACCGGAAACTATGCTCTATGACCGACAGAAGCGGTAAAGGTTTCGAGTCGCTCCATGGTGTGACTTTCTATGAAACGAGTCGTGTGCCGGCCATCATGTCTGTATGGACGGGCAAGCAATGGGAAATGGATGCCACAAAGAACTTCATCGACTGGGGATTGCGCTACAACGAAATGCCCTACGGACTTACTTCGGCACAAGAATGGCTGTCGGGTGCGGGCAGTATGCACCACATAGAAACCTGCATTGTGCCCGCTTCGATGTGGACATACACATGGCTTATGCGCATTACAGGGGAAAAGAGCTGGGGCGACCGTATAGAAAACGTGTTCTTCAATGCCGGTGCAGGCTCGATAGCTCGCGATTTCAAGACGATGAGTTACTATCAGACGCCCAACAGATTTAGCGAAGACCTGCCCGAAGATCCCTCTATTCCGGGCCCCGGCGACCAGAAATTTACGCCTTTCGGTTACGAAGTGCTGTGTTGTGTGGGCAGTTGTAACTGGACAATCCCTAACTATATCAGCAATATGTGGATGGCTACCATGGATGGCGGGCTGGCCTTCACGCTCTATGGACCGTGTACGGTTACAAAGCATCTGAACAATGCCGATGTCAGAATAGTCTGCGATACCGACTATCCGTATGGCGAAAAGTTCAATATTACCTTCAACACCTCGCACAGCATAAGCATGCCACTCTATTTCCGCCTGCCTTCATGGTGTACGAAACCGGCAATCAAGGTGAACGGCAGACTGGTTTCGGCTCGTCCTGTAGACGGTTTTGCGCGCATAGACCGCACATGGGCCGACGGCGATAAGATAGAACTCCGCTTCCCCATGCACGTTTCGGTTACCCAAGGCAGAGAAACTCCCTACCCCAGAGCACACTACTTCAACGGTGGTTTCGGCGCTCCGACGCCGGCATACAAGGACACTGTGGCCAACCAACCCTACGAATACGTGAACTACGGCCCGCTGCTGTTTGCCCTGCCGCTTTACGATGTAGATGAAAACAAAGTTGTCCGAGGTCAGAAATTCAACTATGCACTCGACATACATCCCAAGCGTCTCGCAAGCGAAGTACGCGTGCAACGCTCGCAGATGCCCGTCCGTTGGCGATGGAAGATAGACGAAGCGCCCATAAAGTTACAGGTAAAAGCACGCGAAACGGAGTGGAAACCGAGCATCACCGCCCCGCTTCCGCAGCAACCCGTAACGGGTGGTGCCGACAAAACAATTACCCTCGTGCCCTACAGCTGCACAAAGTTCCACGTAACCATGTTTCCTGTTACCAAGCGCACTTGGATAAAAGATTGACAAACAGACGCCCTATCGGCGTTAAAAGGGCATTTATGAATTAATTTTATCAAGGCTTATTATTATAGATGACCAATGCTCAATTACTATCGACTATATTTATGAAGAAAAGTCTTGGTGAACTTTATCATTATTCAATATATCTCACCATATTACTTAAAAACATAAATTATACTAAATAATGTAAAAATGGGGGTGTTTGTTACTATCGAACTTATATAATACTTTTGCATGAAATTTAGTATTAATTTTATTAAAGTGTTATTTATGAGAAAAATTTCTTTTAGTATCGCTATCGTGTTTATTTGCGTAGCTGTTATGTTCAATTCATGTTCCAATTATTCTGATATTAATGAGAATTTATCAGAAGTATCTAAGAAAAATGACAATGTTTTTGCAGGCATTGAAGAATACAAGACAGTGATAATGCCCGTATTTAAAAAACTATCGAAGCTATCGAACAATTACCATACCATCAATACAAGAGCCATGCAGCAAGACAATGACTCTATAGATGTCTTAGTTCAGCAATTAGTAACGAATTCTCGTATATTGTTGCAAAGCAATGGTATTGATGTTGTAAAAGAATTTGGTTCTTCCAATAATCCCCGAATAGCTTTGGCAGGAATGGCTTTATTGGAATATAACAAATATAAATTCGCAACACGTTCTACACTTGGAGGGTGCATATTAGAGGCTACTGGAGTTAGAGGTCTCTTTAAAGCAAGCGCAAAACAAGCAGCAAAAATGATAACAAAGGCCGCATTAAAGAAAGCTATTCCAGGTATAGGCTGGGGACTATTTTTTGCTGACCTTGCAGATTGTCTGTTAGAATAAGAGAGTAATATGATACGTCATTATATATATATAGCCTTATTTGTTATCGGTTTCTTTTGGAAATTGTATGATTTGTTTATTATCAATAAACGAAATGAGAATAAAAGAGAACGTCAATTAGTGATGGAAAATGATCTTTTAATGTTAATCATATTTCTATATTTGATAATCGAGAACGTTGAATTTATAATACAGTAATAAAGTACAGGCTGTCCGTCTTTCGGTTACTGGCAGCCTATACTGCTTTTTTTTCAGATGAAGGCATTCCGATTTTTGTGCTATTCATCAACTTACACTTATAATTTTAGTATCTGATACCAATTATCTATCAACTTAATATTTCTGTAATCAAGAGCATCTTGAGTAGAGAATGACAGGCTTATGTAATCGTTGTCGTCGTGCTTAAAGCCATAAGTTGAAAGATGTATCAACGTATCCTTGAAGAAATATATCGAAAAGAAAATACCTTCATGAAAAACATTTGATAAAGATACGGTATATTCTTTTTAGATAAATACAACAAAAATCCTACAAATTTCATTATCTTTGCAACAAAATAGTAAAAAGTGAGTCTATAGATTACAGATAAAAGGATGCTATCCTGCGCTCTTAAGGTATAAAGATAAGTTTATTACATATGGAGAAATAAGAAAATTTAAAATAGACATGAAGAAGTTTATCATATATCTTATGCTGACAATGCTCTGTCCTGTGGCCATGATGGCACAGTCGTCTATGACTGATGAACAGGTTATGCAGTTCATAGCCAAAGAGCATGAAGCTGGCACGTCTAATCCGCAAACCGTTACCAAGTTGATGCAACGGGGTGTAGATATTGCGCAGATACGTCGTGTAAGAAGTAAGTATGAACGCCAGAAGAACCAAAGTGGTCTGGGAAATGTAACGGACAGAACGCAGATGGATATCGAAAACCGCATGCGCAAAAATAATGGCAAGACGAAAGAAGACTATCAAGAGGATAATCGGAAAAGGAGTTCTACTACCACTAACCGCATACAGAACACTTCTACATGGCAGCAGAATTATGATGAAAGCAATGAAGATTTCGTGGCCATGCAGGGCGAACTCGGGTATATTTTGCCTGTTGATACGGCACAACTCATAAAGCAATTGTTGAACGATCACAATAAATCGCGTAAGCAGGTGTTTGGACGGAATATTTTCAATAATAAGAACTTGACTTTCGAGCCAAATATGAACATAGCTACACCGCAGAATTATCGCCTTGGTCCGGGCGATGCTGTACTCATAGATATATATGGAGCTTCGCAAAAGTCTATCAGTGCTACCGTATCGCCAGATGGCGATATCGTGATAGAAGGATTTGGTCCCATTCAAGTGAGTGGGCTTACGGTGAGTCAAGCCAATGCCAAAATACGCTCACAGCTCGGCGCACGTTACAGTAGCAGCCGCATAAAGATATCGTTAGGCCAGACACGTACGATTACTGTTAACGTAATGGGAGAGTTGAAAGCGCCGGGAACATATACACTTTCTGCTTTTGCTACTGTGTTTCAAGCTCTTTATATGGCTGGAGGGACCAATGATTTGGGTACGTTGCGAAATATCAAGATATATCGTAATAACCACCTTATAAGCGTTTGTGATATATATGATTACATATTGAATGGCGTGATGAAAGGAAATGTACGTTTGACGGATGGTGATGTGATCGTGGTTGGACCGTATGACTGTTTGGTAAATATCAGTGGTAAGGTAAAGCGTCCGATGTATTATGAAATGAAGAAAAATGAGAGTGTGGGTACACTTTTGAAGTATGCTGGTGGATTTACGGGTGATGCTTACAGAAAGTCGGTACGCCTGAATCGAAAAACGGGGCGCGAACATGCTGTTTTCAATATAGGGGAATTCGATATGAATAGTTTTCATATTGCCGATGGCGACTCGGTAACTGTGGATTCTATACTGCCTCGTTATGCAAATACGGTAGAGGTGAAGGGTGCAGTATTTCGTCCGGGTATGTATAATTTGAGTGGTGAGATTAATAGCGTGCGCTCACTGATAGAGCATGCAGAAGGACTTACCGAAGAGGCATTCAGTACCCATGCCGTGATGCACCGCATGAAAAGTGACCGTACGCTTGAGGTAATACCTGTGGACGTGGAAGGCATTCTAAGTGGTAACACGGCTGATATACCTTTAAAAGAGAATGATGTTCTTTTTATTCCTACTAAAACGGAGATGATGACACAGCGCACAATTACCATACATGGAGAAATACAATATCCGGGTGTCTACAAATATGCCGATAATGAGACGATAGAGGATTTTATCCTACAGGCTGGTGGGCTAACTGATAAGGCATCTACGGTGAAGGTGGATGTAGCACGGAGAGTAGATAATCCTAAGGCGCTTACCTCAGACAGTCTTATAGCTAAGACTTATACTCTTTCGTTGAAAGACGGTTTTGTAATCGATGGTATACAGGGCTTCAAGCTCATGCCATTTGATGAGGTATATGTGCGTAAGAGTCCAGGGTATATAATTCAGCAGAATGTGAGTATAGAGGGGCAGGTTATGTTTGCCGGTACCTATACACTCTCAAGTAAGAATGAAAAACTGAGTGACTTGGTAAGAAAAGCTGGTGGTGTAACTGATCTCGCATACGTTGAAGGAGCGCGATTAGAACGTCGTATAACTCCTGAAGAACGACTGAAAATGCAGACTGTTATAAAACTTTTGCAGACGCAAGCGGGAGAAAAAGACACTATTGATGTGAGAAAGCAACAGCTTGGTGATACCTATTATGTAGGTATTGAATTGGATAAAGCTTTGAAAGAGCCCAATGGCGATGCCGATCTTGTACTCCGCGAGGGAGATCGCCTGATCATACCAGAATATAATGGAACGGTGAAAATCAGTGGTGATGTGATGTATCCGAACGCTGTGGCTTATGAAAAAGGCAAGTCGGCTTCTTATTATATTAATCAGGCTGGTGGCTGGGGTAACCGTGCTAAGAAGAGCCACGCCATTATTGTTTATATGAACGGTACGGTAGCTAAAGTCAATCATAATGGCAAGGTACGTCCCGGGTGTGAGATTATTGTACCAAGCAAACCCAAACCAACGGGTAATTCTCTCACACAATGGCTGACTGTAGGTACAAGTGTAGCCAGCGTAGCTACTATAATAGCTACTATTGCAGCTTTGATAAAGTAAAGGAGTTATAATCATTCTGTCAATGGATTTGTCAAAGACAAATATTGTCAAGATATTGAGTATTCCCAAGAGTCTGTATGTATGTTTAAGGCTATTGCCCATGAGACAAGCCATACGTCTCCCATTGCTTGTCAGATATAACACAGCTTTAAAAAGGTTGAGCGGAAAGGTTGTTATTGACGATAAATATGCAAAGTATCGAACTGTGCAAATAGGATTTGAAGAGAATGGTCTTTTTGACGGTAAAACCGACCGATGTGTTTTGGATATAGCAGGAATTTTGAGGATTGATGGGACTGTTATTCTTGGAAAAGGAACACGAATTAGTATCAATAAAGACGGTGTACTTCGTTTCGGAAATAATTTCTATAATAGTGCAAAAATAGAAATTGTCTGCTTTAAATACATTAGGTTCGGTGAAAATTGTGTGACAAGTTGGGATACATTAATAATGGATTCGGACTTACATACGACAAGAAATACATTGACAGATATTATTAATGAATGTGACAGAATTGTTGAGATCGGGGACAATGTATGGATTTCAGCAAGAGTAACTGTGCTGAAAGGCTGTCGAATTGCTAATGGATGTATCATCGGTGCCAATTCTCTTGTCATGGGTGCTTTCAACATGGAAAATACTCTCATTGCCGGTGTTCCTGCATCAGTAAAGAAAAACAACATTACTTTGAACGCAGTTAGAGAAGCATAAAGATATGGGATTGCAGAAAAATTTTGTCTATAGCAGCATTCTTACTGTGTCGAATTATGTATTTCCTTTAATTATATTCCCATACATTTTTCGTGTACTTGGAGTGGCAAATGTTGGGATATGTAGTTTTATTGATAACATTATTAACTATTTTGTCATTTTCTCTATGTTGGGCGTCAGTGCCATAGGTATAAGAGAAACGGCAGCATCGCGGACAAATAAAGAACAACTCAATAAGGTGTTTTCGAGCCTCATTACTCTCAATGGCTTATTTACTGTCGCGCTTCTATGTATTCTTATTCTTTGTACGCAATTTATAGATAAACTTAATGAGTATCAACATCTTTTGTATATTGGTGCTTTTAAATTATTTTTTAATTTTCTTTTGATAGAATGGTTTTATACGGGATTAGAAGATTTCAAATATATTACTGAGCG
>CAUUQE010000072.1:0-11855 GCA_963547065.1 uncultured Prevotella sp. | reverse complement strand
CTTTGTGTGGATGGCAAAAACCTGTGGGTAGGCACGTTTTCTTATGGTTTGAAGCTCATCGATATAGATAACCGTCGTGTTATAAAGTCGTTTGCTGCCGACGGTAAGGCCGGTTCATTGCGCGATAACACCGTGTTTGCCATCTGTCTGTCGCGCCGAAACGATCTGTGGCTCGGTACAATCCGCGGTCTGTGTCGTTACAATCGAGAGCGCGGAACGTTCGAATATGCTAAGGGCGTGCCCTTTATACTCGTCAACGACGTGCACGAAGATGTCCGTGGAAACCTGTGGGTAGGCACGCAAACCGGCGGTGTGTATTGCTTGCAGGTAGGAAATGGCAAATGGAAACATTATACGCATGCGGTAAGTAAGAGCGGTCTTTCATCGGACAAGATCATCAGTATATTCGAAGATAGTGGCGGACAGCTGTGGGTTACTACTCAAGGAGCAGGTATCTGTCGGTATGATAGCCGGCGGGATGCGTTCGAAGTGGTGCCTATTCCACAAGATACACCTGCACAGACGGTCTTTCAGATCGTAGAAGATAATGATGGAGTCTTCTGGCTTTCAACTTATAACGGTATCATCAGCTATAATCCCGCTAATGGTGCATCAAAGTTATATGCCACGGCTAACGGACTTTTGGATAATCAATTTAATTACAAATCATCGTTGATAGATGCTGAAGGACGTATCTATTTCGGCAGTCTGAATGGTCTTATCCGATTTTCTCCACGCTTGTTGAAAGGCCCAAATAAGGTGCCTAAAATTGTTGCCACAGAGCTGCGTATCGGTAACTCTGTAGTAGATAACTTTTCACCTAACACTCCGTTGAAGACAAGCATAACGTTTACCAAAGAACTTACCTTGGCTCACGATCAGAATTCGTTTTCTGTACGCGTGGTAGCACTGTCGTTCGCTACTCCTCAACTGAACCAAATGGAATACAAGCTCGACGGTTATGACCGCGAATGGCAGCCGATGAGAACCGATAACTATATTGCCTATGCAAACTTGCCTGCGGGTGATTATAGGTTGCTTGTGCGCGTGAAAGGCGATAATGGTGTATGGTCGCACAAAATTTACCAATTATCAATCACCGTAAAGCAACCGTTTTGGCTGTCTGTATGGGCAAAACTTTTCTATACGATCTTTGTTCTTCTGGTCGCATGGTGGGTATACAGGTACATCGAATTTCGCTCCAAGCGTCAGCGTACGCGGGCTATCGAATTGTTGGAACATGAAAAAGAGCAGGAAATGTATCAGAGCAAGATTCATTTCTTTACCAATGTAGCGCATGAAATCCGTACTCCGTTGACCTTAATTAAGGGGCCTCTTGAGAATATCTTGCAGGGAAAGAAAGTGGAGAATAAAGATGTACAAGAAGATTTGAACATCATGTATAAGAATACAAGTCGTCTCAATGATCTTATTAACCAGCTCCTTGATTTTAGAAAGACCGAGAGTAACGGTCTTAGAATGAACTTCGAATACTGCAACATCGGCAAGATAGTGACGGAAGTTTACGACCGTTTTCGCCCTCTGATGCGCGAAAAGAGCATCAATGCTACGCTTAGTTTGCCTGCAGAAGCCATGTATGCGTACGTCGATCATGAGGCCTTAATCAAGATAGTGAGCAATCTAATGAACAATGCCGTAAAGTATTGTTCCTCGAGAGTATCGGTAATGCTGTCGAAACAGGGAGAGGAATTCGTTTTGACCGTTATGAACGATGGCAGTATAATTCCATCTACTATGCGTGAAAAGATCTTCACGCCTTTCTTCCGTATGGATACAGCGCTGAAATCTTCTACTACTGGCACCGGTATAGGGCTTGCCATTGCGCGGTCTTTGACTGAACTGCACGGCGGACACATAGAGATGGACGAAAGCATGGACATGAATATCTTCCGATTGACGTTGCCCATAAATCAGGAAAATACTATCCGCCTTTCCGATAACGACGGCCTCGATCATTCGCAGACCGCTCAAGCAGATAGTATGGAGAGTAGCTTTACCCACGATTATACGTTGCTTGTGGTGGAAGACAACGTGCAAATGTTGGAATATCAGCAAGCAAAATTGCAGACAGAATATAACGTATTGACGGCTTCTGATGGCGAAGAAGCGCTACAAGTGCTTGCCCGTCATAGCGTTAATGCTATCGTTACCGACGTGATGATGGAGCCCATGAACGGTTTTGAACTGTGCCGTAGTGTTAAACATAATGTGGAATACAGTCATATCCCTGTGATCCTACTTACGGCAGTTACCATGGAAGCCGCCAAAATAGAGGGTATGGAAAGCGGTGCTGATGCTTATATAGTGAAGCCGTTCCGTATGGATTATTTACTCAGCACCATCAGAAATCTGCTCATTACGCGCGAGAATATCAAGAAAGCCTATTCGGATTCTCCTTTTGTTTCATCGGGTAGCGTGTCGATAAGCAAGGCTGATGCGGAATTCCTTGCACGGTTGGAGCGGGTTATCAATAACAATATCTCGAACAGTGAGTTCAATATAGACCGCATGGCAGCCGATATGAACATGAGTAGAACCAGCCTGAACCGTAAAATAAGAGGTACTCTCGATGTGTCGCCTAACGACTATATCAAGATCGAACGCCTCAAGCGTGCTGCACAACTGCTCAAAGAGGGTAAGACAAAAATCAATGAAGTGTGCTACAGAGTGGGCTTCAGCACGCCTTCTTACTTCACCAAATGCTTTTATAAGCAGTTTGGAATGCTGCCGAAGGAATTTCTCGTGCAGCAAAAAGACGAACAGAACGAGCCTTGAAAGCATAGAATATAAATCTAAAATCAATTTTAAAACTAACTTAACATGGAAAAATTGAAAGTAATTGTTGTAGCTGCAATATTCACGGTTATGTCAGTTACGGCTGTTGCAGATACCGATTGCGGCGGAATTTATCGTAATCCGGTTATTCCAAACAGTGTGCCTGATCCTACTGTCATCCGTGCGCAAGACGGTTATTTTTACCTTTACGGCACAGAAGATGTGCGCAATGTGCCAATTTACAGATCGAAAGACTTGGTGAAATGGACATTTTTAGGTACTGCGTTTACCGATGAAAGTCGCCCGAAGTGGAACCCCAAGGGCGGTATATGGGCTCCTGACATCAATTACATCAACGGGAAATACGTGCTATACTACTCTAAGTCAGAATGGGGAGGAGAGTGGACGTGCGGTATAGGTGTGGCCACGGCTGATAGACCAGAAGGTCCGTTTACCGATCACGGTAGTCTTTTCATCAGTAAAGAGATAGGTGTACAGAACAGTATCGATCAGTTTTACATCGAAGATGGCGGGCATAAATATCTTTTCTGGGGTAGTTTCCATGGTATATACGGTATTGAGTTGAGCGCCGACGGACTGTCTGTAATGTCAGGAGCCCAACCTCGTCAGATTGCGGGCACGTTTATGGAGGGCACATATATACATAAGCGTGGCGATTATTATTACCTCTTCGGTTCACAGGGCACCTGTTGCGAGGGCAATCGTAGTACCTATCGCGTTACTTACGGGCGCTCTAAGAATCTTTTCGGGCCCTATGTAGACAAGCAAGGCAGGCCACTTTTAGAAAATCATTACGATGTATTGGTCCATGGTGATGAACGCGTAGCAGGCACAGGGCATAATGCTGAGTTTATTACAGACGACAACGGTAACGATTGGATGCTGTATCATGGCTTCAAACGCAGTGATGCCAGTGCCGGCAGATTAGTCTGGTTAGACCGCGTAGAGTGGATAGATGGATGGCCTCATGTGGCTGGCAATCATCCTTCAGAGGTATCGGAAAAGCCGGTATTCAATGCCATCAGCCTTGCCGATCCTACCATCTTCTTCGACAATGGCATGTATTATCTTTATGGGACTTCAATGGCCGACGGTTTTAAAGTATATACTTCGAAAGATTTGAAGACGTGGGAAGGTCCTGCAGGAGCATCCAACGGGCTGGCTCTGAAGCGCGGAGATGCTTTCGGTACCCAAGGTTTCTGGGCACCACAGGTATTTAAACGCGGTGATACCTATTACATGTATTACACCGCTGATGAGCACCTTGCCGTGGCAGAGGCACAGAGTCCTCTCGGTCCGTTCAGGCAGAAAAGACTTTCGATGATGCCTGCAAAGGTAAAAGAGATAGATCCCTTCGTTTTCTTCGATGATAATGGTAAGTCTTATCTCTATCATGTAAGACTTATGGACGGCAATCGTATCTACGTGGCAGAGCTTAATAAAGACCTAAGAAGTGTGAAAGAAAATACCGCTCGTGAGTGTATATCAGCTGAAAAAGGCTGGGAAGATACCGCTAATGCAGCATGGAAAGTATGCGAAGGCCCCACGGTAGTGAAGATAGACGGTACGTATTATTTATTTTACTCGTGTAATGATTTCCGCAGCAAAGACTACGCAGTGGGCTATGCTACGGCAAAATCGCCTCTCGGCCCGTGGACAAAGCATGGTAATCCCATCATTTCACGACAGCTGATCGGTGTGAACGGTACAGGTCATGGCGACCTTTTCAAAGACAAAGATGGCGATTGGGCGTATGTGTTCCATACGCATCGGAGCGATGATAGGGTGGTTCCGCGCAAGGCGGCTATCGTTAAATTGAGTCTTGCTAAACGTGGTTTCGAGCTTGTGGAAGGCTCTTTCCGCTATCTCAGCAAGTAATTAAGCGCGTTGTTTCCTCTGTTTTTGTCTTTTTGAAGGGCAGGGCAATATTCGTTTGTTGCAGCGCAATAAGGGATAAATGTTATCGATATTTTTCATCTTTTTCCGTTTTTTCGGCATACATGATATGCCTAATGCCTTTGTATGGTATGTCTGTAGGCGATAGAGAGTCACTCTGTCAGCATTAAAGAGCCTCTCTCTCTGCCATGTTGTGGTCCCTTTTTTCTACAATGGTATTTATGTAGGGGGAATAAATTAAAATGCAAAATGACTTTGATTATTCATGAAATTACGCTATCTTTGCAGAAGATAGGTGGCGCCTCAACAATAAGGAACGAGCTCCATTGTATTCAGTTTGCACTATCTTTGCAGAAGACAGACGACATGAAAGAACCCTGAAGCAAAAATCAGTACGTATTTCGGTCTGTATATCTGTCAGACAGGCTCCCATAGTTAAATGGATAGAACGGAGGTTTCCTAAACCTTTGATCCGAGTTCGATTCTCGGTGGGAGTACACATTACGGAATTACAGAAAAAATATGCTTGGAGCAATCATCGGAGATATTATCGGTTCGCGTTTCGAATTTGACGAAACACCGCAAGAGGGGTTCCAGTTATTCACAATGTCAGACGATTATACTGACGATACGATCTGTACCATCGCCATAGCAGATGCCATACTCAATAATCGAAACTATCAAGAGGCACTCTTAGACTGGTGCCATCGTTATCCCATGCCCAAAGGGTGTTACGGTGGAATGTTCGAGAAATGGCTGCTATCCGATAATCCTTTGCCACAAAGCTCGTACGGAAACGGTTCCGCCATGCGCGTAAGTTCGGTGGGATGGCTATTCAATGATTATCACGAAGTGCTGAAGGAGGCCAAAAAGAGTGCCGAGGTAAGCCACTGCCACCGTGAGGGAATCAAAGGTGCACAGTGTGTAGCGACGCTTATTTACTGGTTGAGAACTTGCCGAATTACTAAAGACGAGGTGGAAAATACTATCAAACGTAGCTTCGGATACGACATTCCGTCGTTACAAGATATTTATAAAATAGGCGAAGAAGGGCATTTCGACAGTACGTGCATGGAAACAGTACCGTGGGCGATACGGTGTTTTCTCGAGAGCGAGAACTTCGAAGATGCCATACGCATAGCCATCATGGCTAAAGGAGATACAGATACTAAGGCCGCTATCTGCGGCAGTATTGCCGAAGCCTACTACGAAATACCCGAGAAAATAGCAGAGGAAGCCTACAGCTACTTGCCTGCCGATATGCTAAACGTTATTGAACAGTTTTACGAACACATACGCAATGATATCACAGAATGAGGTGTTCGGAAATAGTTAAAACATACTGAAAGTATATATATATTACGGCCTGTATCAAATAATCTTCATTTATACTTTACACAGAGTATTTGTATTTCCTTGGAAAGGCTATTACTTAATAAGCAGTAATGATGATTCTACGGTATTTTCTTTCGGATTTTTCTTCAGGTCAAAGATAATTGTAAGCATAACAAATAACATAATAATGGTATCCGCAAAGACAATCGTGACCGTTAAAACCTAAATGAAAAACCGGCAATATCAAATACTTACAACTATTTTTCTTTAGAAACAACGAATCTCCCCGAAAGGTTTTTATCGAAATCTATAACGAATGTAGTGTATTCTTGGCTATCTCTCTTGATAACGACCGTGTATTTTCCATCTTTCAGGGGACCAACTTCGAACGACAAATCGTAAGGACAGATACAGTCGCATGTGCCACCTTTCTCGGTTTCTGCAATGATAATACGGCCGTTTGTCAATGATGTACTTGCCTTAATTTCCTCTGCACAGCAGTTAAAGACGGCATTCACGTGCTTGATATAAAGCCGTCCGCTACTTTTACAACTATACTCTATACTTTCCTCATAGCTATCCAACTGCGCAAAATTGGCAGATGCTGGTTCGTCGGGAGTTGCTTTATTCTTACAGCCTGTATGAATAAAATTTCTTAAAGTGAATGGGGTGTCTTCTTTTATTTTCTCATTGTCGTTGCTACACCCTACAAATCCCATTGTTAACATCAGTAAGTTAATCAACAAAAATACTCCTTTTCTTTTCATAATAATATTCTGTATTTTAAAGGTTCCAATATTTCTGGTTGCTTATCAAGATAAAACGAGCCTGTTATTTGCTTTTCTGTTTTTATGTGTTCTCTTATTAATAGAGTATATTTCTATGTATTTCTTGCATAAAGCATATGTTTTTTAAGAATTATTAATGCTATACAACTAATAAAATTCCATATTTTCCTATGAATATACATTCTATATATCGTTAATATATTATATACATACGCGCAACAAATATAATATATGTCTGTATTAGATAATATGTCTATGGGTCAAGGAATAAAGAGAAATAAACGATAAAACGGGCTTTCGAGAATAACGCAAGACTGGTGCATAAAAATATGGGCTACATCCACGACATGGATACAGCCCATATTATAATAAATGTATAATAACTATTTTATCGTTATGCTTTCACGGCTTCAACATCAGCATGAACATCTTCCTTTATCTTCCTACCCATCACGAGGTAAGCGATCGGCGATGCAATAAAGATAGAAGATAGCGTTCCGAAGATAACACCCATTGTCATGGCGAATGCGAAAGGCTGTATACTCTTACCACCAAAGAATAATATGCAAAGCAACACAATCAAAGTTGAGAACGATGTATTGATGGTACGCGATAATGTTTGGTTGATACTATCGTTAAAGAGAGACTGTATATCTTGCTTAGGATGTAGGCGTAAGTTTTCTCGAATACGGTCGAATACTACCACTTTGTCGTTGATGGAGTAACCTATCACGGTAAGTATGGCACCTATAAAGGTCTGATCAATCTCGAGACTGAACGGCACAAAGCCTTGCAACAGCGAGAACAAGCCAATAACAGTAAGGGCATCTAAGGCCAAGGCAATAGTAGAACCTACGGAGAATGCTACATTGCGGAAACGAATAAGGATATACAAGAAGATGGCAACAAGTGCTATAATTACACTGACAATTGCTCCGTTAGTGATATCCTTGGCAACCGACGGGCCTACCTTCGTACTGCTGATGATAGAACCACCCTGTCGAATGTCAGGATTCTTAAAGTCTTGCACATTTTTTTGCGATATTAATCCATCGGCTTTCAATGCATTATAGAGCTTGGTCTCTACTTCATCGTCTATAGTAGGACTGTTGCTCTCTATCTTGTAGTTGGTAGAAATACGAATTGTCTTATTATCTGTACCCAAAGCAAGAGCTCCCGTAGTGCTTTCAGGGAAAGCTTTAATCAAAACACTCCTAACTTCTTCGGGTTCTACCGGTTTCTCGAACTGTACCACATAATTGCGTCCACCGGTGAAATCAATGCTTTGTGCAAGTCCGCGAATAATGAAACTGCCGACGAAGACAATAACGAAAACAGCGGCAAATGTAAAGGTCTTTTTATACATAGCCATGAATCGATATGCTTTATCTTGCATCAAATTTCTCGAGAAGCGTGTTGTAAAGTTGAGGTTCATCCATCTGTCTTTCTTCAGCTGGTGCTCATAAACAAGGCGTGTCAGATATACGGCACTGAAGAACGAACATACGATACCGATCATCCATGTGGTGGCAAAACCGCGGATGGGACCAGTACCGAATACATAAAGAATGATACCGGTAAGAAGTGAAGTAACATTAGAGTCGAGAATGGCACTGAAAGCGTTCCCATAACCAGCAGTCATTGCTTGTCGGAGCCCCTTTCCGGCTCTGAGTTCCTCTTTGGTTCGCTCGTAAATAAGCACATTTGCATCAACTGCGGTACCTAAAGAAAGCACCATACCCGCTATACCCGACATAGTAAGTGCGGCTTGGAACGATGTAAGAATACCTAATGTAAAGAATAAGTTAATAAGCAAAGCACCATTAGCTATCATACCCGGTATGAAATCATACATCATCACCATGTAGATCATCAACAGAATAAAGGCAATAATGAATGAGATCACACCCTGCTGAATAGATTGTGCGCCGAGGGTAGGTCCTACAACTTCTTCTTGTACAATACGAGCCGGCGCCGGCATACGGCCAGACTTCAGGGTGTTGGCTAAATCTTTAGTATCTTCAATTGTAAAATGACCGGTGATTGCAGACTCTCCTCCACTGATTTCTCCATTTACACGAGGAGCCGAGTAAACTACTCCGTCAAGAACAATAGCTATGGCCTTGCCTATATTTGCCTTGGTCAAGGCTGCCCAACGACGTGCACCGTCGGAATTCATCGTCATGCTTACTTCGGGTGAACCCGTAACACGATTGAATTGATCCTTAGCATCGGTTACCACATCCCCCTCCAATGGTGCGCGTCCCGTACTCGTTGTTACTTTTAAAGCATGCAGTTCAAAGAAATTTTTAGCCTTAATTCCATCTGCTTGCTTAGCACTCCACAACAGTTTCATATCTGAAGGAAGTATCTGTTTTGCCACCGCCGAATGGATTAATTTATTTACCTCAGCAGTATCTCTTACGTTTGCATAGCCCACGACACTCAAGCTGCCGGCACCGGTCGGCTGAAGTATCGAAAACAAAGGATGCTGTTTTTTAAGCACGGCAATCTGTGCAGCTGAATTTTCCTTTACGTCAACTTTTTTATTATCATCACCTTGCAATTTGAATTTCGGCTGTGTCTTAGCAGAAGTTGTAGCTTTTGCTTTCGTTAACTGTACTTTATCAGTGGTAGAATTGCCTGTGATACTATCAGTTGCTGTTTCACCTGTAGCTAAGCGGGTATCAAGTTGTTGTAAATAAGGAATTGCTTCTTCTGCATTATATGTTTCCCAGAACTCAAGATTAGCGCTACCCTGCAAGAGCTTACGCATACGTTCTGGCTCACGAATACCTGGCATTTCTACCATGATTCGGCCCTGCTGTCCTTCAAGTTTCTGAATGTTAGGCTGTACAACTCCGAACTGGTCTATACGTGTGCGTACTACATTAAATGAGTTATCAATAGCTCCTTGCACCTCTGAACGTAATACTTTTTCCACTTCTGAGTCGGAACTTTGTGGACTAACCTTTCCCTGCAATTGCTGTGTAGCGAATATCTCTGCCAAATGATGGCCGGGGGCATTTTTATGATAGGCATTGATAAACAGAGTAATAAAGTCTTTCTGACTGGTCTCCTCCTCTGCCCGTGCTTCTTTCATCGACTTAATAAAAGCAGCATCAGTCTTATGGTCTGCTAGCATTTCTACGACATCGGGAACGGAAATCTCAAGGATAACGTTCATACCGCCTTTCAAGTCGAGACCGAGTCCTATCTGAGTCTCCAAACATTTTTGGTAAGAATAGATACCCAAATACTTCACAGAATCCTTATAATCCTGCTGCGCAATAGGATCTTTAAGCTTTTCAGCCTGACTGTCATAATAGTATGTGGCTGCTGAGAAAGACAAATAGAAGAAGCTTGCAAGCGTCAATAAGACCGCTGTTACAATTACTATTCCTTTGTTTTGCATTTTATTTTATTATATTTGATTATTGTTTTCCTTTTATGATAGACGTGCAAATATACTGTTTTTTTATCTTTTGTGAAAATTTATAATGCTTAATTGTGCATTTTTTAAGGTTTTACCCGTCTTTTGAGCCAGCAATATATAGGATAGTGGTCGCTACTTTTTATCTTACTGTCTACCTTGCATCCATATGGAACCCAATTATCCGAACACATGATATTATCTATACGTACATAAAAACCGCCATGATGATAACTTATTCCTATGCCGTTTCCACTTTCAATATAGCAATCTGTCAAGGATTTAGCCAATATCCGGTGAGTATAGGATATGGGGCCGTCATTAAAATCCCCACAAAGAATAATGCTCATTCCTTTATGTTCATTAATATAACGTGCCACAGCATCGGCTTGGGGGGCTCTGCGCTTTGAGGCTTCGGCAAGTTTGTAAATGAGCTTCTTCGTCTCTTTCTCTGCTCCCATAGCTCCCATATCCCCTTTTATTATTTCCTTGAAGTTGGTTCTATCTTTGGAAGAAAGCCTGATAGATTCGAAATGATTATTGATAACGAGTACTGTGTCAGTATTCATCTTCAGAAAGAATGCCGTAGAGTGGTTACCTTCAGAGGGATAGGGGATATGTTCTTTTTTTACGATCGGATATTTACTATAAATAGCAAGCACGTCTCCCCCGTCTTTCCGTCTTGATGTATCGGCGTATTGATACAAATGGTTCATTATAGAGTCTATCTTTTCTTGGTAAGTACTATACGAATCGGCTTCTTGAAGACAAACGATATCGGCGTTCAGTTCAGCAATAAACTGTAATGTAGGGTTATAATTACCAGTTTTATCCCACCCATTGAATAACCAAACATTATACGAAAGGACTTTGATGGCACTGTCGGGAATCTGTTTGTTTATATTTAATGGCATATAAGCACGCGTAGGGAAATAACAAACAAGAAAGCCGATAAGAGGAATAAAACTTTTATTCCTCTTGAAAACAAGCCAAAAGAATAGGAAACAGAGATTAAGAATAAGAAAGACAGGGTATGCTAATCCCATATTTGAAAGCATGGGAAATTTTACAGGATTTATATAATCAGCATTGCCAACGAGCATCATTACAGCAATCGTCGCAATATTTGCGCCAATCATTATCTGCAGAGTAAATGATTTCAGCTCTTTCATTGATCTCTCTGATTATTGCTCTTTGCTACTGTCAAAGAGGGTCTGCTTCTCCTTAGACGTAAGACTGTCGTAACCACTCTTACGTATTTTGTCAAGAATATCGTCTATTTCTTTTTGTCGGTTTTGTTTTCTGGCATTATAATCCCAATCACTCTCGTGTTTGCTGCCGGTAGATTGATAGTGTTGGCTATTGGCCTTCCTTTGTATACGTTTTTCCCATCGTGCACGTAGATTGTTGAAAAATTGCCCTACTACAGGCTTTCTGTACGAGCTGCCGAGATGGCATTGCCAATATTTTATCATAATAAATCCGAAGATCATCCCTCCGAGATGTGCCACATGTGCTACATGGTCGCCAGTTGAAGTAAGGCTCAAGAAAAGTTCCAGACCAGCACAAATTACTACAAACCATTT
>CAUUQE010000071.1:0-11941 GCA_963547065.1 uncultured Prevotella sp. | reverse complement strand
ATCAAGCAAAAAAACAAGAGATCTTTGGACAATACGGGAAGTCTAACTCTGATACTGGTTCTGCTGAGAGCCAGATAGCATTGTTTTCATACCGTATTTCCCATCTGACGGAGCACCTTAAAACGCACCGTAAAGATCATACTACCGCCCGGGCATTGACAATGCTGGTAGGAAAACGTCGGGCATTACTTGACTACTTGTACGATCGTGACGTGCAAAGATACCGCGCGATCATAAAAGCTCTCGGGCTTCGCAAGTAGTGCTATCTTGCTAAAGGCATGCAAAAAGGTGAGTCGGCATGGCTCACCTTTTTTATTATCCCTCTCTTCCGTCTCTTTCGTTTACTTTATGGAATTTTATTAAACATCCTCCCTATCTCTCTTAGATATAGCATTTATCGACAATAGGCATACTGTCTATCAACGTTAAGCATGCCGTTTGTTCAGAACTGGAAATAGATGAACGGCTGAATAGAACTACTTTTGATTTGAATGATAATATAGATTACGGCAACAATGAGCAACGCACAAACTACCACATTGCAATGACGAAGGCCGCAAATAATACCTTCCTGCCACCTATCTGGCAGGTAATGGCTCATATATCCGAAGAGCATGAGTGCAAAAACATATTTATATCCCTCCACAACCTGCACAAATAACTCCGGATGGAAGTTGTTAACCATCTGAAGAATCATGTTCCAACCGTCGATAAACGATGAATTACGGAAAAATATCCACGTAAAACATACAAAATGGAAAGTCAAGAAAACGCCCAAAAAGCGGCGCCATCCGTGGCTGCGATAGTCCTTGCCACGACGCAGCACAGTAGTTCTGAAAAACTTGTGTGATACCAACGCCAGACCATGCATCCCCCCCCAAGCCACGAAGTTAAGACTTGCACCGTGCCAAAGACCACAGAGCAACATCGTCACAAGCAGATTGAAATACTGACGGAGTTTACCCTTACGGTTACCACCCATCGATATATAAATATAATCGCGTATCCACGTCGACAACGAAATGTGCCAACGACGCCAAAAGTCTGTAATACTCGAACTGTTGTAGGGCGCATTGAAGTTCAATGGAAAGTGGAAGCCCAGCAACAAGGCGATACCGATAGCCATATCGCTATAGCCACTAAAATCGCAATAGATCTGCAAAGCATAACCATAGATACCCAATAGATTTTCGACACCGCTATAAAGCATCGGATTATCGAATATGCGATCAACGAAGTTCAAACTGATATAATCACTGATAACCGCCTTCTTAAACAAGCCTATCATGATGAAATACACCCCACGAGCGAACATATCGCTTGTAATAACAAGCGGCTTTCGTATCTGCGGAGCGAAATCTGCCGCCCTTACAATGGGCCCTGCAACCAGCTGGGGGAAGAAAGAAACGTAGAAAGCGTAGTCGAGTATCGACGGCATGGGCTTCAACACGCCGCGATATACATCAATGGTATAACTGAGACTTTGGAAAGTAAAGAAACTTATACCCACGGGCAGAAAGATATCCCACGGCTGAAAATTATTGCCAATCATCTGGGATATCATACCTGCAAAGAAATTTGTGTATTTAAAATAGCCCAAAAGTCCAAGGTCTATGAGCAGACTGAACGTGACAAGCCATCGCCCCAAGCAGCGCTTATTGCGGTAGCGATAAATAAGGGCTCCCAAGATATAATCGCTGCATGTAACCAACGCCAGCAACAAGAAATATATTCCGCTGCTCTTGTAGTAGAAATAATAAGAGAAAGCCGTAACGAACAGCAACCGCGGAGTGAGTTTCTTCTGCAACAGCATATATATGAATGTGAAGAAAAGAAACAATATCAGGAACGTTCCGCTTGCAAATATCATCGGTTCCTTGGGATCATACGACAGAATGGAGATCAGTCTTTCTTTCATTGCTGTTCTAATTTCTTACGACGTTTGTAGTTATCAAGCCCGGCGATAAACGAAGGAAACACTTTTTTAGCCACTGCTGTACCCCCGCCGAAGCTCAAATGTGTATAGTCTTTATTGGCCATATTGCGATCGACAAGCAGTTTAATGCTTCCTTCACCGCCCATAGCCTTGAAGAAATTGTAGAAAGCAACATGTGTATCAGCCGCCATACGCTCTTGCAGGGCCACAAGTTTCTTCACTTCATGCATAGTCTTGAAGCCATTTTCCGACCGCTGATCACGGTCTGACACGCTCACAATCATAATACTGGCCTTGGGGAAATTCGATTGAAAATGCTGAACTACCTTCTTCATCTTTCGTGTATATCCTTCCATTACCGAAGTGGGGTTACCTTTTACCGCCACATTAAGCCCGAAATGGATGATGATCAAATCATACGGACGCAACCTGCTGAAATCATTGAGCGTATTTACAGGTATCTTGGCCAGCGTGGTACCCGATGCTCCACGCACACTGAAATTATCTAACACTACACCGGTGTTCGACTCGAGTGCCATGCCGAATAGCGTTGTTCCACTGCCGATATTCGTAAATCTGTAATCAATAGAAGTCATATTGCCCGTGGTTTCGAACATCTGAACCCCGGGCGATCCACCGAACTTGTGCGAGGTGACAGCACCTGATGACGAAGTTGCTTTGACACACAATGAAGTACGCGCCCGGAAAAAGAGCTTTGCCGATGTCCAACTCGCAGCATGAGGATAATGGCTCGAAGCTTTAGTCAGCACGCGCGCGCCCTCTCTCGGCACATAATAGCGTTCGGCCAAACTCTGTCGGCTACTGCCGAAAGGTTTCTTGACAACTACATACTCGGTAATGCCACTGTAATTCTGCCGTATAGAGCGACGCAGCCGCACAATGGGTGTGCCACAGTCTACCCATCCCACGCCATTACCCCCAAATTTGGCCTGAAACATCTCGCGTAAGTCGGCTGTCAATATGTCGCCTTCGATATAAGAATCGCCGTAATAGGCTATACGCACGGGACGATGAAGCAGCTTCACACTGTCAAGCATGGCATAGAAATGCTCCATACCGCCGGCCTTTCCATCCGAAAAATCTACGATCGGCATGATGCCCTTACCCCATTTTTCAACAAAACGCACCGATTTTCCTTCCTTCGTCGTGGCAACTTTAGGCTTAGGTATCTTGGGAACAGGAATAACATCAGTTTCCTTTTCTTCGAATTCAGGCTGCAACATGCTTAAGATATTAACATGGCGAAACTCCGTGCCTGCAACCGACAATGTGGGTAACTGATGCATCAGAAGCAATGAGGATACGATGACACCTATCAAAACAAAGGTCTTTGCGGGTTGATTCATTGAATTATATCACATTTATAAACTATACCTTGACACCATAATCGGGCGCAAAGATATAAAAATACATATTAACTGATTTATATAAACAAAACTTTTTCAACATAAATATACAAAATATGGCCGAAACAAACCTATGATCTAACGGCGACAGGCCTATTGCCTAATGACGATATACCTACGGTCTATGAGCCATAGACGTATCATTTGTTCAGAATATCTCTAAGGGGCCTCATCACAAAATCTCGCTTCAGCATCAGCGGATGGGGTATTTTCAGATCGGGTTCATTCACCTTAATATCATCATAAAGCAGGATGTCTATGTCTATCACACGATCGTGATAAGCACCGCCGACAGTTTTAGACGTTCTACCCAACTCTTTTTCCACACGTTGTGACTGCTCCAATATCTTTCGGGGGCTAAGTATTGTGGAACAACACACACAGGCATTGACGAAATCATTAGGCGATTCGAAGCCCCATGGCTTCGTTTCGTAGAGAGCGGACTGCCGTTCAACCGTACCGATTAACTCTCCTATCCGCTCTATAGCCTGACGTATGGTACGCTTGCGATTACCGATATTCGCCCCCAAACCCAAATATACCGTATGCATCTAATCGTTGAGAATTAACAAGGAGTCGCCAAAACAACCGAAACGAAAACCGTTTTTTACGGCCAGTTCATAGGCCTCCATCACTAAGTCATATCCCCCGAAAGCGGCTGTTTCCATCAACAATATAGATAACGGATGATAAAAGTTGGCCAGCATTGCGTCGGCAAGACCGAAATCGTAGGGCGGGAAGATGAATTTATTGGTCCATCCGGAAAATTCTTTGAGTCTTCCGTCGGTGCCGACAGCCGTTTCTGTAGCCTTTATCACACTCGTTCCCACGGCACAAACGTGGTGCCCCTTTTCCTTGCCCGCATTGACAATGCTGCATGCCTCTGCTCCAATAACCATCTGTTCTGAATCTGTTTTATGCTTAGTTAAGTCTTCCACCTCTATATCATGAAAGCTCCCGAGCCCGCAATGCAGAGTGATATAAGCGAAATTGATACCACGTATCTCCATCCGCTTCATTAGTTCGCGGGTAAAATGCAGCCCTGTAGCCGGTGCTGTTACGGCGCCTTCGTGCTTTGCGAATATACACTGGAAGTTTTCCAAGTCCTCTTCGGTGGCATGAGGATTATTTCTACCATCGATGATGTATCGGGGTAACGGTGCTTCGCCTAATGAAAAAAGCTCGCGTTTGAACTCATCGTGCGGACAATCGTACAGGAACCGCAGCGTTCTGCCGCGGCTCGTGGTATTGTCAATGACTTCTGCAACCATCGTACCGTTATCATCGAAAAACAGTTTATTGCCGATGCGTATCTTTCGGGCAGGCTCCACAAGCACGTCCCAAAGGCGCATTTCTTTGTTCAGCTCGCGCAACAAGAACACTTCGATCTTTGCATCGGTCTTCTCTTTCATGCCATACAGACGGGCTGGGAATACTTTCGTATCGTTGAAAATAAAAGTGTCGCTTTCATCAAAATAATCCAATATGTTCCTGAAATCAAGGTATTCACCCTTAATAGGCCTGCCCCTTTCATCTTTCTTGAACATCTCTATCGACTGTGTTTTCTTATGAAGCACCATGAGTTTGCTCTCATCACGACGGGTGATCCTGAACGTTTCTTTCTTTCCCTCTGCATTCTTGAACTCGCGTTCAAAGCTGTAGGGATACAAAGCCACCTGCTCTTCAGGCAGTTTAAATTTGAATTGAGATAACTTCATATACTATTTATTCCTTCAATTTCTTGTTTATAGAGCCACTCTTCGAAGTGATCGTAATTAATACAGTTTTCAACTCTGACATCTCCCACCCGTATGCGGCGCAGGGAGACAAGATAGGCACCACTGTCGAGCACCCGCCCCAAGTCTCGTGCAAGCGCTCTTATATAAGTTCCTTTCCCGCAAACGACACGGATTGTCAACTGCATAGCAACGACATCAAAGTCGATCAGTTCTATCGCATCTATCCTCACGCGTTTCGGTCTGAGCGCTACGTCTTCGCCGGAACGCCTTAATGCATAAGCTCGTTCGCCACCTATCTTGCATGCACTGTACGAAGGCGGTATCTGTTCTATATCTCCGATAAAACTGTCAAGCGCCTTCAATACCCTTTCCCGCGTAATATGTGATGTCGGAAAGGTTGCATTCTCCTCATGTTCACAGTCATAACTGACCGTAGTTGCACCGAGTTGCAGCGTTGCCACATATTCTTTAGTATGCGTCTGCAAGCTTTCGATCTGCTTGGTGGCACGCCCTGTGCAAAGTATCAATACCCCCGTGGCCAACGGATCAAGCGTTCCAGCATGCCCAACCTTTACCTTTATTCCGCCCATACGCTGGGTGAGCAGGTAACGGATATGCGCCAAAGCACCGAAACTTGTTATGCCTAAAGGCTTATCGATGGCAATAATCTCTCCTTGGAAGAAGTTCATCAGCTTACCATCGATAAGTTATGTCCCAGTAAAAGCCACAGAAGAATGAAACCACCCACAATAATTCGGTAGATTCCGAAAGCCCTAAAGCCATATTTGGCAAGGAAAGCAACGAACCATTTCATAGCAAGCAGTGCCACTATGAATGCCACTAAGCAGCCCAAAGCGAGCATGGCAAGATTATCGAATGTGGCCCATGAAGTATTTGCGTCGCTGCCGAAGAACACTTCCCATACATCAAGAGCGGTAGCAGCTGCCATGGTTGGCACGGCAAGAAAGAACGAGAATTCGGCTGCGGCACGCCTTGTAAGTCCCTGAGACATCCCTCCGACAATAGTAGCCATGGAGCGTGACACGCCCGGAATCATGGCTATACACTGGAAGAGGCCGATATTAAATGCTCTTTTTTCGGTAAGTACCGTTTCTTCTTCACCCTTATTGAACAGTTTGTCGCAAAACATCATGAAGATACCCCCCACGACTAACATTACTGCAACGACTTCTACGCTTTCCAAAAAGCGGTCGATAAGCCCCGACTTCTTACCGACAAAGCCGATAACTACGGCCGGTATAAAAGCTACAAGTAGCTTCCAGTAAAAATTCCACTTATGAATAAACGCTTTCAATGCCGAACTATTCGGCGATACAGCCGTATGATCAAGACGGAAAAAACGTTTCCAATAGAGACACACCACCGAGAGAATGGCACCAAACTGTATAATTATTGTAAACGCCTTTACAAAAGGCGTGCTCTCTATGCCCAGCAATCCTTGGGTAATGATCATGTGTCCCGTTGACGAAACGGGTAAGAACTCAGTCAATCCCTCGACGATTGCCAGAATAATCGTTTGTAATACAGTCATTGTATGAAATTAAATGACGGGACAGATATTTACTGCTTCTCTTTCGGTTTGCGGACAATGGCATAGATCATCGACACAAAACCGATGAAACATATAGCCGGTGCCACCTTTATACGCACAGCACTGAATATCTCGGGGTCATAGGTTGTCTCTGTAGAGCCCCCACCACTCATTAATATAAAGCCGATAATAACGACACACATGCCGATTGCCAACAAGATAAAGTTGACTTTATCGAACGCTAAATTCCTCTTATCCATATTCTATTTTACCCTTCCACCATAAAAGTGCACTGCCTACAAAGCACTCGGGGTATTTTATTATTAGTTATTATTGTATTATTTCAAAACTACAGAGACTACAACCGCCCGAACCACACGCTATGTCCGGATATCACAAGCCGTCAGATCTTGTAAAGTTCGCCGGCCGTCATTCTCAAGAATTTGGTTACAGAAATGGTGGCACACACACCGGTCAGTACCAGTCCGCAGACAAATACCGATGCTACAGTGATAGTCAACACCGGCCAAGTGGCCACTGTAAGAATATCGGGCTTATATCTATAGAGGCCATAAAAGCATCCACCGAGCACAAGAATGGCCAATACCGATGCCACGAGCCCCAAACACATGGCATGCCTAACGAACGGACCGCGGATAAACGACCACGATGCCCCCACAAGTTTCATAGTATGGATAGAGAACCTGCGGGCATATACACTGAGCTTAACAGTGTTATTTATTAATGTAAACGACACAAAAGTGAGCAATACGGCCAGAATAAGCAACACAAGGTTAATCTTTCGAAGATTTTCATTCACGCTGTTCATCAAGTCTTGCTGATAAGTAACCTCGCCCACTTTGGGGTATGCTCTCAGTTCTTTGACTATCCACTGCAACGAGTCATTATTGGCATAGTCAGCATTCATGTGCAATTCGATAAATCCGAGATATGGATTACCGCCGATAAACTCGGATGGATCGGCTCCCATCAGCTGGGTTTGATTACGCAAAACCTGCTCCTTACTAAGGTATTCCATGCTGTTGATGTAGGATTTTGTACGCAATGTCTTGCATATCTGCTGTGCTTCGGAGTTCGTGACATCCTCCTGAAGCACCATGGTTACCATAAGATTTTGCTTAATCGATGCAGACAAGTTACGTGCACTAAGCACAGAAAAGACCACAATCCCCAACAAAATGAGCACCAACGCGGTACTTATACATAGTGTAACACCCTGCAATCCGTAATGATTACCGGTCTTATTTCGCTTTTTTCCCATACCGAAAAGGCTATAACAGTCCAAATTTGCTGCAAAGTAACAAAAAAAAAGATGACCAAACGACACTTTAACGTGTATTAACACGCACACATTTTAAAAATATTTACCTTTGTATAGCTTAACAAACTTAAGGAAAAGCCTTTCATTATGAGTACAAGAATTTACCCCGCACCTATATACGGACCTGTAAGGAGCCGCCGATTGGGACTCTCATTAGGCATCAATCTGTTGCCGGAAGACGGGAAAAGCTGCACTTTCGACTGCATCTACTGCGAATGCGGGTTCAACAAAGACCGCATACCTACACGGAAACATCCAACGAGGGCAGAGGTATCGAAAGCACTAGAGGCACAACTGAAGAAGATGCACGATGCCGATGAGCATCCCGACGTGCTCACTTTCGCAGGTAATGGTGAGCCTACAAGCCATCCGGAGTTTGCAGGCATCATCGACGATACCATAAGGTTGCGCAATCGATATTGCCCAAATGCCAAGATTTCTGTACTGAGTAATTCTACTTTCATACACAAACAAGACGTGCACAACGCCCTCTTGAAAGTAGACAACAATATTCTGAAACTCGATACCATAAATGCCGATTACATCAGGTTGGTAGACCAGCCGCTGAACAGGCACTTCGATGTAAGGCAACTCATTGAAGATTTAAAATCGTTCAACGGCAAACTGATCATACAGACCATGTTCATGAAAGGCATGAGCGGTGCACACAATGTGGACAATACGGGCGAGGAGTTTGTACGCCCTTGGCTGGAAGCCGTGAAATACATTGCTCCTAAGGAGGTGATGATCTACACTATTGACCGCGAAACACCCGATCACGATCTGCAGAAAGCTACTCATGCTGAGCTTGATGCCATTCGCGACCGCGTTAAAACCATGGGTATTCCCTGCACAGCATCCTATTAACCGAGAATAAGAATAAACCCTGTCAAAGACAGACATGCCATTTAATCTCCTTAGAATGCCTATCTAAGGTCCTTGAATTGCCTATCTGTATTGCTTAGACAGGGCATCTAAGGAAGTCGTTTGCAATGTGTTCGTTATCAACAAATTATGAACATAAAGCTAAAGTATTGTCTCTCATCTTATATAAGGTGACACTCTTCATCCCTAATTCTTCGCAGTAGGAGGCTACGCTGCCTTTTCTATCGTAAACAAAAGAAGGATCAATCACACGATTAGTCCTTCTCACAATAAAGTAAAACGTATAGGTATGAATTACATTTTACTTATTATACCCAATTTAGTTCCATTAATAAAGTCGACAATGTTTCTGATTTCTGGCGAATCAGGCACTTGTTCCTTAATCTGGAGCACCGAATCGAATACGCTGTTCTGCCCGTGGAATACCAACCGGTAGGCATTGGCGATATGCTTCTGCACCTTTTCGTCGATGCCGTATGCCGTCATGATCGTGCTGTTAGGGCCCCCGTAGCCCACAGGAACGCCCCCTGCAACGATATAAGGAGGGACGTCTTTCGAGAATGTCGTGCCCGCCTGTATCATCGAGTCACATCCCACACGCGTGCGAGCATTAGCAATTACCGACGAACTGAATATCACCCCGTCGCTTATTTTGCAGTCTCCGGCAATCTTGGTTCCATAGCCGAACACGCAATGATTGCCCACCTTGGTGTCGTGAGAGATATGAACTCCCTCCATCAACATATTGTCATTCCCCAATACAGTGCGACTTCCGGCATGCGTGGCACGATTGATAACAACGTTCTCGCGTATAATATTGTTATCTCCAATAAGCAGTTCGCTCTCTTCTCCGCGAAAGTTAAAATCCTGAGGAATGGCTGCCAACACCGTACACTGATGCACCTTGTTACCGTTCCCCAAGCGCGTACCGTTCATAATACTCACATACGGGAAGATTATACAGTTATCTCCGATAACGACATCATCCTCTATATAGACGAAAGGGAATATCTTACAGTTATCTCCGATCTTAGCCTTGGGAGATATTTCTGCCCTTGCACTTATTTCACTTGCCATATCTTTTCTTGTTAAGTTAAACGTTATACGCTACTTGGCACCGCCTCCTAAAGCGTAATACAAATTGACGACGGCCTGCATCTTACTGAAATCGTCGGCTACTTTAGACAGTTCGGTATTCAACAGCGACTGTTGTGCGGAGATTACCTCAAGATAAGTGCTGCCTGCACTGGCCATTAATGCCTTGGTATCTTCCACGTTTTGCTTGAGCACTTCTATCTGTTTGGTCTCTATCTTGCTCTTATCGTCGGAAGTGTTGTATAGAACAAGCGCATTACTAACCTCGCTTCCGGCGGTCAATATAGAGTTTTGCCATGTGTTGTATGCCCGTTCATATTGCGCTTTGGCCACCTTCAATCCGGCAATGAGCTTACCGTTTTGAAAGATTGGCTGCGTAAGTGATCCCACAGCAGAGAGCAACCATTTGCCCGGATTGGTAATCATACCGCCGGCACTATTGGTAAAAACGCCCGATGCACTGAGATTCAGTGCCGGATAGAAGCGCGAACGAGCGGTTTCTACATTATAAAAACACTGGGCAAGCGACATCTCTGCGGCGTGTACATCGGCACGGTTGTTGAGCAACTGCACGCCTACACCGGTAGAAAAGTCGGTAGGTAAAGACTGATTTTCTAACTTCCCGCGCGGGATGGCCTGCACTTGCTGGCCGACAAGCAGCGAGAGTGCATTCTCTGTCTCACGTACCTGACGGTTCAAGTCGGCTTTTCTTGTCAACACGGAATAGTAGTTCGACTCGGCCGCCTGCACCGCTGTAGAGCGCACGCCCCTTGAAGATTCTTTCTGTATTTTCATAATCTCCCACGTATCTTTGGTCAGAGTTTCCATGTCGGCCACCAACTCCAATTGTTTATCAAGCATCATGAGCGTATAATACATATTGGCAATATTGGCAATGAGATTGGTCTGCACCGCCACTTGGTAATCGCGTGACTGAAGCAAAGCCATCTGCGCAGCACGCTTTTGCGACAACAAGTTTCCGAAAAGGTCTACACTCCAAGAGGCATTGACTGGAAGACTGTAGGTTTTGGTAGGCTTGTTTCCGTCCCACGAAGCAATTGTTCCTTGCGGCGAAAAGCTGAATGATGGCAAGAAAGCCAGCTTGGCCGACTTGAGTTGAGCCTCTGCTATCTGCACATTGAGTGCCGCATTCAGCAGATTGGTATTATACTTTAGCCCCCTCTCTATCAGCATCTGTAACTGCGAATCGGTAAAGACATTGCGCCAAGGCAAATTGCCAAAACTCGATGCATCCTTAGCGGCAAGGGTGTCTGTAGCAGACACGGCATCGCGAACGAGACCGCTTGTCTGCACATCAGGCCGCTCATATCTTCCATAAAGACTCTTGCAGCCAGTAAAAATCAGCACTGCAAGACTTACTATAATGACATTTAATTTCTTCATCTTATTCTTTTTCTTTACTTTGAATGAACTCCGTGGGCATATTGTTCTAACTCCGCAGCCACTTCGGGATTATTTTCATCTTCGAATTTCAACGGTGTTATCCGCTCTTGCAGCCATTGGAACACGGAAAAAAGTGATGGTACAACGAAGATTTGTATCAGTGTACCGATGAGCATACCGCCCACAGCAGCAGCTCCAAGCGTCTGGTTACCATTCTTACCCACACCGGATGCGAACATCAGAGGCAGCAAGCCGATGACCATGGCAAGTGATGTCATAAGGATAGGACGCAGACGTGCGGCGGCTCCCAATATGGCACTGTAGCGAATGGCCATACCAGTACGGCGCCTTTCAAGGGCAAACTGTACAATAAGAATGGCATTCTTTGCCAACAAACCGATCAACATAATCAGCGAAATCTGCATGTAGATATCGTTGGAATGACCGAAGAGTCGTGTGAAGATGAATGCTCCGGCAAGACCGAACGGCAACGACAGGATAACAGAGAGCGGCAGAATGTAACTCTCATACTGTGCGGATAGGATCAGATAAACGAACACT
>CAUUQE010000070.1:0-11974 GCA_963547065.1 uncultured Prevotella sp. | reverse complement strand
ATGTGGCATTTATTTTTATTTTCCGATGATGATAAGACCTATATGTATTATACTGAAAAATATAGAACGTTAATGATATGTTTTGATTTTCAAATTATTGGCAGTAGCATTTAAAAAGTTTATAGGAATGTTGATGGCTTGAAAGATTTTTCGTAAATTTGCAATTCAATACATGTTTAATAATGCCAGATACATCGAACAGACGACAGAAACGGCAGCCTAATGTAGACAGTTCGTTTGGCCATTTGCAACCGCAGGCGCTCGATATAGAGAAAGTGGTACTTGGAGCGCTGATGATTGATAGAGATGCATTCTCTATGATCAGTGAACTTTTACATCCGGAGACCTTTTATGAGCCTCGCAATCAGAAAATATATAATGCAATACAGGCTTTGAATTTGGATGAAAAGCCTGTAGATATTATGACTGTAACCGAGGAATTGAAGCGTGAGGGTACACTTGAAGATGTCGGGGGACCTGCCTATATCGTAGAACTCAGCTCGCATGTGGCTTCATCTGCCCATATAGAGTATCATGCTCATATTCTTGCCCAGAAGTTTCTTGCCCGTCAACTGATTTCATTTGCCAGTGTTATCGAGACCAAAGCGTTCGACGAGACTGTCGATGTAGATGAACTGATGCAGGAAGCAGAAGGCTCCCTTTTCGAATTGTCGCAAAAAAATATGCGGCAGGATTATACTCAAATTGATCCGGTTGTATCGCGTGCCATTGAAATCTTACAGAAAGCATCAGCCAATACCGGTGGTCTCACGGGTATACCTTCTGGCTATAATAAACTGGATGAGGTGACCTCGGGTTGGCAAAATTCTGATTTGGTGATCATAGCCGGTCGGCCTGCCATGGGTAAGACCTCGTTTGCATTGAGTATCGCCAAGAATATTGCGGTGGATTATACAGAGCCTATCGCTTTTTTCTCGTTAGAAATGAGCAATGTACAACTTGTCCAACGACTGATATCCAATACTTGTGAGATTGCCGGCAATAAGATATTGAGCGGTCAACTCTCTACTGATGAGTGGGAACGCTTGGACAAGAATTTGGGTAAATTGACAGGAGCTCCCATTTATGTAGATGATACGCCGGGTTTGTCTGTATTCGAACTTCGTACCAAAGCTCGCCGGCTTGTGCGCGAGAAAGGTGTTAAGATTATTATGATAGACTATTTACAGTTGATGAATGCCAATGGTATGAAATTCGGAAGCCGTCAAGAGGAGGTATCAACTATATCTCGTTCGCTGAAAGGGTTGGCCAAAGAATTGGAAATACCAATTTTAGCGCTGTCGCAGTTGAACCGTACGGTAGAAAACAGGGAGGGTATTGAAGGCAAAAGACCCCAGCTCAGCGACCTTCGGGAGTCAGGGGCAATTGAGCAAGATGCTGATATGGTGCTTTTCGTTCATAGGCCCGAATATTATCATATCTTTGAGGATGAAAAAGGAAACGATCTTCATGGCATGGCTCAAATTATTATTGCGAAACATCGTAAGGGAGCAACGGGCGATGTTCTTCTAAATTTCAGAGGCGAGTTTACACGTTTCCAAAATCCCGAAGATGCTTATATTGCTCCGTTAGCGATGTCGGAAGGTGGAGAAATCATAGGCTCAAGGATGAATGGAGATGACGAGGTGTTCGCCCAGCCATCTGCAGGTGAAGGAGTTCCTTTTTAGTTTTATATTTTACAATTTATAATGAAGATGGTGTAAAAATAAACTGATTTACATGAAAAGTGCGAAAAATATTTTATTTTATTTTGTTTGTTAAAAATAATATTATATCTTTGCATGCAATTCAGCAAATGAATGAACAGATGATAACTTTGCAGATTATTATTGATATTTTAAGTATTCGACTATCGTATGTGGCCGGAAGTGTCGGGGTGTATGTATAGTCTTAGAAGAATAGGATAATAAAAGCCTTCCTCACTTCCATGCAAGTGAGGAAGGCTTTTTCTATATCAATAACCAAATCATAGTTTGAATAACGATGAATGATAGATTATTTATTTTTGACACAACATTGAGAGATGGAGAACAAGTACCCGGCTGTCAGCTGAATACCGTAGAGAAAATTCAGGTGGCCAAGCAGTTGGAGCAGTTGGGGGTAGATGTTATCGAGGCAGGCTTCCCTATTTCGTCTCCGGGAGATTTTAATTCTGTCATAGAAATAAGTAAAGCCGTCACGTGGCCTACGATCTGCGCATTAACTCGAGCTGTGGAGAAAGATATTGATATTGCGGCCGAATCGCTTCGGTATGCCAAGCGTAAGCGTATTCATACCGGTATTGGTACAAGTGATAGTCATATCAAATATAAATTCAATAGTACGCGGGAAAAAATCATAGAGCGGGCTGTAGCTGCTGTAAGATATGCCAAAAAGTATGTAGAGGACGTTGAATTCTATGCCGAAGACGCCGGACGTACGGAAAACGAATACTTGGCACGGATGGTGGAAGCGGTGATTAAGGCTGGCGCGACTGTTGTTAATATTCCTGATACTACAGGATATTGCCTACCCGAAGAGTATGGCGCGAAGATAAAATATTTAGTCGATCATGTAGATGGAATAGACAAAGCTGTGCTTTCCACCCATTGTCATAACGATTTGGGCATGGCTACTGCCAACACTCTCAGTGGTGTCTTGAATGGTGCTAGGCAGGTGGAAGTAACTGTGAACGGTATAGGCGAACGGGCAGGAAACACTTCTCTTGAAGAGATAGTCATGTTATTAAAATGTCATAAACATTTAAATATCGATACAAATATCAATACTACAAAGATTTATCCAACATCGAGAATGGTTTCGAGCCTAATGAATATGCCTGTTCAACCGAATAAAGCTATAGTTGGGAGGAATGCTTTTGCACATTCGAGCGGTATCCATCAGGATGGTGTGTTAAAAAATGCATCAACTTATGAGATTATAGATCCTAAGGAAGTGGGACACGAAGATAACGCTATCGTATTGACAGCACGTAGTGGTAGGGCAGCTCTGAAGTATCGGTTGCATGTGAATGGTATCGATATAGAAGATGAAAGTAAACTTGATAATATCTATCAAAAGTTCTTGAAACTGGCCGATAAGAAGAAAGAAATCAACGATGACGACGTGTTGATGCTTGCTGGAACAGATATGACTGATTCAAATGCCGTAAAACTTGATTTTCTTCAAGTGACTACAGGTATGGGAGTAAAAAGTGTGGCCAGCATAGGGATTAATATCAGTGGACAGAAGTTCGAGGAAGCTTCAACAGGTAACGGGCCCGTAGATGCCGCAATTCGGGCATTGAAAAAGATAATTCAAAAACAGATGGTGCTTAAGGAATTTACAATACAGGCAATTTCAAAAGGTTCTGATGATGTAGGAAAAGTGCATATGCAGGTGGAATATGATAGAAATATATATTATGGTTTCGGAGCAAATACAGATATAGTGACTGCATCAGTAGAGGCATATATAGATTGTATCAATAAGTTCAGGTATGAATAAATTGTGAGATTTTTAATACGAAATAATGATTATATCAAGATGAATACTTTATTTGATAAAATTTGGGATAAGCATGTTGTACAACAGGTGGAAGATGGCCCTACGCAATTGTATATAGATCGGTTGTATTGTCATGAGGTTACGTCGCCTCAGGCATTTGCCGGACTTCGTGAACGTGGACTGAAATGTTTTCGTCCGAAGCAGATATTCTGCATGCCGGATCACAATACACCGACGCATGATCAAGATAAACCGATCGAAGATCCTATATCGAGGAGACAAATCGATACCTTATATAAGAATGCGAAAGAGTTTGGAGTTGTTAATTTTAAGATGAATACGCCCGACAATGGTATTATTCATGTGGTTGGGCCGGAAAAGGGATTGTCTTTGCCCGGTATGACCATCGTGTGTGGAGACTCGCATACCAGCACACATGGGGCGGTAGGAGCAATTGCTTTCGGTATTGGCACCTCGGAAGTTGAAATGGTAATGGCATCGCAATGTATTCTTCAACAGAAACCGAAATCTATGCGTATCAATATCAATGGTAGGCTGCAAGATGGTGTGGTGGCAAAAGATGTCGCATTGTATTTGATGTCGAGGCTTACCACAGCGGGTGCCACAGGTTATTTTGTGGAATATAGTGGTGATGTAGTCCATGAATTGAGTATGGAAGGACGCCTCACGCTTTGTAATCTTTCTATAGAGATGGGAGCGCGTGGTGGTTTTGTTGCACCCGATGAAAAGACATACACTTATATAAAAGGTCGCGAGTATGCTCCACAAGGTGTCGAATGGGATAAAGCCGTCACTTACTGGAGGACTTTGAAGAGTGGTGACGATGCGGTATTTGACAAAGAATTGAATTTTGATGCTGCAGATATTGAACCGAGAATAACTTATGGTACTAATCCCGGAATGGGTATAGGGATAACAGAAAGTGTACCAACATTGGATGAAATTCCAGAATTGGGACGGGCTTCTTTTAGAAAGTCGCTTGAATACATGGGATTTCAACCGGGAGAAAAACTATTGGGACGCAAGATTGATTATGTATTTTTGGGTGCATGTACAAACGGGCGAATTGAAGATTTCAGAGCATTTGCTTCCATTGTTAAAGGCAAACAAAAGTCCAAGCACGTTACTGCATGGCTTGTTCCAGGTAGTTGGGCAGTTGATAAACAGATACGAGAGGAGGGATTGGATAAGATTGTAGAAGCGGCAGGATTTTCTATTCGTCAACCAGGGTGTAGTGCTTGTTTGGCCATGAATGATGACAAAATACCAGCAGGCATGTATAGCGTCTCTACCAGTAATCGGAATTTTGAGGGTAGGCAGGGGCCCGGAAGCCGGACGATTTTGGCTTCGCCGTTGGTAGCAGCAGCATCTGCAATTACTGGAGTAATTACTGATCCACGTAGTCTGTAGGAAATAACTAACATATAGGAATACTGTCATTAAATAGAATTGTATATGAAACAGAAATTTAATATAATTACGTCAACATGTATACCGTTGCCTTTTGAGAATGTGGATACCGATCAAATTATTCCGGCACGTTTTCTTAAAGCTACAGATAAGGAAGGGTTCGGTGATAAATTATTTTATGATTGGCGATATAATAAAGACGGATCACAGAAAAAAGACTTTGTTTTGAACGATCTGTCCTACAGTGGTGTCATTTTGGTAGCTGGCAAAAATTTTGGTTCCGGTTCAAGTCGTGAGCATGCGGCATGGGCAATAGCGGGATACGGCTTTAGGGTAGTTATCAGTTCTTTCTTTGCTGATATTCATAAAAATAATGAATTGAATAATTTTGTGTTGCCGGTAGTAGTGTCAGAGGCATTTCTTAGTGAACTTTTTGCAAGTATTAGTAAGAATCAACAGACACAGGTAAAGGTTGATCTTCCTAATCAGACCGTTACAAACTTGTCTACTGGAACCAGTGAATATTTCGAAATAAATGCCTATAAGAAACATTGTCTTATGAATGGATTGGATGATATTGATTATCTCCTCCAAAATAGAGATAAGATAGAGCAATGGGAACAGCGGAACAAATAAGTAGGTATCGGCGAACTCCTCCGGTTGTGGAGATTATGGATTGTACACTTCGTGATGGTGAGCAGACCAGCGGTGTCTCGTTTTTGCCACACGAAAAATTGATGATTGCTCATATGCTATTGCATGATATTAATGTAGATCGTATTGAGATCGCGTCTGCACGTGTGTCGGAAGGAGAAAAAGACGCGGTAAAAATGGTGTGTCGTAATGCCGAACGTGATGGAATGCTTGATCGTATAGAGGTATTAGGCTTTGTAGATGGCAGACAATCTATTGATTGGATATATGATTGTGGTGGAAAGGTTATTAATCTGCTTGCCAAAGGCTCCTTGAAACATTGCACACAACAGTTGCATAAAACGCCTGAAGAGCATATCTCTGATATCCTTAGAGAATTGGAATATGCCGAAAGGAAACACATGACTGTAAATCTTTATTTAGAAGATTGGAGCAACGGAATGAAAAGGTCACGGGAATATGTATACAGGCTGATGGAAAAATTGATACATTCCAATATTAAAAGATTTATGCTTCCCGACACGTTAGGTATCATGAATCCGCTGCAATGTGTAGAATATATGCGTAAAATGTTGAAGCATTTTCCTGATCAGCATTTCGATTTTCATGCCCATAATGATTATGATCTCGCTGTTTCGAACTCTCTTGCTGCGGTTTTGAGTGGTTGTAAAGGGCTGCATGTCACGGTAAACGGCTTAGGAGAACGGTGTGGTAATGCTCCACTTGCCAGTGTGCAAGTTATACTAAAAGACCAATTTCAGGCCAAGACTAATATCAATGAAGGTCGTTTGAATGATATTAGTAAACTTGTAGAAAGCTATAGTGGAATCGTTGTAGCATCTAATCAGCCTATTGTAGGTGAGAATGTATTTACGCAAGTGGCTGGAGTTCATGCAGATGGAGATAATAAAGATAATCTTTATTGTAATGATCTTGTGCCAGAACGTTTTGGAAGAAAACGTGAATATGCTCTTGGAAAGAATAGTGGTAGGGCTAACATAGCGAAAAATCTTAGTGAACTCGGACTTGAGCTTACACCGGAACAAACTCGGAAAGTTACACAGCGAATTACCGAACTCGGTGATCGTAAAGAGATAGTAACACAGGACGACTTACCTTATATTGTAAGTGATGTGCTGAAACATGATGTAGTTGAAGAGAAAGTGAGGCTTGTCAGTTACATGGTTTCCACGTCTTATGGCTTGAAACCTATAGCAAGTATCAAGATTGAAATTAATGGTCAGCACTATGAAGCCGATTCAACCGGAGACGGTCAGTATGATGCTTTCGTTAAGGCTTTGCGTAAGATATATAAGGAAAAACTAAACCGTACATTCCCTACGTTGGCCAACTATGCGGTATCGATACCTCCCGGAGGTAGGACAGATGCTTTGGTACAAACTGTTATTACTTGGCAGAATGGTGACAAGCAATTGCGTACGCGCGGACTTGATGCCGATCAGACCGAGGCGGCCATTAAGGCCACATTCAAGATGTTGAATATCATAGAGAACAAATAAACAACGAATAGAAGAAATGAAATTAAAAATTGCTGTTTTAGCCGGAGATGGTATAGGCCCCGAGATTATGGATCAAGGTGTGGCTGTTATGAATGCTATTGCGGACAAGTTCCATCACGAAGTATCTTATGAAGAAGCTATTTGTGGTGCACATGCCATTGACAAAGTGGGTGATCCGTTCCCCGAAAACACCTATAATGCATGTATGAGAGCCGATGCTGTGCTGTTTGGCGCCGTCGGAGATCCGAAATTCGATAACAATCCTACAGCTAAAGTTCGGCCGGAGCAAGGACTGTTAGCCATGCGCAAACAGCTCGGTCTGTTTGCCAATATACGCCCAGTACAGACTTTCAGTTGTTTGTTGCACAAATCACCGTTGAAAGATGAACTCATACGTGGTGCCGATTTCATTTGTATTCGTGAACTAACGGGAGGAATGTACTTTGGTGAGAAGTATCAAGATAGCGATAAGGCCTACGATACAAATTATTATACGCGCCCGGAGATAGAACGTATTCTCAAGGTTGCTTATGAATATGCCCGTAAGCGTCGTCATCATCTTACGGTGGTAGACAAGGCCAACGTACTTGCCTCGAGCCGTTTGTGGCGACAGATTGCTAAGGAACTTGCTCCGCAGTATTCTGATGTAGAGACAGACTATATGTTTGTCGATAACGCATCGATGCGTATAATCGCCGAACCTACGTATTTTGATGTGATGGTTACCGAGAATACTTTTGGAGATATACTAACTGATGAGGGTAGTTGTATTTCCGGTTCCATGGGGTTGCTACCTTCAGCGTCGACAGGGGAGCATACGCCAGTATTTGAACCTGTACACGGCAGTTGGCCGCAGGCTGCAGGAAAGAACCTTGCCAACCCGATAGCCCAGATACTTTCAGTAGCCATGCTGCTCGAATATTTTGATTTGAAAGCTGAAGGTTTATTGATAAGAAAAGCTGTGGACGCAAGTCTTGCTGCTAATGTGCGTACTCCTGAGATTCAGATAGAGGGTGGTATGAAATATGGTACTAAGGAAGTCGGCACTTGGATTGTGGACTACATCAAACAGGCAACGTGTGAATGAATGATAATTAAGAATTAAAATAATTAATGGTAGGCGATATCTCTTTCGTCTGCCATTATTTTATTTATCTTTGTAATTGTTTGTATGAGCGTAGCATCATAATGATAAGAATAATCGAACTTGCATTTTTATGCTTGACAGTAGTCTGCCAAGGTCATGCACAAAACAGAAATCCGATAAGAGATTCTTTAGCTATGGCTATGGAGCGTCTTGCCTACCATCCCGATAGCATAGACCTCTGTTTGAAAAAAGCTGGCTGGAATATTCAATTACAGCAATGGCAGTATGCCCAGGAAACGTATGACAAAGTACTCAATCGCGATCCCAACAATATTGCTGCATTATATTACAGAGCGTATGTGAATGAGAAACAGGGGCGATACAATTTTGCAAGAATGGATTATCTCAATCTTCTAAAGATTGTTCCCGGCAACTTCGAGGGTCAACTGGGCTTAGCACTACTCAATCAAAGAGATCATCATTATACAGAGGCTATGGATCAGATGAATCGTCTGGTTGATCAATTCCCCGACAGTGCCGTGGCGTATGCAGCACGTGGCGGAGTGGAACGCGAACAAAAAATGTTCGAACTGGCCGAGTATGACTATTCGGAGGCTGTCAGACGCGATGCAAGCAATATAGACTATATTCTCAATCATGTTGATTTGCTGATTTTACTGAATCGTAAGCAAGAAGCAAGACTTGAGGTGGAACGTCTTGTGGTACTTGGGGTGCCGAGAAACAGCTTGATGGAATACTATAGAAAGATGAGAAAGTAATGAGATTGGAATTATTTTTATTCCTCTAATCAGTAATTATGTTGTATAGGAGTTGGAGAGAATTCGTTGGCTGTTTACATTTCGCTCACGAGTAAGTCTAAATTGGTCCACGAGCGAATAGAATTTCATTAGTTTGCTGTTTTAATTATATTTACGAACGCTTTTGTTTTTAGTCTTAGAAATCTGTTATTTAATATAGCGGGGGCGTGCAATAGGTATGTACTCTGTTGGCAATAGATGCATAATCTATATCTGATAGACGAAAGGCCTATGTTCGATAGAATTACCCTTTATGAAACGGATGGAAATGGAATAAGTGTGAGAAGCTCCTATATAAGGAAAATATTCTATGTTTTTATCCCGCTGAATTATATTTTTTAGTATGGGTAGATAGTAGGATTGTAGCAGGTAACGAATGGGATTAGGAGAGAAAAGAGCGGTAAACGGGGGTCGAACCCGCGACCTTCGGCTTGGGAAGCCGACGCTCTGCCAACTGAGCTACTACCGCATTGAGAAGCGAATACAAGAAACTTCAATGAGCCGATACCCGGACTCGAACCGGGGACCTATTCATTACGAATGAATTGCTCTACCAACTGAGCCATATCGGCGTGCCGTAATTGCGCATACAAAGATAGAAGATTTTTCCGTAACAGCCAAATTTTTACGGCTTATTTTCCATACGATATTGTAGAATAAGCTATAAGTCTATCAGTACGTTCACCTATGCCACGGAAATATACCAATGCCTGATAATGATTTTCCGTTTGATAGAAACAGCCTTCGGTTGGTACGGGGGTAAGCGTATGATCGGCTTTCATGAGTAGATATTGGTATGAATAATAACCTTGTTTCAGTCTGACGGTGCCTTCATAGCAATTCTGAGTATCATTGTAGTGCATCTTGTATTGTGGTAGGAAGCAGTCATTTGTCCATACGCCATTAAGATATATATCACCGTCTTGCTGTGGGGTTTTCAGCCGGAAGTGTACAGTTACATAGTCAGATGTCGTGTTGTTTTCCGTATTATTGCTGTTTCTTATGCAGAAAGCCCCATTGGCATCTTCATCATATACATAGTTGAGGCGTGGTTCATCTGTCCAAACGTAGGCATGATAGTTGTTTCCATCCCAGCTGACGGATTCTATTCCCATGGTAGGGTGATCCACGTCGAGTATTTCAAACTTATGATATTCGTTTCCAGCTGGAAATATCAGGTCTTTGTTATGGCTCCATCGTAGGCCATTGGTTGTAATATACTGTGGTTTGGCATTGATAACAGCGTTATCCCATCGTGCGTTTTGCAGAATTACGGTTTTTATTTGGCTTTGAGGATCGGTTACATTAAGTGAACCGTATTTCAGATGAATACTCACTTGTTGGTGGGCATGATTGATATCAATATCGGTATTGGAAGATACGTCAAGAGCTACACTAGCCGTAGGTCCTACCACCCAGAAACATGCACAGAGTATCGGTTCTTCATCGTTGTTGTCATCGTAAACGGTAAGACGGTAGTTCCCGCTCATTTTGATGGTGCAACGTTCATTGGGTATCGATAGTGAATAGTGTGTGTAGAGATGGCTTGTATTGATAGATTGCGCTACGTTGTCGATGGTATTGTCCTTATTGAACCCCTCGATATAGTCGCTTGTGAAGAGTTCTTTAGAAGGTGTCCAGTCTGCATCGCAGTGTTCAATGGTGTAGGTATAGCGATGATATTCGTGAGTCATGTCATCGAAAGCAATGTTGATGTGTGCCTTACCGAGCTCATTCAGTTTAATAACGGGTGGAACGAGCCAATTGTTGTCTGTCGTAACCTGTAAAGAAGCTATACGGTCGTTGTAGATTTCGTTTCGCTGTGCACTGCACATAATGGAAAGCAATAGTGCAGGAAGTGATATAAATACAAGTTGTAATTTTCGTATTTGCATAGATTAAAATTCAAAAAGCAGGCGGGCATTGAGTTGTCTACCTGTCAGATAATTCGGTACGGCATACTGGTGATTAGTGACATCGGTAATCCAATAGTATGAATTTACATTGCTTATACCAAATAGGTTAAGACAATCTACTCCCAGCCATATATCTCTGAAGATGCTTTGTGAAGTTTTGTGCTTGTTGTCAACCAAGCAATAACTCATTCCTATATCGACTCTTTTATAGGCAGGAGCGCGAAATGAATTATTTTCTATCTCTTTATGCGGTGCAGAGAAAGGTAGCCCGTCAGCATAAGCCAGTTTTAGTGACATCTTCCAGCGTTCTGTTCCGGGGAAATAGTCAGTAAAGAACAGATTGACGGCATATCTTTGATCGGTAGGCAAGGGGATATTCTTACCATTGAGTTTCATTCTTGTATTCATGACAGACAAGCTGATCCATGAATCTGTTTCGGGCACAAATTCTCCATACAATTTAAGATCGAGCCCCATAGCATGCCCGCTACCGATGTTATCACCATAATATACTACCTTTACATTGTTTACACTGTAAGGAACAAGATTACTCAAAGCCTTATAATATGTTTCAGCTGTGAATTTAAATGGCCGTTGATTAAAGTAGAAGCGATAGTCGAATCCGGCGATGAAATGGATGGACCGCTGACTTTTAGCTTTCTTGTTGAGCCGAGCATAGGTAACTCCGTTGACGGTCGAGGTGTCTCTCAATTCTTTGAAGAATGGTGCCTGATAATAGATGCCAGTGGCTAAACGCATCGTAACGTTTTGGTTAAACGCTGGAGTTATACTCAACGAGAGGCGGGGACTCACTATAGTTTCTTTGTTAAAGTTCCAGTGGCTCATTCGTATACCGTAGTTCAAGGCAAAAAAAGTATGTGTATCAGTGCTTGTAAAACAGTAGGTATCTTGAAAATAAGCTTCGGTGCGATTAGAATTAAGTGTATTGTGAGCACGTAACGAATAGATCATATTCAAATCTTTCCCTGTATGCGGAATATTGTAGCCACTTGAATCCCGCATCTCGTATTCTACTGATTT
>CAUUQE010000069.1:0-12180 GCA_963547065.1 uncultured Prevotella sp. | reverse complement strand
TTAAACATGCTACATCTGTACAAAAAAGACGCATCATTATGGACAGAAGAATTAAAATAGTATGGCTTATGAGCATACTCACCATGCTGCTTATTACGTGCGGACAGGCCTACTGGCTCTACAATCAATATCAATTGAGCTGTGCCGACAAGTTGAACAGTCTGTACAAAGACTGTGAAGACATTATAGAACAAGAACTGAAAATACGGCAGAATGAAAGCTACAAACATCATCAAAAGCCAGCAAAAACAGACGGTAGAAAGTTTACAAGAAATTATAGGAAAAGGGTTGACAGTCTGATACGCATTTCGAATACGATAAAAATAATTACAAACTCCAATACGATGAAAGGTACTGCACGATGTACTTTTAAGTTCATGGAAACCGGTATGAGCAAACCGCGTATTATCGATATCCCCGAATTACAACCCGAAGACGGGGTTACGATTGCCAATCTATATAACATAAGTAAATATAAATCGTTCCAAGCACATATCGTAGATTCACTGTTTAAAGTAAAAGGATACGATGGAATCGATGATTTTAAGATGATAAGAAGTAAGCACTTCTACAAAAATCCACACTATTCGACGACGAGAGACCTGCAAAAAACCGTTCTTATAAGCTACTCCTCTAACCCCATAAAGTATGAAAATATCGAGTTCAGGGTTACCGTCCCAACTAATTCCATTATCAAAAGTATGGCCTTACAGCTGTCGCTCAGTATGCTTTTCATATTCATTCTCGCTTTCTGTCTGGTCTATCAAATCAAGACGATCATGATACAACAACGCATCGACAAGATACGTCGTCGGTTCATGAAGAACATGATATTCGAGATGAAACGACCGTTGCCGGAAGATACGGGGAAGAACAACGGAGTATACATCGGCGACATAACTTTCTTTTATTCGCAAAATGAGCTGAATCATGGGCACGAAACAGTGATCATTACCAGCCGACAAGCAGAAATACTACGCATGCTTGTCGATAATGCCAATAGCATGGTGGCCCGAAAGAGCATACTGGAAGAGGTATGGGGAGACGACTCTTATTCAAATTCCTTGGCACTCAACGTACAGATTACCTACCTTCGCAGAGCGCTGAAAAGCGATACATCGATCATCATCGAAACGGTTATTCGGAAAGGATATATCCTGAAAGCAAACATAAAAAAAGGCATGTCTTGAAGACACGCCTTTTACCGATGGAACAGACTATTTTATCAATAGCTTAAATCTTCCGTCTTTTCTATGTAAGAGGGGATACGTTCGAAAATTGCCTTGATTCGCTTTGTATCGAATTTGGGCGTTCTGTCATAATAATAGATACCGTTTTTCTCCTGTTCTACGTCCGTAAGTTGAGTATAGCAGAAACCTGTAACGTGCTTGCTTGCCTTCAGTGCATCCACTTCATCCTGCAATATCTTGTAGAATTCCTCCATGTTATCGATATTACCTCCATATCCCCAAGAGCTGTTGCGCTCAGATTCTTTGATCCAAGGAAGCCCGCCGAATTCATCTACCATATATGGCTGTCCCTCATAGTTCGCAAGGAAATGCCTGTCGCGTATATTACGATAAGGCTCTTTACCATGCTCGAATGTGAGCTGTTCCATCAGTTTATGCGGATCGCGCTCATAGTTATGCACGCTCCAAATGTCGGTCTTTACGTGCGAATCGCCGCTTGCATCGTTGACAGGTCGTGTACCGTCGATCGCTTTAGTAATATTGTACACATCGTTCATCATACGTACATATACGCCAGAAGCATTTGCATCCCACGTTTCATTGACAGGTGTCCATGTTACAAGTGATGGATGATTGCGATCGCGCACCACTATATCGGCCCATTCCGATATGAAATTGCGCACTGCCTCCTCGTTGTTCACATTTAATCCCCAGCTTGCAGACTCGCCCCATGTAAGGTATCCCAGCTTATCAGCCCAATAGTAATAGCGCTCTTCGAACACCTTCTGGTGCAAACGTGCCCCATTAAAGCCAGCAGACTTAGAGAGTTCTATATCTTTTCTTAATGCCTCGTCGGTCGGGGCAGTCCAAATACCGTCGGGATAATAGCCCTGATCAAGAACAAGACGCTGGTAATAAGGCTTGTTGTTCAAATAAAAATAGCCGTTGGCAACATGAACTTTGCGCATTCCGGCATAAGACTTCACCTCGTCGATGGCTTTCCCACCCTTTATTACTTTATATGTAATATCGTAAAGGAATGGAGATTCCGGACTCCAAAGCTTCATATTCTTCACTGGAAGTACCACTACACCATTGTTACTGCAAGGAACCGAAGCACTTGCAACAGCTTTTTTGCCATCATAGAGCGTTACGACAAGCTTATTACCTGCATTCTCTTGGTAGAACAGAGGATGGATAACGAGTTGCTTCTGGTCTATATCAGGCACGGCATAAACCGATTTAAGCCCATCAGGAGCTACGGCTTCCATCCATACAGTCTGCCAAATACCCGTCACACGGGTATACATACAGCCATTAGAATTAAGTTCTTTGGCTTGTTTACCACCTGTTTGCTTGCCGTCTCTCAAGTTATCGTTCACATAAACCACAAGGTTATGCGACTTACCCGGTACCACGAACTTGGTGATATCGCAACAGAACGATGAACCGCTGCCGTAATGAGCGCCCACCTCTTTACCGTCTATGTAAATATGGGCCTCATAATCAACGGCACCGAAATTAAGCATAATACCCTTATCTTGCCATCCGATAGGGATATCCAACTTGCGCTGATACCACATAGAGTTGATGAAATCGGTATGCTTTACACCGGAAAGCGAACTCTCCGGACAAAATGGTACCGTTATGCTACCGTCAAAACTGGCAGCATTCTGCCATCCTTTCTCCTTTCCGGTACGGCCGAAGTCGAACGAATACGACCATTTACCATTCAAGTTTACCCAATCGGCACGCTCAAACTGTGGACGCGGATATTCTTCACGAGGTGTCTGTGCATTTATATACTGAACAAAAGCCAATGATAAACACACAGATAACAATGATAATTTTATTTTTTCCATGTAATCCTTATGTTGGTTATAAAGTTTAATAGTCTATATATTCAAGCGGAAAGGGTGTTTCGTTTCATCCATTTGTAATTTGCAGTGCCGAAAAATCTTACTTTTCTTTGTAGATTACATTATCTACACCACTGGTGATATGCAGTGCTTCGGGATGTTCATCAATAAAGCTATCTATATGCCGCACTCGTTTTTCCTCGAGAATTTCGTCTACTGCTATCAATATACCCGTTTCCTCTACATCACCGAAACCATAATTAATGGCTGTACCAAAGAGCTTCATCGTCGGACTGAGCCCCATATAAGCATTTACAAGTGGCGGTATATTGTAGCCCAACTTTCTTATTTCGGTGTTCAATATACGGTAATCTTCCTTAAAATCGTCTTTACAGAAAAGTTTTTCCAACTCTTTAGGATCGGCATCTATTACTAACGGTTTCATCGGAACAATCAGATTATCCTTGTCATCGAAGTGTTTTTTAAGAAAATACAGTATCATGTCGCGCCCCCGACGGATATACGAAGGATACATTGTCATCTTTCCGAAGAAATATTTAATATCAGGATTGATCACAGTCAGTGCCCCCAGCCCGTCCCAAAGGTTATCCAGTGCAAATATGCTCTTACTATTCTTACGCACATTCTGATATTCGAGAGAAACAAACGAACGCCCTAACTCCGCAGTATAAGGCATATATTCTTTCAGAAACTTCTCGGAGAAATGGAACATATGGCTTGTGGCAAGCATAGGTTGCCCCTCAGTATCAAGATTCCAGTCGCTCCCGAGCATATAGCGATATCCCCCGATAATCTCTTCTGCCTCTGGATTCCACACGATAAGCTGCTTATAACAATTATCACCGGCATCGAATTCATCGATATCCATAGACTTTCCCGTTCCTCCGCCAGCTGAACGAAAGGCTATTTCACGCAGCCTTCCGATTTCTTTCATTACGTTTGGAGAGTCATTACCCGTAATAATATAAATCTCGTTATGACTTTTGTTTGTCATACGCAACTGCTTCTCAGAAGTTAACTCGCTTTTAAGCAAAGCCTTACTTATCGGCTGGATAATCTCTTTTTCCATTTTTAATTTGAAAATTTATCAGATAAAATCTGATTGATTACGGGCTTTAATTTCACTGAAACCGTATATTCTCTCAATTATTTGTTTGCTATTCTTTCACCAAAACACTATCCGTAAGCTACAGTTTATACACCACGTCTTCGACAAACCTTGCCCATTCTACTGGTGTTTTACTCTTATCGAATGTTTGCCACGGTATAGGTTTTCCGATAGATACCCTGAATGTTTTGTGTACATTCTTATACATTTCATCTACCAAAAACACCATTGCCAAATTGACTTTAAGGTTTAATGTCTTGCAGAGATTGGCAATACGGTAAAACCTACTGGAATTCTGCCCGCCGAAATGGATAGGAACCACATCCCGCCGAAACTCTACACTTTTCGTTATAAAGGTTTTCTTCCAAGGTATATCATGTATTTCACCATTGATTTTACGACTGCACAAACCTGCAGGGAACATCAACATGTGATTGTCGCTCCGGAAACCGGCGTCAACCATAGCAGGGAAATCGCGTCCTTGTCTCCCCGTTTTATTGATGGGAATACAAACAGGAGCCAATCCCGGCAAATTCATTAGTAAATCGTTGACCAAATAGCGGAAACGACCGTTGTAATGTCGGCCGATAATTGAACCCAACGCCACTCCGTCAGCCCCCCCTAACGGATGATTTGACACAAATGTATAGAGTTTACGATCATCTTTTGCCGGAAGATTTTCCATACCCTCCACCTGTAAGGTCATATCTAAATAGCGTACACATTCCTCGAGCCATTCTGTTCCTGTTTTATGACGATTCTCCCAAAGATACCGATTAACCTCGTCTTCATGTATGATTTTCTTCAACCAAGCTACAAGCAACTTTGGTACATAATGTACCTTTTTTCCTAACTTGCTATATAATATTTTATTAATATCAATCGTTTTTTCTTCTCTGCCAATCATGTCGTTCCAACACTAACATTATGCAAAAATAACATAAGTTTTTTGAAACCGACACGATTTTATGTAAAAATGTTCAAAATTCAATGAAATAGAATCATATTTGCCATTTCCATTACGATATATGTAACGATTTGGTGATAAATACATATTAAGCCTACCTTCATTAACTGGATATATCTTTCAAAAAAGACATAGGGTATACCTGAAACAAATGCGACATCTATGTCCGATAGACGCTTCGCCTATATCGGACAGAAGTATATTCTATGCACTATAAACCATATATTTATCCGAAACAGATCATACTGGCATATTTTGCATGTTACATGTCATTTTCAAAAACTTGCCATTTCATCGAGAGGTTTTAATATGTACATTCATCGAAAAACATTTAAAAAATATAAGCTGAAACATATTTTTTCATTACACAAAAAATAACTTTATGCAAACAAATGACATACTTAGTGATTATATTCATCATTCACAAATATAGGTTAAAAATAATAAAAAAGAAACAGAGAAGGCGTTTTTGTGGAGAAAAGTGGGGGAATGTGGAGAAAAATATGTAATTTTGGCAACAGAATTCCTATTAAAGATGTACGTATGAGATTTCTCGGACACATAGAAGCCAAGGCAGATGCAAAAGGAAGAGTATTCTTTCCGGCAGTTTTTCGCAAGGTACTACAAGCATCGGGCGAAGAAAGCCTCATCATGCGCAAAGATGTTTTTCAGCCTTGTTTGGTTATCTATCCCGAGAGCGTGTGGAACGAACAGATGGATAGCCTACGTTCTCGTCTCTCAAGATGGAATGCCGATCACCAGCAGATATTCCGCCAATTCGTTTCGGATGCGGAACTGATCACTTTAGACGGCAATGGTCGTTTCCTGATACCTAAACGATACATGAAAATGGCAAATATATTACAGGCCATCAAACTGATAGGTATGGGTGATACCATCGAGATATGGAGCAACGATAAGACTGATGAGCCATTCATGGAACCCACCCTTTTCGGTAAAGCTCTGCAAGACGTGATGGCTAAACCGGTTAATAGCGACAATAACGATATGGTACGCGGATGATAAAAGATTCGGAGAGCTATCATGTACCCGTACTTCTGAAAGAAAGTATAGATGGATTGCACATACGTCCAGACGGTATTTATGTAGACGTAACGTTCGGAGGTGGTGGACATTCACGAGAGATACTCGCCCGACTTGGTCCTAACGGACAACTCTACGGCTTTGATCAAGATCCTGATAGCGAACGTAATCTTGTGAGCGACAGTCGGTTTACATTCGTAAGAAGCAACTTCAGATATCTGAAGAACTGGATGCACTATTACAAAATAGACCATATAGACGGGCTACTTGCCGATTTGGGTGTATCGAGTCACCATTTTGATGACGAAAATCGTGGGTTCTCATTCCGCTTCAACGCCCCTTTAGATATGCGAATGAACAAACGTGCAGAAACTACAGCCGCCAATATTGTAAACAAATATGACGAAAAAGCGCTCGCAGACATTTTCTATCTCTACGGTGAATTAAGAAACTCACGTCGCATTGCGGCAGCTATTATCAAAGCAAGAGCCATAAACGAGATACGCACCACCTTTGAATTTATGAGCATAATAGAGCCCCTGTTCAAACAGGAACGCGAAAAGAAAGATATGGCCAAACTGTTTCAGGCGCTCAGAATAGAGGTTAATCACGAGATGATAGCACTGAAAAAAATGCTGGAGGGAGCAGCCGAATGTCTTGGGACAGGTGGTAGACTAGCCGTTATCACTTACCATTCACTCGAAGATCGTATGGTAAAAAATATAATGAAAACGGGCAATACCGACGGAAAGCTGCGGCAAGACTTTTACGGACGTATAAATTCTCCTTTCACGCTCGTTAACAACAAAGTTATCATTCCTACCAGCGAGGAACAGGAGAAAAATCCGCGTAGCCGAAGCGCCAAACTAAGAATTGCAAAAAAGAGATGAATACAGAAAAAAAAAGAGGAGAAGAACCACCCAAACAAACCGTCAAGAAAGCTCTGCATACAGAAAAAAACGGGCAAGGTAACTCTGCTACAGTGGGGGGAAGATCTGAAGAAGAAATACCCTCATTGGAGGAAATCATCAGAGAACAGGCCACTGAGGAAGAACTACCGCTGTCGAAAAACTTTACGCTGCGCAAGATATTAGGCGGAGATATACTGACTACCTCAACCATACGTAAGCAAGTGTGGCTGTTCATGCTGATTACATTTTTCATGATCATTTATATTTCAAATCGTTACAGCTGCCAGCAAGATCTAATAGAGATAGATAACCTGCAAAAAGAATTGCAGGATATCAAATACAGGGCTCTGTCGAGCAACAGTCAGCTGACGGAAAAAAGTAGAGAAAGTCATGTATTAGAACTACTCAAAAGTAATAAAGACAGTGTGCTCAAGATAGCCAATCAGCCACCGTATATCATAAACGTGCCTGACAATGAGTAAGTTCAATTATAAAAAGATAATGCCTCGTTACAGTGCCATCGCCATCATGATGACTCTGATTGCTGCTATCGTGGTTGTAAAGGCTGCCTACGTGATGACAGCCAAACGTTCTTACTGGCTGCAGGTAGCCAATCGTGTAAAGAAAGATAGCGTGAGCGTAAAACCAACACGAGGCAACATTCTGAGTTGCGACGGGCAACTCATGGCAAGTTCACTACCGGAATTCAAGATGTATATGGACTTCCAAGCGTTACATAATGCCAAAAATGATTCATTATGGAATACGAAAATAGATTCTATTTGTCATTGTCTGCACCAAATATTCCCAGAAAGAGGAGAGATTGCTTTCAAAAATAAACTCGAGGAGGGACGTCGTAAGATGAGTCGTCATTGGGCAATATGGGACAAGCGTGTGGACTATAATGCCTATATGGAGGTAAAACAGCTACCCGTCTTCCGTTTGGACCCCTACAAGAGTGGCTTTCATGTGGAAGAATTCAATGCCCGTCAGCGGCCTTACGGCTCATTGGCAGGACGCACTGTCGGCGAAATGTTCGGTGCAAAAGATACAGCTCGCTGCGGTCTTGAGTTATCCTACGATTCTATATTACGTGGAAAGAATGGCATTGTACATCGTCGAAAGACATTAGACAGATATTTGAACATCATGGACACACCTCCTATCGACGGTGCAGATATTGTTACGACCATTGACGTGAACATACAAGACCTTGCAGAACGAACTCTTATTGATGAACTTCATAATATCAACGGCACGGTAGGCGTGGCCATTGTCATGGAAGTTTCTACAGGCGATGTAAAAGCAATCGTCAATATGGAGAAATGTGTGGATGGTAAATATAGAGAAATCAAGAACCATGCTATCAGTGATCTGCTCGAACCGGGTTCGGTATTCAAGACCGCATCAATCATGGTTGCTTTAGATGACGGCGTGGTTGACACGACCTATCGCGTAGAAACAGGTAGCGGAGTATGGCCAATGTACGATAGAGAGATGAAAGACCACAACTGGAGGCGCGGTGGATTCGGTGTACTTACCCTGCCACAGACACTAATGGTTAGTTCGAATATCGGTGTTAGCCGTATCATCGATGATCATTATCGTAATGATCCGGAAAGATTTGTTAGTGGAATCTATCGTACAGGACTAGCTGATAATCTACATATTCCGTTAGTGGGAGCTGCCTCGGCACAGATACGCATGCCAAAAAAGAATACAAGAGGGAGATGGATCAACTGGAGTAAGACTGCCTTGCCATGGATGAGTATCGGTTATGAGACGCAAGTCCCGCCACTTTCCACGCTTACATTCTACAATGCTATTGCAAATAACGGTCGTATGATGCGCCCACGTTTTGTAAAAGAGGTGATAAAAAACGGTGAAGTAATCATGAATTTCCCACCACAGGTGATGCGTGCCCGCATATGTAAAGATAAAACTCTACACGAGATACAGACGATTTTAGAACACGTAGTGAGCCAAGGACTCGGTAAGAAAGCAGCTTCCCCATCGTTCAAAGTGGCGGGAAAAACGGGTACAGCTCAAATATCGCAAGGAGCAGGTGGATACAAAATAAGGCAAACGAACTACTTGCTGAGCTTTGCAGGTTACTTCCCTGCCGATGTCCCCCGTTATAGTTGTATTGTATGCATACAGAAGCCGGGGCTCCCCGCATCGGGAGGAGGCATGAGCAGTACTGTTTTCCGTCATATTGCCGAAGGTATCATGGCACAGGATTTGAAACTCGACATAAGAGATGCCCGCGATTCACATTCAATTTTTACTCCTGAAGTGAAAAGAGGAAATATTTTGGCTGCAGATTATGTGCTTACTCACTTGAGAATTAATACCAATACTGATTGGAACGGGGCCCACACTAACAGCAATCTGATTTGGGGATACGCTGTAAAACATAACAATAAAACTATTCTGTTGAAGCGAAATAAAAACTATGGTAGCAGCTATGTACCGGATGTTATCGGCATGGGAGCAAGAGATGCCGTATTTCTACTTGAGAGTCATGAACTAAAAGTGAAACTTACAGGACGAGGAAAGGTTGTAGAACAAAGCCTTGAAGCCGGTCACAAAGTGAAAAAGGGAGAAACATGTCTGATTACATTGGAATGATAAAATAACAAAGTAAAAATATGAAACTAAAAGAATTGTTGCAAAACAGCAAGCCTATATCTATCATCGGCAAACAGGATATTGAGATAAAGGGTGTAAATATAGACTCCAGAAAGATTGCAGACGGACATCTTTTCATTGCCATGAAAGGAACACAGGTAGACGGGCATCGCTTTATACCGGAAGCTATTGAATTGGGTACCAAGGCTATACTGTGTGAGGACCTACCAGAAACGAAAGTTGAAGGCGTAACATATATCAAAGTTGAGTCAGCAGAAGATGCTGCCGGAAAAGTTGCCACTCTCTTTTATGGAGATCCTTCGAAGAAATTAAAGCTCATAGGCGTAACAGGTACTAACGGCAAGACAACTATCGCTACCTTATTATATAATATGTTTCGTAAGATGGGGCATAGGTGCGGACTACTTTCTACCGTATGCAACTATATTGAAGATGAGATTATACCGACAGACCATACCACACCCGATCCTATCGAACTGAACGAATTGCTCAGTAAAATGACAGTTGCAGGATGTGAATATGTATTTATGGAATGCTCTTCACATGCTATTGCACAAAAGCGTATTAGTGGACTAACATTCAAGGGAGGAATTTTCACCAATCTCACCCGTGATCACTTAGACTACCACAAGACTTTTGAAAACTATCGAAATGCCAAGAAAGCGTTCTTCGACGGATTACCTAAAAATGCTTTCGCTATCACCAATGCCGATGATAAAAATGGCATGTTTATGGTACAGAACACGAAAGCTACAGTAAGAACGTACTCTGTACAGACCGTTGCCGACTTCAAAGCACGGATATTGGAATGCCATTTCGAAGGTATGTATTTGGATATTGACGGACATGAGGTTGGTGTACAGTTCATAGGTAAGTTCAATGTAAGCAATCTGCTTGCTGTCTATGGCACCGCACGTATGCTCGGAAAACGACCTGAAGACATACTGCTCGTCATGAGTACGCTGCATAGCGTAAGTGGAAGACTCGATCCTGTATATAGCCCCGAGGGATACACTGCTATTGTAGACTATGCACATACGCCAGATGCCTTGGAAAATGTTCTTAAAGCTATTCACGAAGTGCTGAATGGAAAAGGCCATGTCATAACAGTATGCGGTGCTGGTGGAAACAGAGATAAAGGCAAGCGACCGCTTATGGCACAAGAAGCTGTGAAACAAAGTGATCGGGTGATCATAACCAGTGACAACCCACGCTTTGAAGAGCCACAAGATATTATTAATGATATGCTTGCAGGGTTGAACGCCCAGCAATTGAAAAAAGTTATTAGTATCACAGATCGTAAAGAAGCCATACGCACAGCCTGTATGATGGCACAGAAAGGAGATGTCATTCTCGTTGCAGGAAAAGGTCATGAAAGTTATCAAGAGATCAAAGGAATAAAGCATCATTTCAATGACAAAGAGGTTTTAAAGGATATTTTTAGTAATTAAAAAAATAAAAATACATGTTATATTATCTTTTCAGGTTTTTGGAACAATACGGAATCAGCGGTTCTCACATGTGGGGATATATATCTTTCCGCGCATTGTTGGCACTGATACTGGCACTAACCATATCGGCTTGGTTCGGCGAACGTTTTATCAAATATCTAAAGAGTAAACAGATAACAGAGACACAACGCGATGCAAGTATCGATCCTTTCGGTATCAAGAAGGTCGGAGTACCCTCTATGGGAGGTATTATCATCATAATTGCCATTCTCATACCTGTTTTATTACTTGGAAGACTCCGCAATATTTATCTGATATTGATGGTCATCACAACCGTTTGGTTAGGATTTCTTGGCGGTATGGATGACTTTATCAAAATATTCCGACGGAATAAAGAAGGATTAAAAGGCAAATACAAAATTGTCGGACAACTCAGTATAGGTCTTATTGTCGGGCTTGTACTTTGGGCTTCGCCTGATGTCAAGGTAAATGAAAATCTTACCATTGAGCGACAGGGACAGGAAACAGTTGTGAAACATCGTACTGAAGCACGGAAATCTTTAAAGACTACCATTCCTTTTGTGAAAGGACATAATCTCGACTATTCAAAAATAATGTCATTTTGTGGTAAATATAAGACTGCTGCCGGTTGGGTATTGTTTGTTTTCATGACAATTTTAGTCGTAACAGCTGTGTCAAACGGAGCTAATCTGAATGACGGCATGGATGGCATGTGTGCCGGTAATTCGGCCATCATTGGCGTAGCTATCGGCATATTGGCTTATGTAAGCTCGCATATACAATTTGCTGCATATCTCAATATCATGTATATTCCGGGGTCAGAAGAACTTGTGGTCTTCATGTGTGCCTTTGTCGGCGCCCTTATCGGATTCCTCTGGTACAATGCTTACCCTGCCCAAATATTCATGGGTGACACCGGCTCACTGACCATTGGCGGCATTATAGGTGTTTCAGCT
>CAUUQE010000068.1:0-12217 GCA_963547065.1 uncultured Prevotella sp. | reverse complement strand
GAGCACAACACTTTTAATGTTGGGGTCATGGGTTCGAGCCCCATGCGGATCACAAGGAGGTAAAAAGGGGATTCTTCAAGAGTCCCCCTTTTTTAGGTTCATACACAGGCACTTGTTACCTAATAGTTGTATTCCTTCTTAAGATAAAGTCATTCGAAAGGTAAGTAGAAAGAATTGGAGATAGGATTTTTTCTTGTGTTCGACAGAGTAGAATGGATTTATATTTGCCTCTTTCGATTTTTACAAGGTTTCCGTTTAATTTTTATGTCCTTTAAAAACGTAGAATGCTGTATATGAAACATACACAGAAATAAAATCTTTTTTGTATATTAATTATTACATATTACGGATTATGCACCGTATCTTTGGTTCCTATCTCCATAAACAGCCACTGATGTTTACGCATGTCGACGCAGCCGTTAGGCCTGAATGTCACGCCTTCTGCCTTGAGCAAAGAGCGTTGTTTGGCCCAATACGGGGCACATCGCCCGTTGCTATTGACTACGCGGTAGCAGGGCAGATGCAACGAGTCGGGCGTATGATGCAGCACATATCCCACCAAACGGGCGTTCTGTGGACGTCCTACAAGCATCGCTATCTGTCCGTAGGTAATCAGTTTACCGCGCGGAATGGCCGCTACCACACTGTAAACATCCTGTCGGAAAGTTTCCAAATCGAGTTTCATACGTTATCCTACAATCCATCTGCTGCCGGGCAGATATGACAGCAGTCTGATCGTGAGCATACTGCACAAGTATGTAAGCACGGCAATTACGGGGATGGCCACATATACAGGGATGATCGGGTGCGCCGGATTGCCGTTTACAAACACGGTGGCAATAGGTGCAAGGAACATCAGGTGCACAAGATACATGCCGTAAGTGAGTTTCGAAATACCGGTGATGAGCCGTGGAGCGTGCTTACTTTCTATGCATGTGAAGAGCAGGAAAGCTCCGAAAGTGGCACAGAGCACGTTCGGTGTGCAGAATTCCCACGACCATTCCAGCATAGGAGTCTCGATAAGTCGCCCTGGAGCACCCATTATCCAGAACGACCATGCCGTGAATGTAGCGCCGAGTATGAAACATATTATTCCTATGACTAGGCGTTTGCGGTATTTCCATTGCAGATGAACGCGAATATAGTGTGCCAATACCAAGTAGCCTAAGTAGCCCGAGCAATACCAAAGCATAGAAAATTGGTTCCAAAAGCATTCGCCCCACAGCTCTTTGCTTACGAACCGATGGAGCCACGGCACCAGTGTAGAGAAAGCGAATAGTGCGATGAAGATGCGTTCATCTTTGGCCGAAGCACGTTCGAGCCATGGAGAAATCACGGGAATGATGAGATACAGACTGATCAGAGGATACATGAACCACAGATGGCCGGCCATAGAGGGAAAGTTGAACGGCAGTCGAGCCAAGTCGTTTATGGACTGTTCCCATGTCATGCCACCCCACAGCAGGGGCAAGAAAATATAAGCAAGCATGAAAAACACCAATGGTGGCAGTATTCGCATGAAGCGGTGTCGGTAGAAATTACCCATGCTAACACCCTGTCTTATGGGCACCAGCAGAAATGCAGATACTACCATGAACAGCGGAACACACGTGCGAGCCACGCCACCATCGTAGAATGCCACCCAAAAACGATTAGCCTCGTTGGCCAACATCGATATGTTACCGGCCAATCCCGAGGCATCTGCCGCATAAAAATTCTCGCTTGCGTGGACGAGCATAACCATGAAGCATGCTATCACCCGTATGTAATCCACAAATACAATTCTTTCTTTTTCTGTTTTCATCGGTTTAATTATGGTTGTTGTATATATGTTTATGCATAGTAATTATGTATTTTTGACATGCAATTAAAACTTCTGCAAAGATAAATAATAAAACAAGAAATGGGTTTTATACATGCAAGAAATGTTGAAAACATAGTGCCTGTATGGTTTATTAATGATATTTTATTTGGCCTGTGTCCTGTGTCGGGTCAATTTTCAGCGCTTTTAAAGTTGCTGCAATATTTTGTTCTTCCCCTGTTCCCGACAAGTGGAAGTAGTGCTTGTCTGATAGTTCGGGTGGCATACATTTCTGGTCTGTCACATGGTGAGGGTAGCGGTGAATGTCTTTCAGTCCTACACCTCTGCCCAGTTTATAGGCATTGTGATAGCTTGAATCTTGCAAGAAAGGGGGGATAGGAATGTTGCCCGTCTTCTCTACGTCGTTCATCGCTTCATCGACAGCCTGACAGGTATCCGACTTAGGGGCACAACATATGTACAATGCAGCGTGTGCCAAGATGTGGCGACATTCGGGCATTCCTATCCTTTCGGTAGCAAGAAAAGCGTTCGTGGCAACCGAGATGGCGTTTGAGTCGGCCAGTCCTACGTCTTCCGATGCGCAGACACAGATGCGGCGGGCGATGTATTTAGGGTCTTCACCAGCCACAAGCATACGTGCAAGATAGTATAGTGTAGCGTCAGGATCAGTGTGCTTCATACTCTCAATGAATGCAGAGATGGCGTCGTAGTGTTGGTCGCCGTCGCGGTCATAGCGTATGAATCGCTTTTGAATGCACTCTTGTGCTACCTCCAAGGTGATATGAATAAGGCCGTCGTTGCTTCGTTCCGTTGTTTCAGCTCCCAGTTCTAAGGCGTTCAGCAATGAGCGTGCATCGCCATCGGCAATGCTGGTCAGGAAGCATGCCGCATTGTCGTCAATTACGATATGCTCGTTGCCGAGACCCTTATCACAGTCGCTGATAGCTCTTTTGAGCAACATTTGCATATCGTACTGTGTCAAGGGATATAACTCGAAGATACGCGAACGTGAGAGTAGAGCTCCGTTGACTTCGAAATAGGGATTTTCCGTGGTAGCTCCAATCAGTGTGATTGTGCCGTCTTCCACATAAGGCAACAGAAAATCTTGTTGCGATTTATTGAATCTGTGTATCTCATCAATAAATAGAATAGTCTTCCTTTGATAAGCGCCCATGTTATAACGTGCGGCCTTTATCACGTCTTCTAAATCCTTTTTTCCGCCGATCGTGGCGTTTACTTGTCTGAAGCAAGCATGCGTAGAGTGGGCGATAACGTGGGCAATAGTAGTTTTTCCCGTGCCCGGCGGACCGTAGAGAATAATCGAAGTGAGCTTGTCTGCCTTGATAGAGCGGTAAAGCAATTTATTTTTACCAATAATGTGCTGCTGTCCTACAATATCTTCTATTGACGTAGGGCGCATACGCAAAGCGAGCGGAGCCGTGTTTTGCCGTTGCTGTTCTGCCGAGCTGTCAAATAAATCCATCTGATGAAAAATTAACTTTTATTCGTTGCAAAGCGTTTGCAAAATAACTTATAAATACTTTCCCGTGGTATTTTCCGTACACATGGGCAGGGATTTCTGCTTTTTCGTTGTCGCAATTCTTTTGTTAGGAAAGCCTGCCTTCAAGTTGCTGAGTGCAACCTGCTTTTTGCAAAGGTAGTGTTTTTCATCATATTCTGCAATGTTCTTGCAGAATAATCCGCACACCTGTCCGAAATAGATTAGCTGTCTATCATCGATATATGGTCTGTCTGTCAGTATTACATGGTCTGTCTATCAGACTTAGACCAGCAGTCTAAAAATGCAATGAATGACATGTTATTTTCATGAATGATTGCTCTTAAGATCTTTATATTTACGTTTACTACGATAGGATAATAGATATTTTCAATGAAGCTATAGTTTTTATCTGTTGTGAAAAGGTGATATACTGCCTACCTTTGCATCAGAAATCAGAATAATAGACATAAAACAATATGATAATACAAATGCCTCCAATGCCTTATATAGAGTGTGCGATAGCGCCAAAAGGGGATTTTTAAGAGGTTGAAAAGGAAGATAACAGAGTTATTAATGCTAAATACGATAAGAATATGAAAATAGAAATGCCAGTACTGCCTTATGCAGCCAACGCTTTAGAGCCTGTAATCAGTGAGAAGACCATTAATTTCCATTACGGAAAGCATCTGCAGAATTACGTTAACACCCTTGCTAATCTGGTGAAGGGTACAGAATTTGAAGACAAAAGTGTAGAGGATATCGTGGTTAGTGCACCCGATGGTCCCGTCTTTAATAATGCCGGACAAACGCTGAACCATGCGTTTTACTTCGGTCAGTTTATGGCCCCGCAGAAGAATAATATGCCTCAAGGTAAGATAGCCGAGGCAATCAATGTCGCTTTCGGAAGCTTCGATGAGTTTAAAAAGCAATTTTCACAGGCGGCGGCTACGCTCTTCGGGTCGGGTTGGGCATGGCTTTCGCAGGATAAGGAGAGCAAACTTGTTATCACAAAAGAACCGAATGCAGGCAATCCACTGCGCCACGGAAACAATCCCCTCTTAGGTCTCGACGTGTGGGAGCATGCATATTACTTAGATTACCAGAACCGCCGTGTAGACCATATCGCAGCCGTATGGGACATAATCAATTGGAAGGTTGTGGAAAACCGACTGAAATAAACAAACAACAAGCTACTTAATCAATTATAATTCATTTAATTATCATTCAATAGAATATGGAATCGATCATTAATGCACAGCTGCCTGAGTTTAAAGTTCAGGCATTCCAAAACGGAAATTTCAAAACAGTATCGAATGAAGATATAAAAGGCAAATGGGCCGTTTTCTTCTTCTATCCGGCAGACTTTACATTCGTGTGCCCCACAGAGCTGGAAGATTTGCAGGATAAATACGAGGAACTCAAATCGATGGGCGTAGAGGTGTTCTCGGTAAGCTGCGACACTCACTTCGTTCACAAAGCGTGGCACGACACTTCCGAGCGCATTAAAAAATTGCAATACACCATGCTTGCCGATCCTTTAGCAGTGCTGAGTCGCGGCTTCGGCGTATATAAAGAAGACGAAGGGCTGTCGTATCGTGGCACTTTCCTTGTGAACCCAGAGGGGCAGATCAAGGTTGCAGAGGTGCAAGACAACAGCATCGGCCGCAATGCAGAAGAGCTTGTGCGCAAGGTGGCAGCCGCTCAATTCGTGGCATCTCATGAAGGTGAGGTCTGTCCGGCTAAGTGGAAACAGGGCAAAGAGACGCTCAAACCGAGCATAGACCTTGTGGGTAAACTCTAATTTTATATAATTTATACAAAGCAGTTCCCTGTCGTAGTGTTGTTATCAGCATTCGGACGGGGAATTTTTTGTTATCTGTATGAACGATTTTCACAAGCTGTATGGCCGGCAGGCAGAAAGAATTGCCGGCATGCAGGTTGCAAATTGAATTTACAAAGAAAAATATAATATGTTAGAACGTGATATTTTAGAGCGGGTGAAAGGCATTTTCGCCGATCTTTCTGCGACGTTTATATTCGATGCCACGTATAATCGTGGCAACGAGCATGCCGATGAATTTGTGTCGTTTCTTAGCGATGTGGCTTCTTGTTCGCCCAAACTCTCGTGCTATTTCACGAAATCAGACGAACAGATGTTGGGTTTCAGACTGCTGAAAGACGGGAACGATACGGGTATAAGGTTTCGCGGTATTCCCAATGGGCATGAGTTTACGTCGTTGCTCCTTGCGGTTATCAATGCTGACGGTAAGGGGAAGAACCTTCCCGATGAGGCTATAAGGCGACGAATTGGCGCCGTTAAGGGCAACGTAGATATAAAAACCTACGTTTCTCTGACGTGTACGAACTGTCCGGATGTGGTGCAGGCGCTTAATATAATGGCGCTCTATAATCCGAATATCAAACATGAAATGATAGATGGCGCGCTGTTTCAAGACGAAATAAACAAGCTGAATATCCAAGGAGTGCCCGCTGTATTTGTGAATGATGAGCCGTTTCACACCGGTAAAGGCGACTTGGGAGAGCTTTTATCGAAGCTTGAAGAGCGGCAAGGCACAACTGCCGACGAGCACGCAAAGCCCGTGGAGCGTATTTACGATGTGGTAGTGTTGGGCGGAGGGCCCGCAGGTGTCGCTGCTGCAATATACTCCGCGCGCAAAGGTTTGCGCGTTGCAATGGTGGCAGAGCGTATAGGCGGACAGGTGAAAGATACCGTAGGCATTGAAAACCTGATATCTGTTCCGCAGACGACCGGTACGAAATTGGCCGATGATCTAAGGACTCATATAGATAATTACCCCATTGAACTGTTCGAGAACCGACGGATTACGGGCGTTAGTCTGAAAGAGAAAATGAAACGCATCAGCGTAAAAGGAGGCGAAGAGTTTATGGCTCCTGCCGTTATCATTGCCACCGGTGCCGGCTGGAGACGTCTGAATGTAGACGAAGAGGCGCGGTATGTCGGTCATGGAGTGCATTTCTGTCCGCATTGCGATGGTCCCTTTTACAAGAATAAGCGCGTTGCAGTGGTGGGAGGTGGTAATTCCGGCATCGAAGCAGCTATCGACTTGGCGGGCATTTGCAACCATGTAACGGTGCTGGAGTTTGCCGATGAACTTCGTGCCGACAACGTATTGCAGGAGAAAGCACGCAGTATGAAGAACGTGGAGATATTTACTTCGCAGCAAACAACGCGTGTTATCGGCGACGGAACCAAGGTGATAGCGCTGCAAGTGAAAGATCGTAAGACCGATAAAGAGCGCAAGATAGAACTCGATGGGGTATTTGTACAGATAGGACTTGTGGCGAATACGGAACCTTTCAGCAACGAATTGCAGCTTACGGAGCGCAAGGAAATACCCGTAGACGAATATTGCAGGACGGCTATAAAGGGTGTTTATGCCGCCGGAGACGTCTCCGACGTACCTTATAAGCAGATTGTAATTGCGATGGGGGAGGGAGCCAAGGCCGCTCTCTCGGCATTCGAAGATCGCATGCGCGGCGTTATTTAGCTGCATAATCTTATGAACAGCTGGCGAAAGTAGGCTTTCCGGTAGGAAAAGATAAGGCGGTTGCTTCCGCTACCGCGTAGAAAAAGAAGCCTTTTCGGTATTGTCTGTTCGTTGATAATTATCTGTAGATTAACGTTAAAAGTACTAAAATAGATAAATACTATACCATTATAGTTTTTATCTGTTGTGCAGATATAAAGAAAATGCTATTTTTGCATCAGAGTTAACAATAAGAGTATTTATAAATAAAGAAAGGAAAAAAATTATGAAGAGTTTAGATTATTTGAATTTAGATGCAAGCAAAGTTGCTAACGTAGTAAAAGGATTGAGTCAACTCTTGGCTGATTTTCAAGTGTATTATACTAATCTTCGCGGGTTTCATTGGAATATCCAAGGCGACGCTTTCTTTACTCTACATGCGAAATTCGAGGAACTTTACAACGATGCCGCCGAGAAAGTAGACGAAATTGCAGAGCGTATATTGCAGCTAGACGGTACGCCCGAGCATCGCTTCAGTAACTATCTGTCGGCATCACGTGTGAAAGAAACCGGTGTTATTCACCACGGACATGAGGCAGTTGCCCACATACTCGATACGCTTAAAGAGATTATCCGTCAGGAGCGTGCGTTAATTCAAACTGCATCAGAAGCTAATGATGACGTTACCGTAGCATTGCTTGATGACTATTTGCAAGGGCAGGAAAAGATGATTTGGATGCTGGTTGCTTTCAATAACAATCGCGCATAAAACCGATAGAGATAAAATCTGGCTGCAATAGGCCTACGGTCTAATCGTGGTAGAGCCATAATCTAATCGCGTTAGGTTGGTGGTCTAATAGGCATAGATGTATAATGTATCGAGCGGCAGTGCACCGGATAAGGGTGCCTTGTCGCTCTTATTTTTTAGACAGGCCGTCAACTTTTAAATATAATTAAAAACGTTTATTTTAGTAATCAATCTTTTGCATGCTCGGAGAAACTTATTAATTTTGTCGGTCGAACAGTTATTTGATTATGTCAAAAATTAAGCATACGCGGAGGATTTTTATTTCTTGGTTGTTGTTGGCCGTATTTACGTTGCCGATAATGATTAAGAGTTTCCATGTATGTCAGTATGATAACGGCACAGAAGTGCCCACTTCGAAAGCCACAGGGCATCACGCCAGCGGGCATAATCCCGATAAATGTTTTATCTGCCAGTTCGCTTTTCCCACTTTCGGTATTGCCGATACCATAGCCATAGCGGCGATTGTTTCCGTATTGATGGGCACTGTCGTATCGGTATGTGTGCAGAATGTGGTGCGTAGAGTGGCTGAAGTCATCAGTCTGCGGGCACCGCCGTGCACCATGTAGGGATAATTTTCATCCTGTACTTTATTTATATATCCACCTTTCTTTTGCGGTGTAGAAGAGAAAGAGCGCATTCTTTTAAACTCGTTACGGTGTGGCTTATCCGCCGAAGGTGCTCGTCTTTCTGCCGTGCAAGCAATATGCGTGGGTGGGGTATGCCCCGTGTTCTGTGCCCGTAGTGCAGATTTGTGTGCGCATTATCCGTCTTTTATTACAGAATTTTTTATATTCTTACGATCATGAATCAATTTGCTTTGGCAGTAATTCTATCGTTGTCGGCAGTCTGCATGTCAGGTGTTCCGCCCTTATGTGCCGCACCTTGTGCCGCCATACCGATGTTTGTCGATACTACACGTACCGACACGGGCATCGTGTTGCACGATGTAACGGTGTATGGTAATGCGAAGAAAGACTATCAGACGAAGGCCTCAGTCAACGAAATAGAACTTGATCGACGTTATTTGCAGGGGAATTTCGCCGGTAGCCTGATGCAGAGTCTGCGCGGGGTGCCCGGTGTAAAGGCGATGAGCATAGGTTCTGGGCAGTCGAAACCCGCCATTCGCGGCTTGGGGTTTAACCGTATGGTTGTGGTAGAGGATGGTATCAAGCATGAAAGTCAGCAGTGGGGCGACGATCATGGATTGGAGATTGACCAGTTTGCCATAGACAGAATAGAGATTATCAAAGGGCCTGCAGCACTGTTATATGGTTCGGATGCCATTGGTGGAGTGATTAATCTCTACAGCAATTATGTGCCAGTAAAACCGTTAGAAGGCAGCGTTTCGCTTTTCAGCCGTACCAACAATGCATCATTAGGCGTCTCGGCCAAGTTGCAAGGACGCAGCAAAAAATTTTTCTATAAGGCAAATATGACGTGGATAGACTATGCCGATTATAAAGTTCCGACGGACAGTATTCAGTACTATTCGTATTGGATTAAACTGAAAGACCGTACGCTTCGCAATACTGCTGGGCGCGAACATGACGGCAGTTTTACGCTCGGATATCTTGGATACCACTTCAGAACCGACCTTAAGGTATCGGATTCTTATGCCAAGAGCGGCTTTTTTGCCAACGCACACGGCTTGGAAGTTCGACTTTCAGATATCGACTACGACGCCTCGCGGCGCGATATAGACCTCCCATATCAAACAGTAAATCATCTCAAAATCATGAGCCATTCGGTGTATCAGGTGGGAAATCTTGTGATAGAAGGCAATCTGGCTTATCAAAACAACCTGCGTAAGGAGCTTTCGGAGCCAGTCTCGCATGGCTACATGCCCGTTCCGCCCGGCACGTTAGAACGGCGTTTCAATAAAAGCACCTATATCGGAAATGTCGGGATGACACTTTCGTTGGGCGAAAAGCACCGGCTTAACGCAGGCATGAGTGCCGAATATCAGCATAACAGGCGCGGAGGATGGGGATTTATCATACCCAATTTCGAGTCTACATCGTTGGGGGCTTACGTTTACGATCGCTATACGATCAATCCGAATCTCATTCTGAATGCGGGAGTACGGTATGATAACGTGCATACCTCTATCCATCGTTACAACGACTGGTATAAAACACCGCTGAAAAACAGTACAGATTCGGTGTTTAAAGAGCGATCCGGCGAGCTCAGACGGACATTCAACAGCCTTACTTGGTCGGCTGGAGTGAACTATAATGTGGGGCATTGGATCCTTAAAGCTAATGTCGGTAAGAGTTTCCGTGTACCTATACCGAAAGAATTGGGCGTGGATGGCGTGAATTATCATATTTTTCGTTACGAAAAGGGTAACCCTCTGCTTGATCCGGAAGAGTCTTATCAGGTCGATGCGGGCATCAACTGGAGTAACAAGGTACTGGATATTCAGATCGATCCTTACCTAAATTACTTCCCTAACTATATCTATATGAACCCTACTTCGGAGTATTATGAGGGTCTGCAGCTATATTATTATCGGCAAAGTCGTGTCATTCGTTACGGATTTGAGGCGCAATTGACGTGTAAAGTCATGCGGAATTTGGAAGCCGAACTGAAAGGAGAGTATCTTTATGCAGAACAACTGTCGGGCGAAAAGAAAGGTTTTACGCTGCCGTTTTCTACTCCTTGGTCGGTTGATACGGGGTTTAAATACACGTTCTTTACCCGTCATCAGGGACAAGAAGGGTATCTTGCGTTTAATGTCCACGTGGTAGGCGACCAGAATAATATCGTTCCACCGGAGAAATCTACTAAGGGTTATTGCACTATAAATATGGCTGCGGGGAAAGAGTTTGCACTGAAAGGGTGCTCACTCCGTGTGGGTATCAATGCTGAGAACCTGCTGAACCGCAGATATTACGACCATACAAGCTATTATAGACTTATAGATGTGCCCGAGCCGGGGCGTAATGTAGCAGTCATGGTTGGCTTGGATTTTTAACTTAACATATTAATATTAACTTGAGACTCAATGAGTCTTGTAATTAAAAACAATTATGAAAAAAAGAATGATTTGGGGAGCTATGATGGCTCTCGTGAGTGTTTTAACGTTGTCTTTGGCTTCTTGTAGCAGTGATGATGACAATCCAACGACGGCAAAGTTAGAGATTACCAAAACTGAATTGGGTGCGGGAAACTCTAAGACGGCTATTGTGGGCTCAGATTTGCACGTTGCATGTGAGATATTGGCCGAGGCTAAGATCAAAACTGTTAAGGTATCGCTTGTGCAGGAAGGTGGTAAAGGTACACTGGAGCAGGACTTCAGTAGCAATAAGAAGTATGTGGATGTGATTAATGCACACTTCCATGAGCACTTGGAGCTGGGAGATAAGCTCACAGCAGGTACCTATAAGTTCACATTAACCGTAACTGATGTTAATGGACAGGCACGGACTTGGACAGAAAAACTTACCTTGAAAGAAAAAGATCCTAAGGCTCCGAAGATAGAAATCACCAGTCCTAATGCAAACAACAATACGGCCGAAGCCGGCAGTAAATTCACAGTAACGGCAACAGTCGAGGTTGCATCCGACGTTAAGAGCATCAAGCTCGAGTTCCACGGAGACAAGGAATATCCAATAGAGGTGAATGATTACAATGGTAAGAGCGGTAAGATCGATTTCAGCAAAGAGATTACAGTGCCTGCGGACGCCGTAGCTGGTGACTATCATCTGCACTTCACGGTCAAGGATGTAGAGGGTAGAGAGACAACAGAAGAGTTTAAAGGCTTCAAAATCACGGCCAAGAAGTAAGCCCGTCGTTAGATTATATTTACAATAAGGCATAAGATGACGAAGATTTTAAATCGGTTTTTGCTTGCTTTGGTGCTCTGTTCGTTTGCTGCATGCAGTAATAATGATGACGATAGCAGTACAAAAGACAAGGAGAAACCGGTTATTTCAGACGAGGGAATTGTGTCAAGTCCTACGGATTGTCAGGTATATAAGCGTGGCGAGGTGATACCTGTGAGGTATTTGTTCAAGGATAATAGGGAGCTCGGAAGCTTTAATATCGAGATTCATAATAACTTCGATCATCATACGCACGGCACCTCTGCCAGCGATTGCAAGCTCGATGAAAAAAAGAATCCGGTTAAAGCATGGGTTTACAACGAGAGTTTCGACATTCCTGCAGGACAGAAAGAGTATGCCTCTACTGTGAATATAACGATACCCGACACAATAGATGTGGGCGATTACCACTTCATGTTGCGCCTTACAGATAAGGTCGGATGGCAGGAAATCAAAGCGATCAGCATAAAAATTACTGATAAATAACAGTTTCGTTAAGATATTTTTTCATCGAAATTCGGTGGTTTTATAAATAAAATACGTAATATTGCACTTGAATAATTAAAACAAATTCAAAAAGAAGATGAAAAAATTAATGTTGATTGTTGCTGCATGTGCGGCAATGGTAGCTTGCAAACAGAGTGGCAAGACTGCCGAGAATATGAAAGGAAACGATTCGGTTACCGATTCTGTAGTGGTAGATTCTATGGTTTATGAGGGAACTCTGCCGGCAGCAGACGGCCCGGGTAT
>CAUUQE010000067.1:0-12343 GCA_963547065.1 uncultured Prevotella sp. | reverse complement strand
GCAGGTAGTTTTTGCGCACTATCATGTACACCTTTTTGCAGAGGTTTGCCAAATATAGTGCCTCTTCGCATGCCGTATCGCCACCGCCTACCACGGCTACGTTTTTTTTACGATAGAAAAATCCGTCGCAAGTGGCACATGCGCTGACGCCTTGTCCGTTGTATTTCTTCTCATCTTCTAATCCCAAATACTTTGCGGATGCCCCTGTAGCAATGATAACTGTTTCGGCTTCGATTTCTGTTCCGCGATCCGTCGTAAGTACATAGGGCGCCTTACTGAAGTCGGCCTTAACTATTTCGCCGTTGCGCACGTCGGTTCCGAAGCGTTCAGCCTGCTCGCGAAGTTCCGCCATCATTTGGCTACCGTCGATACCTTGCGGGTATCCCGGAAAATTTTCTACCTCCGTGGTCTGCGTGAGTTGCCCTCCGGGCTGAATGCCACAGTATTCTATCGGCTTCAGATTGGCTCTTCCGGCATATATGGCTGCCGTGTAGCCAGCTGGTCCGCTACCTATAATGAGGCAGCGGGTATATTCTTTGTTAGACATGTTTCTTTAATTTTGAGTTTTGAATTAGGATTTACGAATTATGCCTGCGGCATTTGTGAATGATGAATTAGAAATTCGGAATAACGAGTTATGCCTCGCATTATGAATGGAGCATCATGATTGAGGAGTTAAACAATTTGCCAATTAATGTTGTTAATACCGAAAACATTAATCAAAGCTCCTAACTTCTACATTGACATTCATAATACAGGTAGGCATAACTAATTGTTCAAAACTTCTAAATCTTGATTATTTCAGCAGTTGTTCTATCTGCTTTTCTATGTTTGCAATCTTTTCAGTGGGTTCGAAGCGTGCCACTACTTGCCCTTTCTTGTTGACCAAGAATTTGGTGAAGTTCCATTTAATCCCGGCATTCTCTTTGTATTTCGGATCAATTTCGCTAAGCATCTTGTCGAGAATGGGGTATATGGGGTGGCTTTCGTCCCAGCCTGCAAAGCCTTTTTGTTCTTTCAGAAACTTATAGAGCGGTGCTGCTTCGTCGCCGTTTACCTTTATTTTTTTGAATTGAGGGAACTCCGTGCCGTAGTTCAGCTTACAAAATTCGTGAATACTTTCATCGGTTCCCGGGGCTTGTTGGCCGAACTGATTGCAAGGGAAGTCGAGAATTTCAAACCCCTGTGCATGGTATTTCTTGTAAAGAGCCTCCAATTCTTCGTATTGCGGAGTAAACCCGCACTTGGTAGCCGTGTTTACTATGAGGAGCACCTCGTTGGCATACTCTTTCAAAGATACGTTGTTTCCCTTTCTGTCTTTGACAGTAAATTCGTATACTGTTTTCATCTTTTTGGTTTATTGGGTTTTATTGTTTATAAATGTTTCTATATATTATTATATCCGTAGTTGTAATTATTGCATACAAACATTGTGCCAATATCATGATAGAAAGGTTTGTGTATTATTATCCACAAAGATATGTAAATAATATGACATGTAAAAGCCGAAAAAACATAAATAAACAAAATAAACTGTTTTTCCCTACCAATGAATAGGGAAACCCCTACTTACAAATATAGATTCTGTTATTGTGGATAGAGTGATGATTGTGTATCTTTGCAGTATTGATAAACAAACGGAATATTAACATTAAAATATATGATTATGAAAAAGATGTTTAAACTTTTACCAATGGCAATAATGGTTGGAATGCTGGTGGTTTTTACTTCTTGCGACAGTGATCCGTGGTACGGCGACTATGATTATTACGACTATTACGGTAGTTGGTATGATAATTATGATTGGTATAATCAACCATTTAATTATGGTACCGATGCACTTAATGAGGAGGCACAAACGCTTAGAGGCCTATGGGAAGGTACACTCATTGCGCAATATACCGAGAACGGACAGCGAGTTACACAAAATCTGGATGTAGAATTTCACTTTGATCAGTATAATTCGAAATCGCTGAACGGGCGTGGTAGGGAGTATGATTATTACAGTGAAGGTACGGATGTGTTGAGCTTTTCGTGGTATATTGATCCGCGTACAGGAGATATTTATCTTGAATACGATCCTAATAAATACGGTAAGAGACGCATCATGAAGATGGATGCTCACAGTGTTGTAAACGGTTTTTATCTCGACAATAATAATTTTAATGGAGTAATGATCGGACAAAACAACGATGAAGTGGATGAGTTTAATCTTCGGAGGACAACTCTTGCGAAGGCGATGACCAGAGGTACGAAGATTAATTCTGTCCCCATTAACTCGCATGCCAAGTAATTACGGGCAATAGTGTGAATAAATAATTTTGGAAATCATGAGCTGCATCTCTTACGAGATACGGCTCTTTTTTCTGTGTGTCGACTCTTGGTAACACACAGATGGTTTGTTTGTCTGCCTTAGAGGTGAGGTGTAAGGCGGTTAAATAGCCGGTATGTCGGGAATAGGGATGGGAGATGAGCGATCCGGAATGAGTGTTTGATGGTTGCGTGGTAGAAACTTAGTTTGTTTAAACTCTTTCAAGAAAGCGGTCGGCCTTTTGTTCTTTTTTCTTTGAAGGCTATGAGTGGGTAGATAAGCTACATCTTTATAATCTTTTCTTTTTAAGAAAAATGGGTAGAGATTATCTATGTTTCGATATTAAAATAAACTGTATCGAACTGTAAGATGATGGTTTGGTGCGATTTTATCGTTGAGGATGCGGATGAAAATCGTTGGTGTAAGATTAAAATCCCCAAGCACGTTTTACATTGGTTATATCTAATGCTTCGACTTGTTTTTCTATATCGTCGGGTAAATTGCAAAAGAAATCAATGCCGGTTTTCTTTTCTAAGTTTGCTATGTTCACGGCATAAATGCCCAGTTTGTCGTTACTGTGGTCTTCGTTAAGATGTTCTACCCAAAAACCTATGGCCTTGTAGCCTAACTTGTTCTTGGCGAGCAGCGCCATAAAGAAGTAGCGCGGTACAATGAATCCGTTGCGGGTGTAGCCCTGTATTTGGTCCTTGTTGTCGATGGTTCCGCCTTTGCATACGAATAAAGTATCTGTACTTGGGGCTAAAGTGCGCACCCTATTTTCTAATTTTGCCCATATTTTTTCGTTAAAGTTACTTACTTGCGGCATCATGTTTGTCATGTAGAACGTTTGTTCGTTGGCATCTTTCGAGTAAACACGGTCTTCTGAGGCGCATATATGGCCACGCTGATAATAGGATTTCCCTCCATCAGGGTAATAACTTCCGCTGAATTCTCCTCTTACAGGTGGTTGTTCGTTCTTCGGAACCTTGGGATCGAGTTGGAAAGGATCGCCTTTCCATGAGGTTGATTTCCAATTGCTGCGGCGCCATCTTTTAACCCTGTTGGCGACAGTTATGATGAAGCATGTCCATCTTTGTGCGCGTTTCGTGTGATCCCATTCCAATGCGTACGTCATACCATATTGCGTTGTCGAATGTACAATGACTTCGCTGGTGCCTCCTTTTACTTTCGGAAACTCTAAATGCGTAACTTCAGCAGGCATATTTGACGTAGCTATGTTTTTATTAGTATTGGTTTCGGCCTTGTTGCTTCTGTTATCTTCGTTGTCGTTGTCGCATGCTGATAAGGCTACCGCCGTAATTATAGCCATCGATATGGCTTTCCATCTGTTCATAGATACATGTTTAAATTAAAAAGTGCGTGCTAACGTATGTACAATTACGTTAGGACGCACCTCTTTCAATTATATTCTAAAAGCTGATCGATATATTATTTTTTCAACTTGCCGTAGCGGTTCATGAAGCGGTCTACACGACCTGCTGTGTCGACAAGCTTGCTCTTACCTGTATAGAACGGGTGAGAGGTGCTTGAAATTTCCACTTTTACCACCGGATAAGTTTCGCCTTCAAACTCTACAGTATCGTTTGTTTTGCATGTAGACTTGGTAAGGAACATATCGCCGTTGGACATATCTTTGAATACAACGGGGCGATAGTTTTCGGGATGAATACCTTTTTTCATTTTAATATGTATTTATAATAATCGTTGTTTGGGCTGCAAAATTACGAAGAATTTCGTAATCAGCCAAATATAAGATGTATTATTTAACGATAAGATTCCTTAGTTGCCATGTACCGGCAACTGTTGTGGTTGACTTATATTCAAAGGCTATGCGTACGTTTGCCTTGCCTACGACGGCTTGCAGATCGGCTGTCGTAGCAACGAAAGTATAGTCTGTGTTTGTTACCGTTGCGCTTAATGTGAGCGGTTTCCATGTTGCAGTAGATGGTTTTCCGCTGTTATAGTTGGTTGAAACGAGCACTTTGATTTCATCGGCCACGGTTCCGAAGAACTTACCTGCCTGCTCGAAAGAGAGCGTAGCCTTGGTAACACTGCTTAAATCTAATGCTGGAGAGATGAGCCAGCTATCGCTTGCCACTCTTACTTTATTGATGTATGCGGTTGCTTTAGCGCATTTATATTTAGTATCTGCCTGCCATACGGTTGTTCCTGCTGCAAGATCGACTTCGTTGGCAACGGCGAATTTTCCTAAACTAGTGGTAAATGTTTCGTTGAGAATAGCCTCAGAAGCTGCTCCGGGCTTAGTTCCGGCGGTCTTACCGTCTATCTCTGCATAAGTTACAGATTTGATACCGGGTTGGCCGTAGTACTTTGTAATTTCTCCATAGAGAAGCACTTCTTTACCCAGCTGAGCCTTGTTGTCTTTCAGATTGACCGTTGTACGGACGGTTCCTGCCGGCAATTGTACCGGCATACATTGGGTAATATCTTTTTCGGTAGCCGTTGCAGCAATCAAAACATTGGATGTTACCGTGCATGTGTCGGAGGAGAAACGGGCTCCGTCTTTAGCTGTTTTGCCGTAAATATAACCTACGATGAAGCCTTTCGTATATACATTTGAGGCCGTGCCCTTGGCAATGGCCGCCGTAACATTATAGGGCGAAGCCTCTGTTCCGTCACCCTTAGGTTCGACAGAAGGCGTGGTGCCGCCTCCGTTTTCGTCTTTTTTGCCATTAAGCGAGTAGATGTATGTCTTTCCTTTGCCCACAGTTTCGGGGGTGTTGCCATTATAGTTTACGAACGGACCATAGATAATAACCTCGTCACCCACCTTGATTTGATCTTCGGCTGTAAATTTTTTGTTGCCGAGATAATAGCCCTGATATATGTAAAGCTGATTTTTTGCCGTACCATCATCAGAAATGTAATAGGTTGCATTGCCGTAGGTTTGAGTCTCAACACTCTTGATTGAAACGATTTTACCTTTAACGTAAATTGGCTCTGAGTTCACGTTTGCATCGAGTGCCTTAATCTTTTGCAAAGCTGCAGCCACGTTGTAAGGATCGGCTTCGGTACCGCTTCCGGCAGGAGTTATCTCTGTTGTAGCGCCACCACCGTTGTTGTTGGGATCGTCATAAGGCGTTGGAACATCTTCACAACTTATAAATGTCGTGGCTGCTATAGCCAAAACGAGCAATGAATAGAATAGCTTTTTCATATTGTTTTATATCTTTATTTTTGTTTATTCTACGGTAAAGTTCTTCATCTCCCAAGTAGGAGCGCATGCAGAAGTACTCTTATAATGGAAAGCAATGCGTATTTTCTTTCCCTTATAGGTGTTCAGCGAGGTTGTACCCGTAACGAAATTCCAGTCGCTGCCTGCAGGATATTGGGAAAGGGTGAGTGGTGTCCATGTGGCAGAAGCGGGGTCTCCACTCTGATAATTGGTACTGATTGCAACTTGAGCGAAGTCGTTAAGCGTGTTCCCTTGTAGGAAATTCAACGCCTGATCTACAGAAAGTGAGGCTGCTGCAGCCTTTGTAAGGTCGATAGACGGGCTGATAAGCCAGCTCTCTGCTGCCACGTTGGTGTGAGAAGCTGCCACGTATGCTGTCGCTTTCATGCCGAAATTAGCAGATGCCCAGCTCCATACGTTGGCAAGTTCTGCAGGAAGAGTGGTGTTGAAAATGGTAAAGTCTCCTTGACTTTCAGCGAAACTTTGTTGATAAATGGCTTTCGGAGCCTCTTCGATGTCACTGGTACTGCGTATCAGGATTTGCCATGTATCGCGGAAGCGTGTAAAAATACCGGTGATATTCAGTACTCCTGTCGGCATTACCATATTGGCAAAATCGGCATAGGTACTGGTTCTAACCACGATGTTGTTATACCCTTGTATAGCGCGGTTTACGTTGTTGGCAGTGAGTTGCACGCTTCCGTCGTTGGGAGCGAATACGGCTTTGCCGTCTGCATCTTTCAGTTTCACCTTTTTGAGCGTCATTAATTTACCGCAATTTTCTGCTAAATAGGTTTGATCACCTATCTTACTTAAGTCGAATTCTGTCGGTTTGACTTTCGAAACATTGGGAGTTCCAAGTATTTTATGGTGCGTACTCCATGTGTAGCGGTTCATTCTACCTACAGACTGTGTGCCGTTTTTGTTCGTATAAACGGCTCCTATCTGCGGCTGCATACCGTAGCCGCCGATGACCAGCCCCTTGAGTGATACAAGTATTTGTTGACCTACGGGTAATGAACCGTGAAGTCCACCTTGTCCGATGGAGATGATAATGGCGCCGGTCTCGTCTTGCAGAGCAATGCTGTTATAGATATTACCCCTGATATCGTTGCCTGTAACATAACCTTTTATCTGGATGTCTTCGTTTATCTGTTCCATGCCGTTTGATGAAATAGTACTGGCATATTTGGTTTTCAGAGCGGCTATGGAAACGACATTGGTTTCTTGCAGTTCGTTATTGCCGTAAGGAGGCGTGCCGTTTCCCTGCGGATCGGCATAATCTTCACCCATACAAGATACGAAGAGCGTACAGATAAGCACGAACAGAATATATTTCAAATCTTTCATTTCGATAAACTTTTAGAATTTATATGCTATGTTGATCATGCCGTTTGTGCCGAATGCGTGATACACTTTCGGGTTACGAGAGAACTTATAAGAACGGTAATTGCTTAACGTTCCATCGTTGTTGGTTGTATAGTCGCTCCTGCTTTGTTCGTAACCTCCTGTAACAATCTTCTGATTATTCAGTATGTTGGTTACCATGAGATTAATGGAGAGTGAACCATGCTTTAGGTATATGTTCTTTCCGATGCTGCCGTCTAGCATAAAACCGCCGTGTCCTTTCATCTGTTCGGGTATAATGTAATTGCCCAAGTTGTCTACCTGTCCGCTGATTTTCAGTGAACTTTCGAAGCGATAATTGGGCACATACGACAGATAGATGCGGTCGTAATAGTTACCGTTCAGGTCGATGAACCAGCCTTTCTGGTGGTAGCTTAGTCCCAAACTTGCCGTAGTAAGTGGCGTACCTGATTCACGCATGTTCTTATTATATACCTTTTCGTCTACATAGACACCTTTTGTAGAAATCAGATAGCGTGTCTGTGCATTATTTATATTTTTTGCTTCATTCCACGAACCGATAGCTTTAAGGTCTAAGAATGAAGTAAGTTTGAATCTCATCCCCAGCTCTACGCCGTAGTATTCTTTCTTGATACCGGTCATAGACACATAGGAGAATGCATTTACATCGTCGTAGTAGAAGTTTTGCCACTCCGTGATGTGGTCTACATAACTATAATATGCGTTCAAATTGGCATGCAGCCAAGGACTCTGGTACTGATAACCGAAATCGCTACTGAACACATGTTCGTCTTTTAAATTCTTCACAAAGTCGTTATTCATTTCGGGAGATACGAATGCTGTGTTGGCATTCGGTGCACGCCATTCATAGCCTGTACCCAATGAAAAAGTATTTCCTGTGCCCGCATTAAATACCATGCTTGCTTTTCCACCGGCCTCTCCGAACCTTGCATAACCGCTCTTTCCGAAAGAATTGTTGGCAAACAATCCGTTGCGCATGTTGCCTCTGCGTGCCATGTCCGTAGCTCCAAATTTTCCAGCAGCCATCAAATGCCAGCGACCAGTATTTACTGCATAGTTAGTCCACACAAGTCCTTTATGCACAAGAATATCGTAATCGTAGCCGAACTTGTCGCCTTCGTAGATGAGACGTCCGAGGTTATTGGGGCCTGCAGTATTCAAATCGTACTGAATACGCGGATCGTTAGCACTGTAAGTTCTCAGTGTATACGTATTTATGTTATGGAAAGAAGATGCTCCCAGCATATCTTCCATGGTCTGGTAGTGGTGCCCTTTGTTCTGTCCGAGCATGAGACCAAAGTTCCATACGGCATTCTTGTTGAGTTGAGCCGTCAGCGTAGAGGCTAAATTAAAGCGCAGGTTGTCGATATGTTTTGCCTGAATAAAATATAAAGCATCGCTGCCATTGAGGGCTGCCTGCTTGTTGGCGTAGTAGAGTTGATCCCAGTTGATCTGACGATTGGCTTTGCTTGCTCTCCAAAAGTTGTATGCCGAATTCCAGTCTGCCAATGCTTGAGCGGTACGATACCGCGTATCTGTTGCATCCCATACGTCGTAGTATGAACTCGGCAGCGCCTTCCAATAGTCGGGTTGCGGGTTTTCTGAGTTGTTGTAATTGAGCTTCGTGCTCTTATACATGCTATAAGAACTGAACAAAGTTGTTGTGAGTTTCATGTCTTTGTTGATATCCCAATCCCATGTGAATAGGGCGGAAGGCGTGAAATCATTGACAACTCTCGAGTTTCTTTTATGCCCGTTCTGGTATCCCCAATAAGGATTATAGTAATAATCATTGGCAAGCCAGTATGCTTCTTCGGTCGAAGCACCCTGTGTGGAGCGCTCTGTAGGGTTACCCCATGTAGAGAATGATAAGCTATGACCGTTATTCCATTTTTTCTGGACGCCGAAGAAATATGAAAGAGCATTATAGAATGTACCTTCTACATAGCCTTGGTTGGCCCATCGGTAAGTAATGTTAGTGGCGATGGCCCAACCTTTACTGTTGAAACCGGTGGCGTATGTATACATGCTGCGGAGGGTATAATTGCGGTTTGCTCCGCTTAAAGTAAGGCGATGCCCAGCTGCCATACTTCCCGCACGAAAGTTGTAATTGTTGCTTCCGGCCATGCCCGGAATGGCAAAGTTATTACTTTCGAATGGTAAAGTAAAGTCGACATTCCTTGTTTGTTGGTTCAGTCCGCCTACCAAGGAGTAACGGAATTGGCCGGATTCCATGTCGTTCATGGGTGCTCCATTGATATAAATGTCGTTATATTTCTGGTTGAAAGCACGATATCGGAAACGTAATGGGGAAAATAGATATCCCACTTCGGAAGCATAGACATTGGTGTTGGAGTTCATAATCGTTACATTTTGCGACATATCATCGCTTTCTCCCAACTGTGCTTCTGTAAAAGTAAATGCCGATTCGTCTATTGGTTTAGCTTTCTGTCCATCGGTTTCACCCTTTTGGGCAAAGACTAAAGAAGAATAACATAAAGCTATCACAGCTAATTTCAGTTTGTTCTGCATAGTCGATTAATTATATAGATTACACGTTTGGTGCAAAGTAACGAAATTAATTTTAAAAAAGAGAACCTTTTTATTTATTTTTTTACGAAACGTTCTATTTTGTCATATTAATTACCGATATTTGCAAAAATTTATAAACATGTTGATTTAGTGTACTTTTTGGCATGAATTTAAAAACAAATGGAATAAATGAAAAAACAACTTATTGTCTTTGCAGCTTTATTACTGGTATCTCTCTCGATATCAGCACAAAAGAAATTCTCGGTATATGCCGTGGGGTTTTACAATCAAGAGAACCTCTTCGATACTTGTCACGATGTAGGAAAGAAAGATTATGACTTTCTTCCATCAGGTACTTATCGTTGGAATGGGCTGAAGTATTCGCATAAACTTCATAATATGGCACGTGCTTTGGCTGATATGGGTACGGACAAGTTGCCCAATATAGGCTGTGCAATCATCGGACTTAGTGAAGTAGAGAATGCAAAAGTACTCAATGATCTTATCGCCCAGCCCGAACTGAAAGTACGAGGATATAAATATGTACACATAGAGGGGCCTGACAGGCGTGGTATAGACTGTGCTTTGCTCTACAATCCTTCACTTTTCTCGGTGAGCAGTGTAAAATTAGTGCCTTATGTGCTACCTCTCGAAAAAGATAGTGTCTATAAAACACGCGGTTTTCTTACCGTAAGCGGCGTGATGGCTGGTGAACATGTTGCAGCTATTGTGTGCCACTGGCCGAGCCGTTTCAGCGGTTCGTTCTATCGAGAAGTAGCGGGCGAGCAGGTTAAAGCATTGAAAGACTCTCTTCAGAAGGCTGATCCGGCCTGCAAGATATTTGTTATGGGCGATATGAACGATGATCCTGTAGATAAGAGTATGCACGAGAAACTATCGGCGAAAGCGGAAATAAGAGAGGTAGAAGCTGGAGATATGTACAATCCATGGTACAATATTCTTGTGAAAAAAGGTACTGGAACGTTGATGTATAAAGGTGCATGGAACTTGTTCGACCAAATTGTGATGACTCCTAATCTACTCAACAAGGACAATTCGAAAGATTTTTCCACCTTAAAATATTGGAGTTGCCAGATACAGCAAATGCCCTATCTCTTTCAAACCGAAGGAAAATATAAAGGGAGTCCCAAACGTACTACGGACGGGGGGGTATGGTTGGATGGATATTCAGACCATCTACCGGTCGTAGTTTACCTGTTAAAGGAACTTAGATGATAGGTGTAGAAACACATCCCTTTGCGCCTTTTATACCAAAGGGAGCACGATTACTTATGTTGGGCACCTTTCCACCGGCTCCCAAGCGTTGGTGTATGGAGTTTTATTATCCTAATTTTCAGAACGATATGTGGCGTATTTTCGGCTATATCTACTTCGGTGACAAAAATCATTTTGTCATCCAAGGCAAAAAGACGTTCGATGTAGATGCGCTTAAAGCATTCCTCACCGCCAAGAAAGTAGCTATTTCAGACACCGCATTGCGTGTTCGACGTACCAAAAACACGGCTTCCGACAAAGATTTGGAAATTGTTGAGTCCTCCGATCTCGATGCTCTATTGTATTCGTTACCCGAATGTAGAGGCGTTCTTACCGCTGGTCAGCTGGCTACAAACGTATTTACAAAGCACTATGGTATTGCCGTTCCTGCAATGGGAGGTTATACCGAGTTTCCTTTCGAGGGCAGAAACTTACGGTTGTACCGCATGCCGAGTAGTTCGAGGGCATATCCTATGCGTGTTGAGGATAAAGCCAAACGCTATCGCATCATGTTCAACGACATTCTAGAGTAAATATATTTATGGAGAACTTTCAAGAGAAAGTAACGATTATCGGTATTGCCGGAGGCACAGGATCTGGCAAATCGACCGTTGTAAAACGTATTGTAGAAACCCTGCCCCCACACTATGTGGCCGTTGTACCGCTCGATTCTTATTACAACGATACCTCTTCAATGACCGAAGAGGAGCGTCATGCCATCAATTTCGATCATCCCGATGCTTTCGATTGGAAACTCTTGATACAGCAAGTTAACGATCTTCGCAACGGTATAGCCATCGAACAGCCTACTTACTCCTATCTTCAATGTAACCGATTACCCGAGACTATTCATGTAGAGCCCAAACCTGTAATCATCATAGAAGGCATTATGGCGCTGCTCAACAAGAAACTCCGTGAGATGATGGACTTAAAGATTTACGTGGATTGCGACTCTGACGAGCGTCTTATCCGTAACATCCAGCGCGATACTATAGACCGCGGACGTACCGTATCTATGGTGGTAGACCGTTATCTTAAGGTGCTCAAGCCCATGCATGAGCAGTTTATAGAACCCACAAAACGTTACGCTAATCTTATTATCCCGCAAGGAGGTGAGAACGTTAAAGGTATTGGAATTCTCTGTAAGTATATAGAAGGCCTCATTCCTACAATAGTATAGCACGGCTATCTCTATTTTTGATAAATGTCAATAAAAATACCCAAACTGAATATTTATGTGCCTTATTTTTGTAAATATTCCATGATATACCTATCTTTGTATTGAGATTATTGTAAAAGATTAATTAATTAAAAACAAAAGAGTTATGAAAAAGTTATTGTATGTATCTCTGGTAATGTTATTTTTAGGAACAAGTTTTGCAGTTGCAGACGGTCCTCAAGTTCAAAATCTTAAGGTTCAAAAGCAGGTGTTGAAGTTGAATACCAAATTAACAAATCTGCGTATGGCTTATCAAAAGGCACTTGCAGTCCATCAAGAATTACGTAAAAAGGCTTCTGATATCAATGCCGAGGCGAATTCTGGGGCTGTTTCGTCTTATACAACAATGGATGCATCAGCATCGGCAAAGGCCGCCAAAGAGCGTGCAAAGGTTTTAGAT
>CAUUQE010000066.1:0-12367 GCA_963547065.1 uncultured Prevotella sp. | reverse complement strand
CACTTTATCCCTTAATGTAAACCACCGAGATATGGCGCAAATCACCCTCATTTCCATTTACTTACCTCTCATCCTCTCTCTAATGCCCTTTCCTCTGATAGTTCCAAACGTTTATTTTCCTTCTTACGCAGGTATTTTAAGAAATGTATGCAGGTATTTAGAAAAAAGTACAGATGTTTTTTGGATTATCTCTTGCTGCTTTTATTTTCTTGTTCTTAGGCTGTTGTTTTTATCTTCCTAAGAGCGAATTATTTGTTTTGCTGTTTTGCTTCTTTTTCTTTGTTTTTTTGAATGGAAAAGCCGCGGCTCTATTGTGTAGAACTGCGGCTTTGGTTAGTTTTCGCGGCTTTGGTTATGCGGCGGAAAACTGTGGTTTATTTTACGACAATCTTCTTGCCGTTGTGAATATAGATACCCTTTTGTGTCGGTTGAGTTATACGTGTGCCTCCCACGGTGTACCAGTTGTTATCGTTCTTCTTGGTCTTTTCGGCTTGGATATTACTGATGCCGGTGATGGAAGAGGTGACATTCTTAACGGTATATTTGCCGTTTACGGTGCCTGAGATCTCATAATATGTATCTTCTGCTATCGGTCCGATGTCAATGGTCTGCATCTGTCCGTTGCCTTTATTGAAAATGATGTTGAACGAGTAGTTTTTTGCAGGGATGTCGAACGTATGATAGTACCATGTTATTCCGTTGATCTGCTTGGTTTGGATGTCGGTCATGGTGCCGGGCCATGTACCTAAGAGCTGTGTGTTATGGCCGTCGTTTGCCCATGCATAGAAGTAGATGCTCGGCCAGTTCGGCTCTTTAAGATAGACGGTTGCTGTGTGTGGTGTGAAGGGCTTGATGGTGTAGCTGCGGCTGACGATACCTTTGACGATGCCATTTGCCAGTAGTCCAACTTTCAGTATACAGTCTTGGTTGATTTTTATAGTAGTTCCTGAGGATGTTTTCGTATCGTTTGGCGTGGGATCATTGCCGTTGAGCGTGTAGACGAGCTGTGCGTTTGTTGCGGTAGAAACGGCGGTGAGCTTTACGTTGAAGGCACTTTCGTATTCGCCCGACGCCATGTCTGCCCATGCCGTTTCCATGGTGTTGGCAAGGAAATACTTGTAATGATAGCCCGACAGGATTTGCGTGTAGGCCGACGGACTTGGCGTGAAAGCCACGGTGTTGCCTACGTATACCAACAATTCGCCGTTAGTTCCTGTAACACGCTTGGAGTTGTAACCGGCAGCACTTCTGAAGTTTATGAACGAACTTGTGTTGGTAATGCCTGCCAATTTGCGTGCTTCGATCATTGATTTAATTTCTTGTTTGTAGGCTTGCCAATGTTTCAAGAACACGCAGGGCGTGCCGGGCATGGCGATAAGAAAGGCGTTTGTTGCCAGCGTGTCCCTGCGTATCGGGTCTTGCTGTGCTGAAAAAGAGCGGTATTCTGTGTCGTGGTTCTCAACGAAAGTTATAGCATAGCGGCGATAAGTAGCGTTACTCGTTATGGTGGCATTGTCGAGTTTTCGCCAATCGTTGTCGTTGATGGCATCGCGCACGGTATATCTGAAAGCAAAATCGAATGCGCCGCTCTGTATCGTATTATCTGTTTTGGTGCCGTTGATCCAGTTCTCGACAACGGAAGGATTGCCATCCCAGTACTCTCCGACGGAAAACTCGGTACCCGAAGCGGTGTTGTAAATTCCCGTATACTGCGGAGCGTAGCCCTTTACCATATCGTAGCGAAAGCCTTTGTAGCCGAGGTCGTTGAGTAGATACTTCAGATATGCGTTCACTATGGTCTGCACATTGCTACTCGAATGGTCGAGGTCGCGGCAGCCGGACCAGTCTTCATAGCTCTCCGGATTGCCGAGAGTGTAGCCGTTGGCGTCAGCCCAATTTTTGGTTTGCCCGCCATCGTCGTTCGATGTAATGTCGGTGGAAGTCATCTGATAAGTCGTTCCGTTATAGGTTTCTCTGGGGAAGTCTACCCATGAGCCACCCACACCGAGGTTATTGCGGTGGTTAATGACTACGTCGGCAATAATGCCTGTGTTCTTTTCCTTGAAAGTTTGGATCATCGAGCGTAGCTGTGTTTCGGTACCGAACGAGCTGTTTTGATCGAAATAATATACTGGCATGTAGCCCATGACGTTGTTTGTGGTGTTGCAGTTTCCACTCTGCGGCACCCATATAAGTGAGAAATATTTCGATAGTTCGTCGGCCTGACTTTCAAGACGAGTCCATTGTGTGTCTACGAAAGAGTCCCAGTAGAATCCTTGGAGCATCACGCCACCGTAATTGGCCGGCCATCCCTGTGCTGCTATGAGTAATGGAAAAGTCAGACAGAGAAGTAGTGTATTGATACGTTTCATTTTGTTTGTAGATTTTGATTGTACCACCAAGTTAATATTATTTTGTGTAATATTTTGCCTATGGTAGGCTGATAATTGTAACTTTTACAGTAAACGATTGCATTAATCCAACGGTATGATGCGGTCTCGACTTATCTGCAGCACGCCTTTCTGCTTGCTGTAATACCCAATGGCGGTATCTATAGTCATATTTTTAGGCTTGCGAATGGCTACGCCGTTGATAATGTTGTAGTCGTAGATGAGTTCGGCACCGCTCTTACGAATGGCTTTCAACAATGATTTCTTGCCTTTCTTGCCGTCATAATAGATGATAAGTGTTTCGGCACTGTATTCTTGTGCTTTCGGCGTCTGCACGTCGTGTTCGCTGCAGCAGACGGAGTCGGTGCTAAATTTGCTCAGCTCTTTCATGGCCGGAAGTACTTTCCCTGTGCGGTTATCGAATAATCCGCGGTTGATCCAGCTCTTGATGATAGTATTATTCTTGCCGTTCTCTTCAGGAAACCACCAGAAGAGTCCTGTTACATTGGGGTGTTTGTTGAGCTCGGTTATGAGTTCTTCAGTAAATATACGCTGTCCCTCGGCACTGATGGGATATAGATCAGCGTAGTGATTGGCATTCTTTTCCCACACGTCATTATCGTGTGAGTAGTAGAAAGCAGTCTCTACAATCATGACAGGTTTATGGAAGTCGGCCTGCAGAGAGTCGAGTACCGTGCCGAGATGCGGTATCGTGCCGTGCCACATGGGATAGTAACTTAGGCCAATGATATCGTAGTCTACGCCGAAACGGTCCATGCGGTCATAGAAATCTTTGGTGTAGGCCCAGCTTTGTGCATGCTCCGTATGGCTGATGATTTTAGTCTGCGGATAGATTTCACGGCAAGCGCGGATGCCGGCATTTAGGAGCGACGAGAATAAGTCCCAGTTCTTGTCGTCATCGGGCTTTACCCTGCCCGTGGGCCACAGAATGCCGAAAGTAATTTCGTTGCCCACCTGAATGAAATCGGGCTCTATTCCGGCATTGCAGAGAGCCTGTAGAGCATGGCGGGTATAGACATATACAGAGTCTTGAAGCTGTGCGGGGGTTAAACGTTCCCATCGTCTGGGTGTAATTTGTTTATTAGGATCGGCCCACGTATCGCTGTAATGAAAGTCGAGCATCAGGTGGAAGCCAGCTTCTTTTATCTGTTTCGATAAAGCTATAATATAGGACAAATCTTGACAAACACCCTCACTTTTGTGTTCATCCGATGCGTTTTTCGGTTCTACGAACAGACGCACGCGCATGGTGTTCCACCTTTCATCTTTGAAAAGCTGAAGGGCTTCGACTGGCTCTCCCTGCTCATTGAGGTAGCGGACACCCAGTTTTTGATAGGAAGGCAGCAATGAGATGTCGCCGCCGAGATAGCGTTGTGCCTGCAAAGCGATGGAGAAAACGATGCAACAAAACACGGATGTCAGTCGTGGAGCGGAATTGTTCATAATCTATATGATTTGTATTTACTGAATTATAGTCATTATAAAGCGACGTATACGCTATATTTATATAGAAAAGTAAATATAGGGTTCAACTTGAGTTCGTTTGTATTGATGTTATCAAGGCGGCTGATAATTGTATTTGATTATTTGAATTGCCGGTATAAAAAATAAGAGAGAAGAATCGCCATGCACGAACAGCCCTGTCAGCAGGGTAATACTTTATATAAAAGTTTGTGATATAATTATGAAAGGAGGATGCACCCTCAGCGATGCATCCTCTTTTTGTTTATAATAAAGCAGAACTTATTGTGGTGTTACCGTTGCCGTAGCTTTGTCGGGATCTAATACGATAAGGTATGTTCCTGCGGTGATGGAGATGTTGTCTCCACCTTGTGTCAGTGCTGTAATGGCACCGCCGAAGTTCTTGGTCCATGCACCATCCCAACGGAATTTATATTCACCGTCTTTCATTGTGATAGTGATTGACCATTTCTTAGTTGCCGGATCATAGGTCATCAGCTGCCCTTTGTCCCATCCATCGGCTGTGGCGCTGCCAATAACTTCCCATCCGGTTTTAATAACGGACGCTATATTCTTTTTGGTGTCGGCTTCTATACGATAATATCCGGCATCTGTCAGTTTGATATTGCCGCCGTTTCCGATTACAAAGTCTGCCTGAGTCTTTTTATCATTCCACTTCATGTCGCCCACAACGCCAAACCAAGTATCAGCATCCCACATCTTGAATTCAGTATTTACGGGGAAGTAATGCGTTCCGGTGTACTTGAAATCGCGATTTTCTGATGTAATTAGGTAAGCATCTGCAGCTTCCGGCTTCCAACCTTGATAGCTTCCGGGGAGTCTCATTGATGAACTCGACTGCTCAATGTTAGTTTCTTCCATCGAATATGTGTACTTACCTGCGTTGGTAAGATTCAGTGTTATGATATAAGCATGAGCTTTCTGGACCTTGATATTAGAACCATTAGATTTTAACCCATACCCGGTAGAACCGTTGCTACCATAGTTGATGCTCCAGTCTTTATTAGCACGGAATTTGAATTCTTTATTGCCCAATACTGTAGCAACAGTCCATAGGCGCGTATTGGCATTATATTCCATTTCGGTATCTTTATTCCATCCGCCGGATGTGGCATCACCTATAATTCCCCACTTGGAGGGTTTGGAAAGAGTTACATTGCCATTAGCATCGACTTTGACTTCAACGAAACCTTTATTTGTATCGCTAATTTTTTGATCTTTTGCCAATACCTTAGTAATATCTTTGCCATCAAGGATGGCAAAAGAGGTGGCGCTATCGAACTGTACCCATCCTTGGTAAACTCCGTCTCCATCGGGATCGCCGATAAGATAAGCTTTGGTATAGTCCCATTCTGGATAGCCAACAGCCACATATGCATACTTCCAATTGATATTGACGGTATTGGGATCATAGGATGTAGCTTTAAAACTGATGGTATTTTGCGCACTGTCGGTATAAACATTGAATGCTTTTGATACAAGAGATATGGTGAAATCGGAGGTCTGCCCGGGATTAGCACCGATTTTTGCCAAAAGCGCATTCATCTCCGCATTGGTAAAACTCAGTTTATTTTCGCTGGTCTCGCCGATGACGGTGCTTTTATTGGTTGTATTATTCTTCACCGTTACTTCGTAGTTTACAACGGCACCTCTGCCATATGAGGCTTTCTCCCAACTTATTTCGGGGAATTGGTCGGTGCTGTTGTCCTTAGTAAAGGTAATTTCTGCAGGACTGATATCATTGAGTTTGGCAGCCTGTTGTAACTGCAGCACGGGGGTAGTGATATCGTCAGAACACGATAGCATCATAAGTATGCTGGCTGCAAAGAAAAATCTATTCTTTAATTTCATGATTGTTTTCTTTTTTATTAGTTGTAACCATCGTTCTGTTTCAAGTTGGTGTTGGAGCCAATATCATCGGAAGGCAATGGATATACGGCATAGAAGTCGCTTACTGCCTTGCCTTCGGCTACGCCACCTTTCCAAGGCCATACATAGTTTGCAGAAGTATATTTTCCGAAACGTATGAGATCGGTACGGCGTTGTGCTTCATAGAACAGTTCACGACCACGTTCATCGAGCAGAAAGTCGAGTGTAAATGCAGAATCTCCGATGGGGGCAGCCGTTTCATTACCATTATAGGCACGTTTGCGTAAAGCGTTGACATATGCCAGAGCCTCTGCTCTTGTTGCACCTTGCCCACCCCGTAATACTGCTTCTGCAAGATTGAGGTAGATTTCACCCAACCGGAAAAGCGGAAAGTCAACATAGGCCTCAGAGGACTTAGGTTTACTGCCATCTTTATTTACATTGTAAAACTTGGTTATAGGAATACCATTATTCTTGAAATTGGATTCGTTGGTAATCTCTATATTGGTGGTACTTTCAGTACGCAACATCTTCCGGCGATTATCTTTGTCCGACTCGTTCTCACGGGTGAACATATTATACAATGTTGACTTCGCACGTACGCCCTGCCAAGCTCCCTTGGCATTGGTTTCCTCTTTATATTCGGAAGAACCCCAACACAGAAAAGCAGTCATTCCACCCCAGGTCATAGTTTCTTCTCCTTCGTAACGACAGGGGAGAATCATCTCATTAGAGTGATCATTATCTGCTTTAAACATATCCCCGTATTTTGGTTCCAACTGATAACCGGCATTGATGACTTTCTTAGAGTATGTGATACAATCGGTATATCGGTTTTTGCCAACGTAAGTTTCGGCGTTGAGATACAAACGAGAGAGTGCAGCCCATGCGGCAGCTTTGTTGGCGTGTCCGTATTCTTCGTTCCATCCTACTGTGGGATTATTCAGATCGGTCTCACAAGCCAGTAATTCATTTTCAATATATTTAAACAAATCATCTTTCATGATTTGCTGCGGGCGTTTGTTGCCGATAGGGCTATTTTCGTCTACAAAAGGAACATTACGATACAGGTCTAATGCATACTGATACATCAAGGCACGTAAGAAACGTGCCTCGGCACGATAGTACGTAACCGTATCTTTTACTTCTTGAGAGCAGCCACGGCTGTTCAGTTTGTCTTCCGTTGTTTCACGCAGAAAAGCATTAGACAAATTGATCTGATAGAATAAACGATAGTATGAACCTTTGATCCAAGGACTGGAAGCATCCCATGAAAGATGGTTAAAACCGGGGATACCCGGATCGTTCCAAGCACAATGTGCAATGTCGGAAGCAAGTTCTTGCATATTCCATAGCACACGAAGGAATGAAGCTTGGGAACCTCCGTCGATACCGACGACGTCTTGTTCTTCGTCACCGCCTTTGTTACCACCTATTACCATACCGGCATAAATCTTTGCCAAACTTTGGGTATAGGCTTCCAGTTCACTGCCAAAGACAACGTTGGAGACTTTATCGTCCTTATCCAGGGGGAGGGTATCCAAGTCGTTCACACATGAGGTTGTGCCCAATAATACTCCTGTGAGAAGAATGAGCGCGGTTCTCTTGAAATTATTTATTTTCATTTCGTTTACTTTTTAGAATTTTAAACTAAAACCTAACATAAAGGATACAGGACGTGGATAGATTTGTTTGTCTATGCCTTCGTCTTTAATCTCGGGGTCAAGACCACTATAATTGGTGATGACGAAAGGATTCGAAACAGTAAAATACACGCGTGCAGACTGATTGTTTGTGAACAATTTGTTAAAGGTGTATCCCAAAGTAATATTGTCCATACGCACGAAAGATGCTTTCTGGACATAGTAACTGCTACGATATTGGGCTGTATGGAAGTTGGTATTCCAAGCAGAATTGAGACGATTTTTCAAGAACCCAGTTTGATCGTACATCTGTGAACCATCCCAAGCTTCATGATCAGACTGTATGTTATTGTAAACGTAGTTACCTAAGCTAGATCGGAGGGCAAAAGAGAAATCCCAGTTCTTGTATGTAAGTTGTGAGGTGAATCCCATATACACATCGGGAGCTGATTTCTTATAGGCGATGAGGTCTTCTTCGTCTATTTTATTATCATTGTTTTGGTCTACATAAGCACCTTCAATGGGTTTCCCGTCTTTATCGTACATTTGCTCAAATACATAGAATGAGTTATATGGATGATTAACAGCGTTAATTTGCACTTTATATCCTGTACCGCCAGTAATGCCACCGTGTATAACCCCTTTGTACGTAGGATCGTCGTTGAAAGTCAGTTTAGTGATGGTATTCTTATTATATGAGATATTGTAACCAATGGTCCAATTAAGGTCTTTCGTACTAATGGGATGTGCACTTAAAGTAAGTTCTAAGCCCTTATTTACTAACGTACCTACGTTGGTAAGTAATTCATTGCTGAAGTTTGTACCTGCCGGAGCAGTTACGGTATTCAGTAAGTTGTCGGTCTTGCGATAGTAATAATCCAAAGAACCGGTAATCTTGCCGTTCAGAAATCCGAAGTCGAGGCCTGCATTATATGTCGTTGTCTCTTCCCACTTCAAGTCTTGGTCATAAGCTTGCGGTGCAATAAGTTGTATCTTTTTATTACCGAAATAATAGTTGGCACCGGCCTTGGAATAAGCGTAACGTGCCAAGTAAGGATAGTCACCTGTATTGAGATTCTGTTGACCAGTGATACCCCATCCCAGTCGCAATTTCAAATCATTCAACCATTCGATATCTTTAAGGAAAGATTCCTCGTTTATGCGCCAAGCCAAGGCTACAGAGGGGAATATACCCCAGCGATTGTCTTTACTGAAACGTGAAGAGCCGTCATCACGTAAAGTGAATGTCAACAGATAACGGTCAAGTAAAGTATAATTCAAACGTCCGAAGAATGATACGAGATAGTTTTCAGTTATAATATCATCACCATCTTTATAGAATTCTGTATTATTTTCTTGAGCTTTGGCAGCAGAGTAAGGATATTTGTTCCATTCAGACCGGAAGAAATGTTGCCAAGAATATCCTGCCATGACATCTATATTATGGATACCGAATGTTTTAGCATAGTTGAGATAGAACTCGAGCAGGGTATTACGCTTCAGCTGATAGTAAGAACGGTTTTCTCCGAATCCTGTCTTGAAGTTTCCTTGTGTCCATGTCATCGGTGAATTGTCTGTGATGATAACGTCACCTTCGCCTTTGGAAACGTCGTAACCTAAGTTAAGGTTTGCACGAAGTTCTGGTAAAAAGTGGAATTTGTAATCGAACTGAGCATTACCTATGCTACGGTAAACGGTAGATTTGTCGCTCTTGGAGTCGAGAATAGACACAGGATTTGCCAAACCAATATCGTTGGGCTTGTTGGTGGCAGAGTTAAGATACATAAAGTAACCGTTGCCGTAAGGCGAGCCGTTCATATAAATAGGTTGGGTAGGATCGTATTGCGTAGCTATATCGAGGGCGTTAAGGTCGACAAAACGGTTAGTATTATAGATTCCTTTCACGTTTAATTGGATATTAAGATGCTTGTCGAACAGTTGCGGATTAAGGTTAATAGCACCGGTGAAGCGCTCCATATTAGAGGTTTTGATAATACCATTCTCGTTAGTATAGCCTACAGATACGCGATAGGGAAGATTGGGGAGTGCTCCAGATACACTGACATTATGGTCTGTACTTATAGCTGTGCGGAAAATCTCTTTCTGCCAATCTGTATTGTTTTGTCCCAGAGCTTGGGCCTGTATGCTCGTTTCGCCGAACTTGGAAATAACGAAACGGCGGAAATCATCAGCAGACATTACGTCAACTTCTTTTGCATGCGTGCTGATTTTCACAGAACCGTTATAACCAATCCTTGTGCCACCGGCCTTACCTTTTTTGGTTGTGATAATGATAACGCCGTTCGAAGCACGTGAACCATAGATGGCTGTTGCCGAAGCGTCTTTTAAAATCGTCATTGTCTCAATATCATCAGGATGAACCGTACTCAACGGATTTGCCATGCCGTTGATTGTATTATCATCGACAGGAACACCATCAATGATGATCAAGGGATTGTTAGAGGCCGACATTGAAGAACCGCCGCGTATACGGATGGTTGCTCCTGCTCCCGGAGCACCGCCATCGGTAATGACACTTACACCTGCTGCCTTGCCCACCAGCATGTCGCTTGCCGAAGTAACAGCTCCCTTTACCATTTTATTTGCGTCCAAAGCAGTAACGCTACCGGTAAGATCGTTCTTTTTAACCTGTCCGTAGCCAATAACGACAACGTCTTTGAGTGTGGTCTGTTCGCTGACAAGCGATACTGCAACATTCGGTGCCGCCGGCACGGTTACTGTCTGATAACCGATATAGCTTATGGAAATCATTGCGCCGGATTTAGCCTGAATGGTGAAATTACCGTCGACGTCTGTCATTACGCCGCCTTCTTGCCCGGCTACACGGACCGTGGCGCCAATGACAGGTTCGCCGGTATCATCCTTAACATGGCCTTTCACAGTAATTTGCTGTGCAAAGGTACTTACCGAAAGAATAAGCCCACATATGATAACGAGTATTCTTAGAGGTAATGCAATTTTTACCTGCTTCATCATTTTTGTTTTTAAGTTAATGTTATTTAAAGTAATTGTTAGTTCAATGTTTAGGTCTTATACCTTATATTTATTATATACTTTGTTTCATGTTCGGTCATTAGGTAGCTTCTATATTCGTAGAATAAAGAACCGCTATAGCACGCTGAAAATTATTTTACATGCGTTTTTTCGATCCTACTCTTAATGCAAAGATAGTTTTGTTTACGTATGTTTGTAATTTTTTTCAGTTAAATCCGTTATTTATGATGTGCAAACGTTTGCATTAAGAAAGGCAGGCAATTTGCGCATCTTTTATATCTTGTTCGGCATATTTGCATACTTTTGCATTGAAGAATCTATTATAACGAACGAACCAGCTACAGAGCATGGTCGTGAGAGAATATTGATAAAAGCTATACCTAAATGAAGGAATCTTCGCCTATGACAATGAAAGATATTGCAAGGGAGTTTGGTGTCTCTGTTGCAACAGTGTCTCGTGCGCTGAAAGACAGTCCCCATATCAGTGCAGATAGGCGAGAGAAGATCAAAACATTTGCACGCGAACATAATTTTATACCCAATGTAATTGCGGAAAGTCTACGTAACAGTCGCGTGAAACCAATCAAGATTATCGGTGTTATCATACCACAGTTTACTCATTTCTACTTTTCTTCGGTGCTGAGCGGTATTGAGGAAGAGGCTTCGGCACGTGGGTATCAGGTGATGGTAGCCCAAAGCAATGAGAAATATGGCCGCGAGGTGGAGATTTGTCAGTCGCTTTATGAGAATAAGGTGTGCGGTATTATCGTGTCACAGGCTAAAGATACCAATAAATACGACCATTTTCAAAAACTTATCGACCGCGGAGTACCGATCGTATTCTACGATCGTATTTGTACTGGACTGAATTGCAGTCGCGTTGTCGTAGACGATTATATGGGTGCTTATACGGCCGTAACCTATCTGATCGATTCTGGTTGCCGTAATATAGCATTCTATGGTGCCTCCATGACGTTGGAAATATCGAAGAACCGCTATAACGGTTATCACGATGCTTTAGTAAAACACGGTCTACAACCCGATGAACGGTTTGTGAAATATTGTGATAATAGGGCCGATGCAGAGGCCATTACACCCGACTTGCTGAGTATACCAGACCATCCCGATGCCTTTTTTGCCATGAATGATGATACGGCCATCGGCATTTTGTATTCGGCTAAAAGGCATGGGTTTCGTGTACCCGACGATATTAGCATTTGCGGATTTACTAATGGATACCGTGCCATAGCCTGCGATCCCATGCTTACGACTGTAGAACAGCGCGGCGTACAAGTGGGTGAAGAGGCTGCAAATATCCTCATAGGTCAGGTGGAAGGCTCTATTCCCACCGATAAAGTGGAGCGTCGCATCGTTAGAACACGACTGATTGTGAGGGGAACAACGAGGTAGAGTAATTCATAATTCACAATTCATAATTCGCAATTCATTTTAATGAGAGATATTACAGAGCATCTTGTTGTTGTGAAAAGTATGGATTTTGCTGTTCGCTGTGTGAAACAGACCGGTTATCTGCGTAAAATAAAACATGAATTTAATATTGCAGACCAGTTGTTTAGGTGTGGTACAAGCATTAGAACAAATATAAAAGAAGCATTGCGTGGACAGCCGCGTTCTGATTTCCGTGCCAAGATGAATATATCTCTTAAAGAAGCGAGTGAGACGGAATGTTAGATCGATTTGTTAAGAAAAACGGATTATATTTCCGAAAAGCAAGCACAAAGTATGCTGAATGATTGTATCGAATTAATAAAGAAACTGACTTCGATCGTAAAAACAACCGAGCAAAAGAAAAAATAATGAATATAAAGATGATGTAGATGAAGTGTATTGCGCTCTTGTAAAGTAGTAATCTAGGGAATATAACGGCGTAATAATCAACGAAAATGGAGAAAAATCGATATTGATGTAAACTAGCTGATAATGAGG
>CAUUQE010000065.1:0-12415 GCA_963547065.1 uncultured Prevotella sp. | reverse complement strand
GCGGTGACGGCGACGGACTTGCCATTGGTGGCAACCATTTCATACATGCCATGCGCCGCAATGTAGACCTGAATATGATCTTGCTTAATAATCGTATCTACGGCTTAACAAAGGGACAATACAGTCCGACGTCGCCTCGAGGCTTCGTATCAAAGTCGTCTCCGTTCGGTACAGTAGAGGATCCGTTTCGTCCGGCAGAGCTTTGTTTCGGTGCACGCGGTAGGTTTTTCGCCCGTGCAGTAGCTACTGACGGCCCACGAACCATCGATGTATTAAAAGCAGCATACTATCATAAAGGTGCTGCCGTGTGCGAAATTCTGCAACATTGCGTTATTTTTAACGATGGGGCCTATACTCCTGTGTACTCCAAAGACGGCAGAAAGATGAATGCCATCTACGTGGAACACGGCAAACCGCTTGTGTTCGGCGAGAACAATGAGTACGGACTGATGCAGCAGGGCTTCGGTCTGAAGGTGGTAAAGCTCGGTGAGGGCGGCGTAACCATTGATGATATCCTCGTTCACGATGCCCACTGTGAAGATGACACGCTACAACTGAAGCTCGCTATGATGGACAATGAGCACGGTTTCCCCATTGCCTTGGGCGTGATAAGAGATGTTGAGGCTCCCGTATACGATGAGTGCGTGAATGCTCAAATAGAGGAAGTAAAGGCACAGAAGAAGTATCATAGTTTCGAAGAACTGCTCGAAACCAACGAAATCTGGGAAGTGGAATAACGATAAAGAGAGACGGAAACGAACATATGCCCCGGACCTACAAAAGTTTCGAGGCGTATGCGTAAATAGAAAAACAGTAAACAGGGCGTCAATACAATAATAAGTATTATATTTTCTCTGCTGCCTTATGCTTATGAGATGACAGATCAAACAACGCATTCCATAGTATTGTGGTCTCTTTATCGGTAAATCCGTAGGCTCGCCATTACCATCCTATGTTGTTCATTCTATGATAAAATCATGAATAGAACCTACTAATATAAGTCTTTGGTAAGTCGGCCTATAAGATTACCGCTAACAAATAGCTCATTTTTTGTTTCATTGTTTGTGCTTCTACAGACTTGTTTGTTATCATTTCCATGTTTATCTATTTTCAATATTCTAATAATTCCACTATATTTGACAGAGTATTTTAATGGTTTCGTTATCGAAAATACTGTTGAGAAATTTATTGAATATTTATCCAAGATATCATCTTAGTACGGGATTTTCGTTTAGGAAACTTCGCTTATAACTCCTAACGGAGCCGATCGGCTCCCATTCCTTTTCGGTGAGTTTCACTGTTTTAAATTCCATCTTCATGAGATTTTTCGATCAGATATGGCTAAGTTAATACGCTTTTCCATACTAAAAGGCTGTATTAGATATATTTTTCTATTGAAATAGGTTTTCTAAGATGCTGGGATACACGTTATTCACAACGCCATGGCATACAGGATGCATACATAAAAGAATATATCAAGAAAGCTGTAAATAGCCAATGATAATCTTTATAGAACATAGAAAAATAAGAAATCGTTGCTATCGGTTCGGTGGATACCGTCAATTGATAATAGAAATAAATGGGGCATCTAAGGCGATTAGGGAATAGGGATAACGCCTTTATATATACTATTTAATTGCCTTAGAAATATGGGATAATTGAACTATTCAGAGTTTATCGCCATAACAGAGGTCGCCGGCATCGCCGAAACCCGGTACGATATATTTGTGTTCATTCATGCCCGGATCGATGGCAGCGCACCATATAGTAGTTCTATCTTCAGGGAATGTCTTACATATATGGTCGATACCTTCGGGCGTTGCTATAACACAAGCCACGTGAATACGTTTGGGTGTTCCCTTTGTAAGGAACGCCTTGTAGCCGAGTTCCATGCTTCCGCCGGTGGCAAGCATCGGGTCTGCGATGATCAATGTCTTCTGATCAATGCTCGGAGTGGCGAGATATTCCACATGAATGCCCACGTTATGGTGCTCGGCATCGGTATATTCGCGATACGCACTTACGAAAGCATTGCCCGCATGGTCGAATATATTCAGGAAACCATTATGGAACGGAAGCCCTGCACGGAATATCGTAGCAAGTACTATCTTGTCTGTAGGCACATTGACCGTGGCAATGCCGAGCGGTGTGGCAACTTCTTTTGGTTCATAATCAAGTGTTTTTGAAATTTCGAAAGCCTCATATTCGCCGATACGTTGGATGTTATTGCGGAATAGCAAGCGGTTTTTCTGGTATTCCACATCGCGTATTTCTGCAAGATACTGATTGACGATCGAGTTTTCTTCGCCGAAATTGATAACTTTCATCGTGTTAATTTTAAGAAACCGAGCATCAAGTAGTTGTTACATTTAAAGTCTTTTGAAAGTGTCTTTGCTCGGTATATGACACAGGCATTATGACTTTCAGCGTGCAAAATTATGAAAAATCCGTCTATTTTTGCCAAGTCTAAATTGCAAATATGAAAAGCTATTGTAAGATTTTAAATTCTTTAACCTAAAAAGAATAAGCAAAATGGATATTTATAAACCTATTCTTTGCGAAACGCAACAATTTTCTTAACTTTGTCACCACTTAAGAAATGATTTCAAGAATACATTCACAAATTAAATACATTTAAAGATATGGCAAAGTTTGACAAGTCAGTATTGGCAAAGTATGGAATAACAGGTACTACTGAAGTTCTGTACAATCCTTCTTATGAGGTTCTCTTCAACGAAGAAACCAAAGAAGGTCTTAAAGGTTTCGAAGTAGGTCAAGAGACAGAGCTTGGCGCAATAAACGTGATGACAGGTATCTATACCGGTCGTTCTCCAAAAGATAAGTTCATTGTTGATGATGAGAATTCTCATGATACCGTATGGTGGACTTCTGAAGAATATAAGAATGACAACCATCGTGCAACTAAGGAGGCTTGGAATGCAGTAAAAGAAATTGCAAAAAAAGAGCTTTCCAACAAGCGTCTGTTTGTTGTCGACGGCTTCTGCGGCACACATAAAGATACGCGTATGAAAGTTCGTTTCATCGTTGAAGTTGCATGGCAGGCTCATTTTGTTACGAATATGTTCATTCGTCCCCAAAATGAAGCAGACTTTGAGCAGGAACCTGACTTCATTGTTTATAATGCATCAAAGGCTAAGGTTAATAATTGGAAAGAATTAGGTCTAAACTCTGAGACTGCTGTCGTATTCAATGTAACCAGCAAAGAACAAGTTATTATCAACACATGGTATGGTGGTGAAATGAAAAAAGGAATGTTCTCAATGATGAACTATTTCCTCCCGTTGAAAGGAATTGCTTCTATGCACTGCTCTGCCAACACCGATATGAACGGTGAGAATACTGCTATTTTCTTCGGACTCTCGGGAACTGGTAAGACTACACTGTCTACCGATCCGAAACGTAAGCTCATTGGAGACGATGAACACGGATGGGACGATAAAGGCGTGTTCAATTACGAAGGTGGCTGCTATGCAAAGGTTATCAATCTTGATAAGGAAGCCGAGCCTGATATCTACGGTGCTATTACGCGTGATGCACTGTTGGAAAATGTAACAGTAAGCAAGGACGGGAAGATAGATTTTACAGATAAGAGTGTTACGGAGAATACTCGTGTATCTTATCCTATCTATCATATCAAGAACATTCAGCGTCCCGCATCTCAAGGACCAGCTGCCAAGCAGGTGATATTCCTCTCTGCAGACGCTTTCGGAGTGTTGCCTCCCGTTTCTATCTTGAATGCCGAACAGACCAAATACTACTTCCTTTCCGGTTTCACAGCTAAGTTGGCAGGAACAGAGCGCGGTATCACCGAACCTACTCCTACGTTTTCAGCTTGCTTTGGTCAGGCATTTCTCGAATTACACCCTACTAAATATGCTCACGAACTCGTTCGACATATGGAGAAGAGCGGTGCTAAAGCATACCTCGTTAACACCGGATGGAATGGAACGGGCAAGCGTATCTCTATCAAAGATACACGTGGCATTATTGATGCCATCTTGAACCATTCTATTGATTCGGCACCAACAAAGACGATACCTTACTTCAATTTTGTCGTTCCTACAAAGTTGGAAGGCGTTGCTACTGAGATTCTCGACCCTCGTGATACCTATGCAAACGCATCACAGTGGGAGGAGAAAGCTAAAGATCTTGCTGCACGCTTTATAAAGAACTTCAAGAAATACGAAAGTAATGAAGATGGTAAGGCTCTTGTAGCTGCTGGCCCGAAACTTTAAATTCAAATTTTAGAAATTATATAGTAAGAGGTGCGCTTTGTTAAAAGGCGTGCCTCTTTTTGTTTACTCGTTAATAATAGCTCTTTCGGAGTATGTAATATATCTTCCATTTGACATCACTATATCATTAGACAGCGCCTTTTGACATACATAAACAAAGAGATGTTCCACTCAATAAAATATAAACAGAACTAAAAAATATCGAATACGGTTTTATTTCATCACCAAGTAATTACGGAAGTAAATCTAATTTAGTCCAGACCAGAAACTGGTATAAACATAGTACCACTAAAACAAATACAAAACGGAATAAAATCTAAACGACAGTAAAATGGGGAAATTATGGAAGCAGCTATTACAAAGAATAAAAAAATGCAAGTAACATCCATTCCGTTTTTGAAGACATTAATAAATTAATAACTTATTTATCTAACTATTATATCAAATCTATAACATGCAATAACAATACACCTTTTATACTAATTTATAAATAAAAAACTCAAGAAGGTTATCAAACATATAAAATTTAATACACCTTTCTTTTATTCATATTATTAGTCAAACTAATTTTTTATGAGTAACAAATGACGATTAATGTGCAATGGATAATATAAATAAATACGAAATAGTTTCAATATAAAAGTCCATTTGTTGACTTCTTGGCATTGATTTATGTCAAAGAATAGAGGATATATGAAATTTGGTCAAGAAAAGAGAATGCTGTCAATGGCAAATTTGCTAACTTTGCCACACGTTCGTGAGAATAATATTCATACAATAAGTTTTCATTAGGTTAGTAGTTTGATAGATTTTTAAGGTAAGAATCATGTTATCAGATTTGGAAACAATCATCATGTTGTAGACCATGTAGTAATCGATTTTCATTACAATTACTGATGTGGACAAACTCAATATGAGTTAACATTATTCTTTGAAGAGGGGATGGATGAGTGATTCATGCATCCCTCTTTTCGTTCAAATAGCCAACAAGACTGTATGTGTGCACAGATAAAAGATAAACACTAAACAAACTTAAAAATTATATTTGCAATCAATAAATTAGCTAATTAAGTGAGAAATTAGACCGCTATTTGCAGAATTCTAATTAAATTTGCAACTAAAATAATAATTGGAGTGTAATGAAAAGGAAGCTTTTGCCTCTTATCGTGCTGTTCTCAGCCATATTTTTGTTTGATTCTTGCCTCAATGACAACGACAACGGGGTGGTTTATTACAACGACACGGCACTTACAGCCTTCACACTCGGCACGTTGAACCAGTATTTGCATACTAAGACTGCCGCGGGTAAAGACAGCGTATATAAGAAAACCCTCACGGGAAGCAAATATCCATTCTACATAGATCAAATGAAGAATGAGATTTATAATCCCGATTCTCTACCTTACGGTACAGACGCAAAACATATAATCTGCACGATTACAAGTAAGAATTCTGGGGTGATCGCTTTGAAATCGATAACAAGCGATTCTCTGAAATATCATTCGAATTCCGATTCAATAGACTTTACGCAACCACGTAAGGTGAGAGTTTACAATCTTTCAAATACAGCTTCACGGACCTATACGGTGCGTGTAAACGTGCATAAGCAAGAGGCTGAAACTTTCAATTGGGTGAACAAATTATCTACTAACACCCAGTTGGGCTCACTATCTGAAATGCGTGCTGTGGTTAATCATGGCAACATCTACGTTTATGGCATAGGCCTAAGCGAATTAGAGATATACTCTACATCCGATAGAGATGGCACTCAATGGAGAAAGATCACACCTAATGTTGAATTAGGTACATCTACTTATCAGAACATTGTGTCGAAAGACAACAAATTATATACGTTGAACAAAGGTAAAGTGCTGGTTTCCAATAACGCTGCCTTCTGGCAGGAAGTTAGCAACGCCCCCCGGCTAAGACGGCTGATCGGAGCAAGCAACGCCAAACTATATGCTATAACCAGAGCTAATAAAATAGCCGTATCGGCCGATAACGGTAAAACATGGAATGATGAACCGATGGATACCAATGGCAATTTCCTGCCTACAGAGTCGATAAACTTCATCAGTGTGCCGATGACAACTAACAATCTGACCAATAAAGTAATGTTCATCGGCAACCGAAGTGCAACAACGTATGCCACAGATGCCTATGCCATGATGTGGGGAAAAGTAGAAGAGAACGCACAAAACTCTGACAATCAACCATGGAGTTACTACAACATATCATTAGATAATCACTATGTAGCTCCACGCCTACAAGGTCTTCAAGTGGTAAGTTACGGAAACAGTTTGCTCGCTTTCGGCGGGAAAGGCATCCGAAAGTACAGCGCAACCGCTTTCTCACAATTCTATGAAAGTCTTGATGGAGGTATCACATGGAAAAAAAGCGAAAACATCACTAAACCAGAGAGTTTCTCTTCCAACGAAAAGTCGTTTGCCATGGTGAAAGATAGCAAGAATTTTCTTTGGATTATCTGCGGAACTTCCGGACAAGTTTGGAGAGGACGACAAAATAAATTAGGATGGGCTACTACGCAGACCTCATTCTATAAATAAAGATGATATGGTGTATAAACAGATGTTTGTATGAACAAATCGGCCTTGATGATGACACTTCTGCTTACTGCATTGCGTATAAACGCACAAGACAACATAGAGTACCGTATGGAATTTGGTGCAGGAGTGGGCATCGTGTCTTATGAAGGCGATTTTAACAACAACATTTTAAAAGACACACAGCCCATGGTGTCGGTCGTTTGGCGTTACAACTTCAATCCCTATATGGGGCTGAAAGCCACAGGGATATACGGAAAATTAAAAGGCTCTTCTGGCGATACAAAAACCTATTATCCCGATTTGGGGCAGACACCTTACAAGTTCAACAACAGTCTTGTGCATGTAGGTCTTACATATGAATACAACTTCTGGCCCTACGGCACTGGTCGTGACTACCGTGGAGCACAAAGACTGACGCCCTTCGTATTCGGTGGATTGGGCACAACTTATGTGTCGGATGGCGGTAAAAACGTGTTTACGGCCAATATACCATTGGGATTGGGAGTGAAGTATAAGCTTAAAGACCGGCTGAACCTCGGCATTGAGTGGGCTATGCACTTTTCGTTGAGTGATAAACTCGATGGACAAAAAGATCCATATCAAGTGTCTAGCAGCGGTATATTCAAGAATACCGACTGCTATTCTGCATTGCAGATTACGCTAACATATAGTTTTATACCCAAATGCAGAACTTGTCATAATGAATATGAATGAATTAGATATGGACCGCATACCGCGCCATATAGCCGTGATCATGGATGGTAACGGGAGGTGGGCTGCCGAACGAGGAAAACCTCGTAGCGATGGACATCAGGCGGGTGTAGACACTGTGCGGAGAATAACCTCTGAGTGTACCCGCTTGGGAGTAAAGTATCTTACATTATACACTTTTTCTACCGAAAATTGGAGTCGCCCTGCCGATGAAATTTCTGCGTTGATGGGACTGGTACTTTCATCACTTGAAGACGAAATCTTCATGAAGAATAATGTACGATTCCGTGTAGTAGGCGATGTTAAGCGTCTCCCTAAAGATGTTCAACACAAACTTCATGCAACCGAGGAGCATACAGCAGCCAATGATACCATGACGATGGTCGTGGCTTTGAGTTATTCCTCGCGCTGGGAAATTACCGAATCCATACGACATATAGCAGAGCAAATCGTAGCGGGTAACATCAATATAAAAGATATCAGCGAAGATATGGTGACACGGGAGTTAACAACAAATTTCATGCCCGATCCTGATTTGTTAATCAGAACAGGTGGCGAATTACGGGTATCCAATTTTTTACTTTGGCAGATTGCTTATTCCGAACTATATTTCTGTAATACATACTGGCCTGATTTCACAGAAGAAGATCTGCACAAGGCCATTCTGAATTATCAAAAACGCCAACGCAGATACGGAAAGACCGAAGCCCAGATTGAAAACGAAAATAAAAATCAGAATGAATTATATAAATAAGGTGTTAATAGCCGTTGCTGTTCTTACGTATAGTGCAGGCACGAAAGCACAAAACAAGATTGTAAATCCCGACATAAGTTATGCCGGATCACCCCGTACACTAACCATTGGTGGTATTAATGTCTCTGGGGTAGACGGATATGAAGACTATATGCTTACTGGTATTTCTGGTCTTTCAGTAGGAGAAGAGATCACTGTACCGGGCAACGATATTACAGATGCTGTGAAAAGATATTGGAAACATGGTCTGTTCTCTGATGTAACAATTTCTGCCGATTCGATTATCGGCAATAAAATATGGCTGCATATCAGCCTAAAAACACGCCCCCGTGTGTCTACCATCAATTATGTCGGCCTGAAGAAAAGCGAACGCGATGACATGGACGCTAAATTGGGTTTGCTTCGTGGTGCACAGATCACGCCCAACATGATAGACCGTGCAAAGATACTTGCCAAAAAATATTTCGACGATAAGGGCTTCAAAAATGCAGATATCGAGATACTGCAGCGTGATGATGTAGCTAATAAAAACCAAGTTATTCTTGACATCATAATCAATAAGAAAGAAAAAATGCGTGTACGCAGAATTATAATTGATGGAAACAGCGCTCTTACCGATTCTAAAATCAAGGGAGGGCTTCTCAAAAAAGGAGCCTTTGCTAAAACGCACGAGGCCGGTAAACTATCTACATTCTTAAAAGCGAAAAAATATACGCCCGATCGGTGGAAGCAGGACAAAGAAAATTTGATCAACAAATATAACGAATTAGGATATCGGGATGCCACTATATTATCGGATAGCATATGGAATGCTGACGATAAGCATGTAAATATATATATAAAGATAAGCGAAGGAAAGCAGTATTTCATTCGCAATATTACATGGGTGGGTAACACTGTTTATCCGACCGATTACCTGAATTCTATTCTCGGTATGAAGAAAGGAGATGTGTATAATCAAAAGCTATTGAACAAACGTTTACGTGAGGATGACGACGCTGCTGGAAACCTTTATTACAATAATGGGTATGTATTCTCAGGTATAGAGCCTACTGAAGTAAACATTGATGGAGACTCTATCGATCTTGAAATGCGCGTACAAGAAGGACCGCAGGCACATTTAAGCCATGTACGTATTAATGGTAACGACCGTTTGTATGAGAATGTCGTGCGACGCGAACTACGCACAAAGCCCGGAGATCTGTTCTCTAAAGAGGCTATCCAACGTTCACAGCGAGAAATTGCATCAATGGGGCACTTTGACCAAGAGAAAGTTTTACCAGATATAAAGCCTAATTACGAAAATGGAACGGTAGATGTGAACTGGAATCTTACACAAAAGAGCAATGATCAAGTGGAGTTTTCGCTGGGATGGGGTCAGACCGGCCTACTTGGCAGAGTAGGATTAAAACTCAATAACTTCTCTATGCGCAACTTGTTCAATAAGAACCGTGAACATCGTGGTATCATGCCAATTGGAGATGGAGAGGTTCTTTCTATCGGTGCACAGACCAATGCACAATATTACCAATCATATAATATCTCTTATTCAACGAATTGGCTTGGCGGCAAACGTCCTGTCCAATTCAGTGTAGGAGCCTATTTCAGCAAGCAAACTGACGTATCGAGTAACTATTATAATAGCGGTTATTTGAATAATTATTATAACTATATGTACGGTTATGGTAACTATGCTTACAATAACTATGAGAACTATTATGATCCCGATAAATATGTAAAACTCTTCGGCCTGACACTTGGATGGGGAAAACGATTGCGCTGGCCCGATGATTATTTTCAATTATCCATACAACTTGCTTATACCCGTTACATGTTAAAGAACTGGCGATACTTCTTGCTTACCTCAGGTAACTCGAATAACCTTAACCTCAGTGTAGCATTAAGCCGTACGTCTACCGACAATCAACTGTTTCCTCGTCGGGGTTCTGACTTCACCGCCTCAGTAACAATCACACCACCTTGGTCTAAGTGGGACAATAAAGATTATGAGCACCTTGCCACAAATCGTCAATCAACTACTTATGAAAAAGAACAACAAGAGAAGTATCGATGGGTAGAATACCATAAGTGGAAATTCAAATCCAAGACATATACCGCACTTTCTGGTGGTCAGAAATGTTTCGTTCTTATGACTCGAGTAGAAATGGGCCTGCTGGGCAGTTTTAACAAGTACAAGAAGTCACCGTTTGAGACCTACTATATGGGTGGTGATGGTATGAGCGGATATTCTACAAGCTATGCCGAAGAAACCATTGGTTTACGCGGTTATGAGAACGGATCGCTTACGCCTTACGGATACGAAGGTTATGCCTACGACCGCTTCACCCTTGAATTGCGCTATCCGTTCATGCTCGGCAACACTACCATATATGGGCTTGGTTTCGTAGAGGCTGGTAATGCGTGGAACGATACCAAGAAATTCAACCCATTCGATATGAAGCGCAGTGCCGGTCTGGGTGTACGTATCTTCTTGCCGATGGTTGGCCTTATGGGTATTGACTGGGCTTACGGATTTGATAAAGTCTTCGGTAAAAAAGGTGGAGGTCAGTTCCACTTTATCCTCGGACAGGAATTCTAAAAGTAAAATGGCAAAAAACAAAAACAGTAAAGTGGCAGAAAGATAAAAATGCTATTGCTCTATATAACAAAACAATGGAGGAAAAAATAATGAAAAAAAATAAGAAAAAGAAATGTTTAAAGGCGTTAAGATACTTTTTTCCCTTTTGTCTCTTTATCTTTTTACCTTTAAACATAAATGCTCAGAAGTTCGCATTAGTCGATATGGAATATATTCTTAAAAATATACCTGCCTATGAGCGCGCCAACGAACAGTTGAACCAAGTAAGCAAAAAATGGCAAGCAGAGGTAGAAGCACTTAACACCGAGGCTGCCACCATGTACAAAAATTATCAAAACGAAGTAGTTTTTCTTTCCGAAGAGCAGAAGAAAACTCGCCAAGAATCTATCATGAATAAAGAAAAAGCAGCAGCCGATTTGAAGAAAAAATACTTCGGTCCAGAGGGTGAACTCTTTAAAAAGCGCGAAAGTTTGATCTCTCCGATACAAGAAGAAATCTATAATGCCGTTAAAGAAATATCTGATTTACGGGGCTACTCACTCGTCGTAGATCGCGCATCAAATTCAGGTATTATCTTTGGATCACCCAAAGTAGATATCAGCAATGAGGTACTACACAAATTGGGATACTCCAATTAGTGCCTGGGCGTACTTTTATCATGGGATTATAATACGTTGTCATACCTTTACTCCTCATATTTCATTGAACGGAGTAAGAATGGCAGAAACTTTAAGCAGATTTAGGATTTGCCGGTTACCCGCATGGCGGATATCGACAGAAATCCTCATGCACCCATTACCTATCTGGACAGTATATCATTAGGAGAGACCATGTACTATCGGGTGGTCGGAGTAACATCTTTTGGTAGCAGGGGAGAATATAGCGCTGTCGTCTCGGGAATTGCTTATCCTGTATTGAAGACAGTCCCCCATGATTACCAGTTCCAAGTTTGATAAGATTGGTGGTGCGGACATTGCTTGGTAATTTGATAATACACAGCAAGAGTTTATCAGTGGATTTAACATACTCCACTCTATGGATAGACCTATAAGACCCTAGCCGATAACATCGGGACAGTGTAAACATCAATAATCTTAACGATAAGGTTTACTATGCTTTGACGTCTCTTGATGAGAGATATAATCAATCTGGGCAATGCAAAATCATTGAGGTATCTAAACCTCAGATAAATCCCCCTACGGCGCCGGTTATCACTGGATAAATCGCAGAAGCGGGTAAGAATATTATATTATAGAAAGGGTCAGTGGAGGGGAACTATACCTTGCTGGCTTTATCGTTACACGTACAAGCATGGATGGATGGTAAAATAGAATAAAGAGTTCAGCATATTGATAATTCAAAGGCAACTGGATATGAAGATAATGATATTGAATCGGGGAAAACTATCATATCAATATCAAGTGAAGGCTTATAGTACCATCAGCTACGTTCTTCCTTATCAAATCCTATAAAGAGACCTCTGCAAAACTCCCTTTCACTTATCTCTTTCATCTTTTATTGTATTTTG
>CAUUQE010000064.1:0-12415 GCA_963547065.1 uncultured Prevotella sp. | reverse complement strand
TCTTCCGTTACCGATGTGCCCGATACCGTAGGCACGCTGATAAGGTTGGGGGCACGCCTGTCGAGTATAAGGCCCGTTCTATAGACGTCATCCTTAGATGCTGCCACTGCATAATCGGCACTATTAGGGTAATGTTTGAAGCCTCCGTTGTATCTGCCCTCGAGCTGATCGTTCAGATTATGCTGTATCGGGCGCGTCTTAACCAAAGAAATAAGTTTCACTAATCGATTTTTAGCATCGCTCAATCGACTTTTAGCGAGATCAGCCTCGGCAAGTATCAGGTAATTTTCTTCTGCCTTGGCGATACAGATAGGCTTTTGGTCGGTGGAAGTGAGCTGAAAATACTTGGGATCAAGGAAATCTAAGCGCGGTAGTGGCTGGTACATGGTGCCCCAGATGTCTTCTTGCATGGCATTGGATATACCGTTATCGCCGTCGAAAGTAACTTGTACGATGAAATTATCCGATAGATTGAGCGACGATTGTGCCTCTTCGATGGCTTTGTCTGCATCTCCCAAACGGTAATAGGAACGTGCCTTGAGCGTATGTATGAACGCCTTGCCGGTGTTGCTTACGGCGTATTCGAGCGCTTTGTCGAGTGTTTGCAGCGCCAATTGCAACTGTTCATGCCATGTTTTCGGCTCGCCTCCCGTGGTTACGGGCAGTGCACGAAAGTTTTCTCCGGCAAGAATATACGAGTAAGCCTTGATATAATACAGCTTGAAAAGCTGTGCTCGAGTGGTGTTGGTATCGTGTTTCTGCACCTTGTCGATACCGTAATCGGCCGATTCGCGCAGGTTCCCCACGTAACGTTGCAGCGTGGCGATGTCGGGATCGGTATAGAGTAGCTGCGGAATATCGAACACCTTACTCTCGCGGGTGTAGTTGTTGAAGTAGTTGTCTGTCATGATTTCCGTGTGTAGACAGAAGGTGCCGATGGCTTGCGCGAACGACTTTTCGGTGCCGTTTACCCATGTTTCCATGGCATTGGGTGTATTTAAATAGGCGTCTTCGTCTACGTTAGGGCTGACAATTCCCTCGGGTTTCATGAGATCGCATGAGGACAACGAGACGCAGATACATGCTGCGAAGATGGTATTTATTATTTTCATTGTTTGCAAACTTTCGGTTAGAAATCAAATTTTAATGACATTACGTACTGTCGCGGTAAGGAATAGATGGAATAGTTCAGCCCTCCGGCGGCGACAGCACCCTGCGAGTGCGCTCCTGAAATGGTGGCTTCAGGGTCTATAGAAGCCTTTGTAAGACAGAAAGGATTATATACGTTGAGGCCTACTTGCAGACTTTTCACTGGAAAACGCTTGGAGTTGAAGGCATGGGTATAATCTATACCGATGTTTCGCACCTTGAGAAAGTCGGCTTTCTCTACAAAATAGTTGGTAAAGTTGAGCCATGCTTTTTTCTGTTTCAGCTCTTTAAGTGCCGTCTCCGGTATGGCTGTGTCTTTTAACCCCTTCATGAAACGGAACTGCCTGTCGAAAGAATGTACGTAAGAACCCGCCTGATAATCGCCACTTGCATACAACTGCCATGCCTTGTAGCGCGCCTGAACGGAGAAATTGCCGTAGAACGTGGGGATTGTTGTGCCGAGGTCTTGCATACGGAGCACCTCTTTGAGTGTACCGTCTTCGTTAAGTATGGCTTTATTTCCGCGCAGAAAACCTACCGGTTTACCCTGTTCGACAACGTTTTGTATGGTGCTCGGGCCAAATCCTCCTATACTGAAAGGTAGCGTTCCGCCGGTACTGAGCACTTTGTTGCGGTTAGTATTACACGATGCACGGACGCTCACGGTCCAGTCTTTCGTGCGAACGGGTGTGATACCCACTGTGATTTCTATCCCTTTGTTCTCTATGCTGCCGATATTGGCGAGATAGGAAGACGACTGCCCCGATGATGGTAGTGTGGGTACACTGAAAAGTGCGCCCTTTGTACGGGCATAATAATAGGTGAACCCCAGCGAAATGAGGTTATTGAAGAATGAGCCTTCGAAGCCTGCTTCGAACGAGTGTTTCTTTTCGGGGCCGAGGTCGGGGTTGCCGTATTTACCGAATACTGCAGCTTGTTTGCCTTGGAACGAGAGTATATCTATGGTCTTTTGGTATTCGAAGGGTGGAGGATAGTTGCCCGCTACGCCGTAATTGGCCAATAGGCGCAGATTGCCGACGGTGCCCTTACGTACAATAGGTTGCATGAAAGGCTCTTCTGTGAGTACGTAAGATAAGCCTACCTTAGGGTAGAGCTGCCAGCCGACATTGTCGCCGAAGGCTGTATTGTAGTCTATGCGCAGGCCCAAGTCGAGATAATAACGGTTCAGAAAGCCGACATTGTTCTGCGCATAGAAGCCGTAGTTATGTAAATAGCTGAGCCATTCGTCGGCTGTTTGCTTGCCTGCCCCGCTCATTATCTGCGCTCCATCGCGCACGTTCATGCCGTTGTATATGGCTTGATGATCTCTTGTATTGAAGTATTGGAAGCCTGCTGTGAGGATATTACTCAGCCACTCCTTATAATAATATTTGTATTGTCCGTTCAGATCAACCGTCAGACCGAAGTAGTTGCGGTCGAAGTTGTTGATTCTTCCGGCGTCGGATGTTCCTTCGGGCTTCACTTGTGTATGGATGAGATAAGCGTTGGTAACAATCTCCTTGTTATTATTTGCACGGTAGTCTACGCCCAGAGTAGCTTTGAACGTAAGATTGTTCATGGGAGTGAAGAGCAGCATCTGCGATGTCTGGAAGCGCTTAATGTTCTCTTTGTAGTTTTGAAGCGCCTCGGCTTTGTCGACAAAAGCTTTCAGCTGATTGTACGAATAGTCGTCAGCTGCATCGATATCGGCACCGAAGTTCTTTCTTGAACCGTCGGCTGCGGTGTATTTGAAATTGCTTGCAGCAGCGCCTTCTGCAAACCATAAACCTGTGTAAAAGCCTTGGTTTCCGTTACGGCTGCGACGGAAATCTTCGATAACCATGCCGAATGAATTTTGATACTCCAGTATCTTGTTGATGTGCACGTGGGAACCGAAGCGCAAGTCATACTTTTTGTTCTCGTTTGCATTATGGATAACAATGCCCGTATTGTTGCTCATACTGGCGCCAAAGCTGTAACCAAACTTCTCGTTACCACCATCGAAACCGATGCGGTAGCGCTGTTCGAAACCGGTTTGATTGAGCAAATCTTTGGTTCTGCGGAAGTGATAAAACTGCGTGGTGGCCACATCGATGCCCATCTGTGTGCTGAACGATGCGTGGAAACCGCCCATGCCTCCTTTCTTGGTGAATATTTGGATGACGCCGTTTGCGGCATCGGAACCGTAGAGAGTGGTCGCCGCACCGCCCGTTACATACTCTATATGATCGATATTCTCAAGAGAGATGTCGCCAATAGAGCCCGACGCCGCCGTTTCGCCCATAGGCATATCGCCCAGAGTATGAGGATTTGCACCGTATCCGTTTTTGGAATAGTTAAGGATGGAGCCCGTGTTAAGGTTGTCAACCCTTACGCCGTCTATGTAAATAACGGGTGTAGAATTAGAGAAAGCCGACGAAAGTCCGCGAGATTTAATGATGGATGTTGTTCCCGGTTGCCCGCCCGAAAGCGCGATCTGCACGTTCGGGAGAGCCGTCTGCAGCATTTGGTCAATGCGATAGGAAGGCATCTTTTGCAGCTCTTTGGCAGAAATCTTTGTGATGTTCGATGATAATCGCCTTCTTTGAATAGCACTTCCCTGCCCCGTAACAACCACTTCATCAAGATTGAAACTGTCGAGCTCCATGCTCGCGCCATTCGGTTTTTCAGGGTAGATTCCTTTTTCTCTCGTTTCTGTGAGCAGATTTTTTGCAATAACGTCACGGCCTTTTCCTAATCCAGAAATTGCCAATGATGCGCATGGCACGATGCACATGCAGCAAAACAATTTGATTTTCATGCTTATAACAATCTTTTTACCTCATAGGGGGCAATCAACACAAGTGAATAATTACTGTTATGCTCTCCTTTTGCGTGGCAAATGTAGGTATTAAAAATGGAACCGCCAAATAAAGCTTCGTGTTTTTCAGGTTGCTTGGTGTAACAAAAACTCCCCTCCCATTTATAGGAGAGGAGTACATTCTTCATCGCTCTCTGCGGAATTATTTGCCCAGTGTCTCCTTAATTTCGCTATTCAATTTCTCGATCCTATCTTTCAGGTCGCCCGACAGCTTGTCGCCCCATGTCTTCAACTTTTTCAGGTTAAACGAAAGAACGATAGATGCTATGCCCGTGAAGATGAACGCCAACCCCGTGAGCACCACCAGCCATACGCCCGTAAATACAGGCCATGCGAGGAGTACGAACGAAACAATGATGCCCAATATGCTCGCAATGGCCAGATTGCCCCAGTTCAGCACGCCCGCCTCTTTTACCTCGAAAGCGAACCCCAGCAGTTCGAACGAGCGGAAAAGCAGCATGAAGCCTACCACAAATGGCAACACTTCCATCGACACTACAGGATGGATGAGCAGATAAAAACCCATCAGAAGTGAAATAAATCCCCCTACGAAATACCATCCCCAGCTGCGCAACGACTTGCGGTTATCGATAGAAAAGAACACGTCGGACAGTCCCCATACCAGAAACGACAGGGCGAACAGCAGCGCGAGTGTGAGATACGTTTCCGCAGGCGAAATAAATACATAAAGTCCGCAGACGATGAACAACGCTCCCAAAATCAGCGGTAAATACCAATGTTTAACAGTTCTCGTAAACGATTTAAGCAAATACTCCATAATGAAAAATTTATTATAACGTGATTAATAAAATGCGAATATACAAAAAATCATGCAACCCGTCTCCGCCGCCCTGCATTTTAACTTTTATTACGCTCCGCAATGCTATTGACATCGAGAGATGCCATGGCGCCTACATTCCCGTGATGTCGGCACAAAAAATATAAGGCGAGCAAGAAAACAAGCGCCATTCTAATATTTTTTCATAGATCCTCGGGAAAGAAAAATGATCTTGCAGCCCCGATATGGCCAAACAACCAGACAATACGCACCATATCAGAAGCTGATGCGCCAAGCGCACCGTTGCGAAACGTTTATCGCAGAGGGGCAAACGAAACGCCCCCATAGAGGCATAAAATTTTCTTCGCGATGGAAAAAAAATTCCTTCGCGATGAAAAAAAATTTTCTTCGCGAAGAAAATTTTACTACCTTTGCTGAAAAGATAATTGTTTGATTACTAAATAATTAAAAGTATGGCAAAATTAAAGTACAAACTAGTGAAGCGCAAGCTCAACATTGGTGCGCAAAAAGGCAAAGAAGTCTACATTGCACAGCCCGTGAACCTCGGCAAAATCGGGTTCGATGATTTCGTAAAAGAAATGTCTGACGGTTCTACAGTAGACGCAGCCGACGTGAAAGCCGTCTTGAGCCGGCTGCACACGGTGATTTCGCGGCTCACCGAGCGCGGCTTCTCCGTCGAGTGCGGCGAACTGGGCACGTTCCGCGCCTCGTTCGGCAGCAAGTCGGTAGAAAACAACAAGGCATTCAAAGTGTCAGACATCCGGCCGGCCAAAATCATCTTCACGCCCAAGCCCGCCTTCAAGAATTCGCTCCGCTCGGCCGGCTTTGAAGAATTCACGCCCGAGACATAGGCCCGTCGCTTTTTCATCAGGATGGAAAGCAGGCAGCATCGGCCGCCGTCTTTACGGGGCTTTGCCTGCATATTTCTTCGAAAACACATACCGCGCGCGCTTTCTCTGAAGCAGGTTCTTGCAAAACCGTGCAAGAAAAAAATACGATCAACAGGCACAGACATGCCGCTTATTGCGCTTAAACGGCGGAGTAGTCGGGGCTATAATAATGAAATGAAATGGATAAACAGGAGAAACTGAAGCGATATACGCTGCAGAATCTGCGGATATGTCAGCAAAAACAGCTGGAAATATTGACAGAAATCGACCGTATTTGCACCCGTCAAGGCATAGAATATTGGCTGGATGGAGGTAGCCTTTTGGGAGCCGTGCGCCACAAAGGGTTCATTCCGTGGGACGATGATATAGACATAGCCATGACGCTCGAAGACTTCCGGAAGTTCAAAGCCGTAGCCCAGCGGGAACTGCCGTCGCATTTATTTCTGCAAAACAGGCAGACCGACGCCGGCGTAAGAGAACCTATCACCAAAATACGTGACCTCAATTCGCTTTACATCGAGCGTGCAGACACATTCGAGGCCGACTACAGCAAAGGAATCTTCGTGGATATCTTCCCATTTGTGGACTATCCGAACCTTCCGCCTGCTTGGACCAAGCATATTGCCAAAGGCATCTCGAAGAGTTATTCGGTGCTCCATCGCATGCATTATTATTCGTTTCGCTCGTTTGCAGAGTTCTTCTGGTTCGGCGGAAAGTATTGTCTGTTGAATTCGTTGTGGCGATTTGCCGGCCTTTGGGGGAAGAAAACGCGCTGTTCCGACATACCTGTATTGAACGGGAGAGGCGTGTCTTTCGATAAAAAAGCCATCAAACCACTAAAAAAGATTTTATTCGAAGGGCGCGAATTTCCATGCCCTTGCGACGTTCATTCGTACCTTACAGACCTTTATGGCGATTATATGACGGTGCCACCTGTAGGCAAGCGCGAGTTCCATGCGGTATTTATTCTTCCCGAATTGCAGTGAAATAATCAAGCGTATGGGCCATCCCCTCACGGATGGAGTATTGGGGAGCCCATCCTAAATGCTGCAGTTTGGCGGTGTTGAAAACGGCTCTTGTGATGGGAGTCGTTACGCCTTTCGACGCATCATCAGGTATCCTGAACACTACTTTGCGGTGGGCAAGGCGGGCAATCGTGCGTGCCAATTCGAATATAGTGATGTTCGAGTGCGGATCGGCTACGTTGTAAGCCTGCCCGTTTTCACCTTTTAATAACAAGAAAAGGATAGCATTGGCGCAGTCTACTACGTATATCCACGAGCGGAACTGGTCGCCTTTGCTCCGTAGAACGATGTCTTCGCCGTGCAAGACATTACGTATAAACTGTGCATATACGCGGTTATCGGCCTCTGTAAAGCACGGTCCGTAGGTGTGACTCGGGCGGGCTATCACCGTTTCAATGCCATGTTGTAGGGCATAGCATACGCACAGAGTCTCCGTAGCCCGTTTGGCCGACGGATAACAAGAGCGCACCTGTGTGCAATCTACATAACCGCTATAGTCCTCGGTAAAGGCACGTCCGTCGCCTTCACCGTACACCTCGCCCGACGACACATACAGAAAACGCTTCAAACCATGGCGCTTTCCGTAGGTTAGAAGGTTGTTCGCGCCGTAGAAGTTAGACGTCATAACGCCCACAGGATCGGTACTGTAGAGCTTCGGAGCGGCCCCTCCGGCGGCATCGATGATATATTCGAAAGGAATATCGCAGTCGATCGGCTGCGTTACATCCAGTTTCAGAAACCGGAAATGCGGCGATGCAAGATAGGCGTAAAAGCGCTTCTTGGCGCGTAGTTCGTTGCGGCCGGCGGCATAAACAGTGTAATCGGCACGCCTATCGGCCATCAGTACATCTACTATACAGCCCCCGATGAGCCCCGTGGCGCCGGTGATAAGGATGTTCTTTCCGTCGAGTTGCTGCCACGGCAGGTCGAACTGTTCTACGGAAAGAATATCCCTTGCATAGAGGTTCGTTGCATTTATTTCAGCCATGTGTCGGGTTCAGTGTGGATAAGTGCCTTGAACAGTTCTATATCTTCGGTCTGTGTGAGCTTCAATCCGTTACGTTCGGAGCCCATAACCAAGTGCTGATCTTCAATTCCGAGCGCCCCCATGAGCGTACACGAGGCCACTGTGTTTTCGATATGTTCGCGTTCTGCCCGCCGATGAGCGTCTATCAAATCGCCCAAGCGATAGGTATGAGGCGTCTGAGTGCGCACGAGTTCTTCGCGTGGGATGGTTATATTCTTCACCGTGTCGTCTACTTTTTGCATGATAGCCTCCTTGCATATCATGCCTGTAACGGCATAACCGAACTCTTTGCACTTAGCGATATTTTCCGAAATAATACGTTCCGACACGAGCGGACGCACACCATCGTGCACCAATACGATATCGCTGTCGGTGCAACCACCTTGTTTCAGCCCTTCAAGACCGTTGCGAATGGAGTGTTGGTTGCTGTCTCCACCCTCGAAAATCCATCTGAGTTTGGTTATATTAAACTGGTTGGAATAGGCTTGCAGAGCCACTTCCCAACCTTTAAGGCATACCACTGCAATGGCATCTATCTGCTGATGTGTTTGAAAGGCCTGCAGGGTGTAAATGATAACGGGAATGTTGTCGATGGTCATAAACTGCTTGGGGATGTCTTGTCCCATGCGGTTTCCCGTGCCGCCTGCCGTAAGTAATGCAATATTCATAATCATATAGTGTTTGTAGTGATACGGGGGTGTAGGCAAAGATACATAATTATTCTTGAAAAACGACGGCAACCGTCGTTTAAATTTATACCCCCCGTTCCCGATACTGTATTCTTTTGTTTCCGGTATATGTGCTGTCTGTCGAAGACAGACGGTGTCTCTGTTGCCGTTAGACCGTATTCCTGTCGGGCATAGACCGTACTTCTATCCACGGCGTGCGAATGAGTTGTTTTTATTTTCCCTTGTATATAATTCGCATATTCGACTGTAAACGGCCGAAAAAAGAATACGTTTGCTCCGGCTGAAGAGGCAGCCGGGGTAAACGTATTTAGTATATTGCTGTCGTGATCTGTTTATTTTTCGGCGCCCTTGTAGGTACCTATAAAAATGATAGAGCCTGTGGTGCTCTCTACAATGGCATAGATAAACGGACGATCTGCATGGAATACGGCCTTTTTAACAAGTTTCGGGCCAGTCGATGTACATGCACTCTCGGCAACAGTTACCGTACTTGCTTCGGTTCCTTCTTCGTTTACCTTAATCTTGGAGCGCTGTAGAACTTTCGAGATAAATGTATTCTTGTTGCACAGGTTATCGAAACGAGCCTTGTTTAGGTCGAACATACTCGCGGCACCGAGGTTTTCTAACGCTTTATTGAGTTCTATCTTGTATTCCGATTCGAAACGCGGAAGCTCCACGTCTACCTGATATGATGTTAATGCATTCAGGTTTTCTATCCAACGATCGGCTGTAAGACGGCCGATAACATCACCCACTGTCTTGCCTTCATTGGGAAGTAGCAGCAACATACGGTATCCCCCGTTGCCGTAACCCAACTGCAGCGTGGCGCAATCTTCGTTCTTCGTGTAGGCCAGAAGGTCGTTCATGTGCATCATCTGTACTTGTTGTTTGCTGCCCGAAGCCGTTGTAAAAGGCTTTTCTTTCGTTTCTTTCGGATCAAACGGGTTAGTCCATACACCTTTAAAGTATATGGCGTTGAGCGTATATACCACGGCATTGGGTCTTATCTTGTCTAAAATCGAGGGTATCATGCCGTTGGTCTGCCAATTACACCAATCGTTAATGTGCTGCAGGGTGTGGCTGTCGCCGAAATCCAAGTTCTCTACTTGGGCGTGATAGGCAGCTTCTACCGTCTTTTTGAAGTCGGGGGTCAGCGCATAGTCGCGGTTCACTTCAATGCAGTTTGCTATGTTTATCTTTACGCTCTTGTCTACATTCGGCGTTCCTTCAATAAGTTTTTTGCAGAAAGCATTGATGCCTTGTGCGTCTGCATCGCCGAAACCAAGCACACGGTTGATCTCTTCGCGGGTGATATCCGTGGCTCCATTATTGAGCATGCCGAGCACATAGGTGGCGCTCAACGGCGAAATAAGGAAACTGTTTTGTGCATTTTCTGCATCTGAAACTTTGCGGAAGAGGTTGAAAGCAAATCGGTTGTTGCTGTTGACGTAGTTTTTTTGCTTGGCATCCAAGTCTATCTTTACCAAATCGTAAAGGCGTTTTTCGGTGTAAGTGTAGCCTTCTGTGTTTTCAGAAGTGCTGCAAGATGCCAGACAGAGCGCTCCTATAAGGGCGATAGAACATGTGTGTAAGAGGGTTGTTTTCATAATCTATGGTATATAAATGATACATCTATCGAACATGTTTATATATTTAGAACGCAGAAAACGAATAATCTTGCACGCACAGAGAAAAATTTTTTATGCGTAAGAGGCTATGCCTCGTCTTCGCCGCACAGTATTCTTTCGGCGTTGCGCACGCGCTTTTTCGTCGGCGCATCTATATCCTTGAGCGTATAGGGGATACCCAAACTCTCCCATTTATACATGCCCATCGAATGATAAGGCAGCACCTCGATGCGACGGACATTGCGGAGAGTCTTCAAAAACGCCCGTAAACGGCGAAGAGGAGCATCGTTGTCGGTGATCGAGGGCACGAGTACATGGCGGATCCATACAGGTTTATCGATGTCAGACAGGTAGTGTGCGCAGTCCAGAATGTTCTCATTACCCCAGCCGGTGAGTTTCTTATGTTCTTCGGAGTCGATGTGTTTGATGTCTAAAAGTATAAGATCGGTATATAGCATCAGCTCGTTGAACTTCGAAAAGAACGGTTCTTGACGCGTAAAAGGCTGTGCCGACGTGTCTAAACAGGTGTTGATGCCCAGTTTCTTTGCCTTTCTGAAGAGATCAATCAGGAAATCTATCTGCAATAGAGCCTCTCCTCCACTCACGGTTATGCCCCCTTTAGCACCCCAATATGATCGATATCGCTGCGCTTGTTCGAGCAGTTCGTCGGCCAAGCGCATATCTTTGGAATGCTTGTCCCATGTATCTGGGTTGTGACAATAGCGGCATCGCATCCGACATCCCTTAAGAAAAATGACGAAACGTATACCCGGTCCGTCTACCGAACCGAACGACTCTACCGAATGAACGGCCCCCATGAGAGGCTTGTCGCTTGTTTTCGTCGTGACGGGAACGGTGATTCGTGTTGCTTCTGTTAACATGTTATTGCCTGAAATTATTATCTTTGCTCGCTGTAAAAAATAAGGAAATCCTCGCATTGTGGGAGGATTTCCTTGAATGTATTGTGATTAAAACTGTTCCTCCGACAGTGTATAACCGTCCCGAGCGGGAAGGATGAAAGCAGATTATGCCAGTCGTTCATGCGCCTGACGTGCGATAACGTCTAATTGTTGCTCACGTGTAAGGTCGATGAACTTCACGGCGTATCCACTTACACGAATAGTAAAGTTGGCGTATTCCTCCTTCTCGGGGTGTTCCATGCAGTCTATAAGCTTCTCAACTCCAAAGACATTCACGTTCAGATGGTGGGCGCCACGATCGAAGTAGCCATCCATAACGCCGACAAGCGTCTCTACTTGTTCGTCTTGAGAATGACCTAATGCCGACGGGCTGATGGTCTGTGTGTTCGAAATGCCGTCGAGAGCGTACTCGTATGGCAGCTTTGCCACCGAATTGAGCGATGCCAACAGGCCTGTCTTCTCTGCTCCGTAGGAGGGATTTGCACCGGGCGAGAGCGGGGCACCGGCAGGGCGTCCGTCAGGCATGTTGCTTGTATACTTGCCATACACCACATTCGAGGTTATCGTAAGGATACTTGTCGTGGGTTCAGAGTTGCGGTAAGTGTGGTATTTACGTATCTTTTTCATGAAAGTCTTTAGCAGCCACACGGCTATCTCATCTGCCCGATCGTCATCGTTGCCATATCTGGGGAAGTCACCTTCGGTCTTGAATTCGAGTGGAAAGCCGGTTTCGTCGCGTATAATGTTGACCTTGGCGTATTTGATGGCACTTATAGAGTCGACAACATGGCTGAAACCGGCGATACCCGTGGCAAATGTGCGGCGTACATCGGTATCTATGAGAGCCATCTCGGCCGCCTCGTAGAAATACTTGTCGTGCATATAGTGAATAAGGTTTAAGGTATTCACGTATATACCTGCCAGCCATTCCATCATATCGTCGAAACGTGGCATGAACTCATCGTATGTAACGACATCGCCCTCTATAGGTCGCAGCGCCGGACCGCACTGTTCGCGTGTCCTAGAGTCCACTCCACCACTGATAGCATACGTGAGACACTTCGCTAAATTGGCTCTTGCGCCGAAAAACTGCATCTCCTTTCCTGTCTGGGTGGCCGAAACGCAGCAACAGATGGAGTAGTCGTCGCCCCAAACCGGTCTCATAACGTCGTCGTTCTCATATTGTATTGAGCTCGTAGTGACAGATATCTTCGATGCATAGCGTTTGAAATTCTCCGGAAGACGCGAACAATACAATACAGTGAGATTGGGTTCCGGCGACGGTCCCATGTTCTCGAGCGTGTGAAGAAAGCGGAAATCGTTCTTGGTCACCATAGAACGACCGTCTTGTCCCATGCCTGCAACCTCTAAAGTGGCCCATACGGGATCACCGGAGAACAGTTGATTGTAAGAAGGTATGCGGGCGAA
>CAUUQE010000063.1:0-13167 GCA_963547065.1 uncultured Prevotella sp. | reverse complement strand
TGATGACTCTTAATAGTCATGCCCGTGATGCTAAGACTTTCGATCCTATCCGGATAAATCGTTCCTTGTGCAAGCCATTTGGCATCGGTTATTTTCTTAGCTTCAGCATTGAAAACCTCTACAAAATTGCGCCCTATAATTTTACGTTTCTGCTCCGGATCGATAACTCCAGCAAGATCGTCAAAGAATTTTTTGCTTGCATCTATACCTATCACATGGAGTCCCAAGCTCTGATAAGTGTCCATAACCTTACGGAACTCGTTCTTTCGAAGCATACCGTGATCCACGAATATGCACGTAAGATTACTGCCGATAGCTTTGTTTAGGAGTGTGGCGCATACCGAAGAGTCTACTCCACCCGACAATCCGAGGATAACACGATCATTACCTAACTGCTCTTTAAGCTCTTTTACAGTTGTTTCAACGAACGAAGAAGGGCTCCATTCCTGACGAGAATGGCAAACATCTACGACAAAGTTACGGAGCAGTGTTTTGCCTTGTGTGGTATGAAACACCTCAGGATGAAACTGAACCGCCCACAATGGGGATGACGAACCGGCATAAGCGGCAAATTTTACGTCGGCCGTAGAGGCGATGACATGGCAATCTTGTGGAATTGCAGTAATGGTATCGCCATGGCTCATCCATACTTGTGAGTTTTCATCAAAGCCTTTGAATAGTGGATTTCCGGAGTCGAACTGCTGTAAGTTTGCCCGTCCATATTCGCGAACACCCGTTTGTTCCACCTTTCCGCCGTTGGAATGGGCAATAAACTGCGCACCATAACAGATGCCGAGTACGGGATATTTACCGATGAAATCGCCCAAATCGCACTTGAAAGCTCCCTTATCGTGCACGGAATAAGGTGAACCGCTCAGGATTACCCCAATCACCGAAGGATCGTTCTTTGGGAACTTATTATAAGGAAGAATTTCGCAGAAAGTATCCAATTCGCGCACCCGTCGGCCGATGAGCTGCGTTGTTTGAGAACCGAAATCAAGAATTATAATCTTCTGTTGCATAAAATAAAATGAATTTAAAAGCCTCATACCACGCTCTACTCTGCAGACAAAAGTCGACAGGAAGCCTTGCTCAGGCCATGATATATATTTACTTATATAATTCTTTCAAAAAGCTGTCTGCCTCGTGCAGCGAATCTAACTTTCCGACATCCAGCAATTTCAAGTCTTCCTTCACGTATCCATGAACGGAATAACGGTTACACCATTTCAGATAAAAGTCTACGATACCGAATTTGTTCGGCATTTCTTCCATACAAGGAAACAAAGACGGAGAAAACACATGTATGCCACTAAAGGCATACATGGCGCAAGAAGTGGGATCGAGTCTGTCGTACGGACTTCTTACTTCGCCCGTCTCAATATTCTTCCAACCATATAGAAGTCGTGAAGCATCTTTGGAGAAAAGCAGATAACGTTTGGTCTTACGCCGACTGACAAGCAATGTAGCATCGGTATTTCGCCCTTTTTCATAGAGACATCTAAGGTCTATGTTGCTTAAAATATCTACATTATGAATTAAAATAGGACAATTGAGATCGAAGAAGTACATAGCCTTCTTAACACCTCCACCGGTATCAAGTAACATATCGCGCTCATCGCTCACACAGATATCCAGTCTAAAGTTATCGTTTGCCTTTAAATAATCTATGATTTGGTCGGCAAAATGGTGTACATTTACGACAATTCTTTCGAAACCGGCGTTTTTCATTTTCATGATCACATGTTTCAGCAGCGGTTCACCGCCCACCTTTACCAGCGCTTTGGGCATAGTATCGGTGATTGGCCTAAGGCGTGTGCCCAATCCGGCCGCAAAAATCATTGCTTGCATCATAGAAACGTCTTTAATGCATGCAAAGATAACGAATAAATTTTAATTTGTCAAGTTATTTTCATGTATTCTTAGTGCATTCCAGAAAATCTTAGGATTTAGCAAATTCAAAAGATAAATTAATAAAAATATCAAAGTCATCTAATGATACTTGTAGAAAAGAGAGACAAGTGCATTGGCATCACAAAAGAAAAATGGCATAACGATTGGAGAGCTGAAACATTCTAAAACTGTTCTCACACATTATTATTGATATTTTCTTTTGTCAGCATGTCGTAATATAAGGCTTCGAGTTCTTGGACTGTCAAAGTTTCGATCTTACGTTCAATCAATCGGATTAATTCTTCCCGGTGAAAATCATCATCTCCTATTTGGCTGTGAAAAATCATCATATTATGTATTTTAATTCTGAGACAAATCTGCATCCGTCGTTCTCTTTATCCAATGTAAGCAGATCGTGGCCGGTCTGCTTCCTTCGTTTGTCTTCTCAAAAAGTTTCTCCCAATTTTATATAATTCGCTTAAAGACTGCATAATATTTCCATGTCTTATGCAAAAGTACATTATTTTCCGTATATATGGTTACATTTTTTGCTTTTTGTATCAAACAATTATTAGTATAATATTCTATAAACGGTAGTAAAATTACTTGTATTTTCAATTTCCTTACACTATATTTGCAAAATAAGCAATGTTATAATATGACAACAGAAATAATCTTTCGAATATTTATCGCCGCTATTTTAGGAAGCATTATTGGACTCGAGCGCGAATACAGGGCTAAAGAAGCAGGGCTACGCACTCATCTCCTCGTAGCTTCGGGTAGTGCTCTCTTCATGATCATATCACAATATGGTTTTGGCAACGTTTTGTATGCCCATTCAAACATTTCATTCGATCCATCCCGAATAGCATCACAAGTAGTTACAGGTATCGGTTTCATTGGCGCCGGAACTATTATATTCCAAAAACATGTTATCAAAGGACTCACTACAGCGGCAGGTCTTTGGGTTACATCTGCCATCGGACTCGCATGCGGAAGTGGCATGTACATACTCTCCATAGCCACAACAATTATGGTTATTGTCTGTCTTGAAGCCATTTATTACATAACCATTAAATTCGGAATGAGAAATATCGAGATAACTTTCTCTCTATCTTCTTACAACAAGATAGAAAATCTTATTCAATTTATAGAAAACAATAAAATCATTATTCAATCATACAAAATATACAAACATGGCACAAATAAAGCAGAAAATTACTTGGTAAAAATGGATTTAAAAATTAAAAACAGTATATATCAGCATAATTTTCCACTCTTGTTCAACAAACTTGATGGAATAACAATTAAAAATATTGAATGATATTAAAAAAAGTTTCATTGTTCTTCTTCTATTAAACGATAAGAAACAATTTAATTATTTAACTTTATTTACATAATAAAAAGTGTAATAGGCACCTATATATAAAATATATTTCGTATATTTGCAGCGTTTTGTTGTTTTACACAAACAAATTCTTGATTATCATACACTTATAAAGAATTAACGGATTAGGGATGAGACAGCTAAAGATCCAAAAAAGTATCACAAATCGTTCGAGCGAAGCCTTAGATAAATATCTTGTTGAAATTGGACGGGCACCACTCATTTCTATAGAAGATGAAATAGAATTAGCTCAAAAAATAAAAAAAGGAGGTCCTGAGGGCGAAAGAGCAAAAGAACGACTTGTTACAGCTAATCTCAGATTTGTGGTTTCTGTAGCAAAACAATACCAACACCAAGGACTCACACTAACCGATTTGATAGACGAAGGCAATATTGGATTAATCAAAGCTGCCCAAAAATTTGATGAAACACGTGGCTTTAAATTTATCTCTTATGCCGTGTGGTGGATCCGGCAGAGTATTCTTCAAGCTATCGCAGAGCAAAGTCGTATTGTAAGACTTCCTTTGAATCAAGTGGGCTCATTGAACAAAATCAATCATGAAATTAATAAGTTCGAGCAAGAAAACCAACGTCGCCCGTCAATTTCAGAGTTATCGGACGCAACAAACATAGACGAAGAAAAAATCGGGCAAAGCATGATGGCAGATGGTCACCATGTAAGCATAGACGCGCCATTTCAAGACGGAGAAGACAATACAATGCTTGATGTAATGCCCGGAGGAGACGATAGCCGTACTGACCGCAATGTAGATCATGAGTCAATGGCAATGGAACTGAATTCCGTATTGAGTCGTGTGCTTAAAGAACGAGAAATTATTATTATCAAAGAATGCTTCGGCATAGGTTGTCATGAAAAAGGCCTTGAAGAAATAGGAGATCAATTGGGACTAACACGGGAGCGTGTAAGGCAAATACGTGAAAAGAGTATTGCCAAACTACGCGATAGTGGTAATGTCAAAATACTGATGAAATATCTGGGATAGACAATATATCTATCACTAATATCCTATAGGTGTAAAATCTATGAATGTAACTTCTATATAATATAAATCACACAAGTCTTTTTAAAAGGTAACAATTCGTAGCACAATAATAACGTTATATTGTCACTTAAAAATAAAATAGGAATGTGACATTATATCTGCAAACGATATATTGATAATAACAAAGCCTCCGTTACAAAGATATAGGAAAATTGTGGCAACTCAATAAATCAGCTACCACATAGCTGCTACCCCCCACAAATATAAAATCATTATGATCAGAATCATCATATGCTGCATAGAAAGCTCGCTCTACCGTTCTAAATTCTTTGCCTTGTAAGCCATATTTCTTACCTATAGCAGCTACTTTTTCTACGGGTATCGCCCGTTTCGTAGATGCCTGCGTAAAATAATAGCATGCATCAATGGGAAGCATCGACATTACAGTGGCGATATCCTTGTCGTCTACCATTCCAACCACTATTCTCTTGCATTCGTACGGTTGTCTGGCAATTTGCTTGGAAAGATATTTCCAAGCGTCTACATTGTGACCTGTATCGCATACAACAAAAGGATATTTATTCATCATCTGCCATCTTCCTTTAATACCTGTCAATTCCACGACATGTGCAAAACCTTCCTGCACGTTTTTCATTGTAATTTTAAAATCAGTCAAAAGATTGATAGTCCGTAAAATAGTATTCGTATTCTTATCTTGATAATCACCTTTCAATTCGCCAACAAGCGTTCCATATTCACCAGTATGATAGACTTTGGTTCCATCTTTCCGTATTTCAATACGTTGGATAGCAGGCGTATCTTCCGCAAAGTATATTTCCGCATGTTTTTCTTGGGCTTTTCCCTGAAATACACCAACGGTCTCGGCACAGCTCTCGCCTATTACAACCGGAACATGCTCTTTAATTATTCCGGCTTTCTCGGCCGCAATCTTTTCCAAGGTATTACCGAGAAACTGCGTATGATCCAAACCTATATTGGTAATAACAGACAATACTGGTGTTATTACGTTCGTGCAATCCAAACGACCACCCAATCCAACTTCTATCACAGCAACATCTACGTGCTGTTCAGCAAAATATTTGAACGCCATCGCCGTAGTAAGTTCGAAAAAAGACGGATGAATTTCTTCGAAGAAACCGCGTTCTTGCGCCACAAAATCTATCACATACTGTTCACTTACGCACTCTCCGTTCACCCTAATACGTTCACGAAAATCTACAAGGTGTGGCGATGTGTACAATCCCACTTTATATCCTGCTACCTGAAGTATGGCTGCAATAGTATGAGAACATGACCCCTTACCGTTGGTTCCGGCTATATGTATGGTTTTGTATTGCTTATGAGGGAAACCGAAATGCCTATCTAATTCATATGTATTTGCCAATCCCTCCTTATAAGCAACAGCACCCACATGTTCGAAAACAGGGGTGCTGTTGAATAGATATTCTACAGTTTCTTGGTAATTCATGATAAAAAGAGAAATATACGACTAATTAAAGTAATTTTTAAACTTCTCGAAAATCGACTTCTTTGTAGACAAATCACCTTTAAAGTTATCGCTCTTACCGAGTAGTTCAAGCATATCTTTCTCATCACGGCTCAATGTTTTAGGAACATAAACACTGATATTCACAACTAGATCCCCTTGTCCGTTGCCATATCCCTGTACGGCAGGCAGTCCTTTTCCACGAAGACGAAGTGTCTTACAGGGCTGTGTACCCTGATCGATTTTTATTTTCACCTTACTTCCTTCAATGGTCGGAACCTCTACATCGCCTCCTAATGCTGCCATAGGAAAGTCTAACAGAAGATTATATATTACATCCTGTCCGTCTCGAATGAACGTGTCATTGGGTTCTTCTTCAATATATACCTGTATATTGCCGGTAATTCCATTATGCTTTCCTGCATTGCCTTTGCCGGGAACATTAACAACCATCCCCTCGGATACCCCTGCCGGAATGTTGATTTCCACAACTTCATCGCCTTTTACAACACCGCTTCCGCCACACTCGTGACACTTATTTTTAATCACAGTTCCCTCACCATGGCAAGTAGGACATTCTGTTTGTGTCTGCATCATGCCGACTATAGTGCGCACAGTTTTAACAACTACACCGTGTCCATGGCATGTAGGACACGTCTCTACCCCACTGCCAGCCTCTGCACCGCTCCCATGACAATGAGAACAGGTTATATCTTTATGCACTTTAAATTTCTTTGTTACGCCTGTTAAAACTTCCTGAATCGTAAGGCGTACCTTCAATCGAAGGTCGGCACCTCTATACTGTGTCTGCTGATATTGGCCTTCCCCGAAACCGCTAAAGCCTCCATGTCCTCCAAACACATCGCCGAACATCGAGAATATATCGTCCATAGAAAAGCCTCCGGCACCACCGAAACCGCCACTAAAGCCCCCTCCACCAGGTACATTGAAACCGAACTGATCGTATTGCTGCCGTTTCTGCGCATCGTGGAGAACATCATAAGCTTCGGCAGCCTCCTTGAATTTTTCCTCTGCCTCTTTATTATCGGGGTTCCTATCGGGATGATATTTGATGGCAAGTTTCCTATAGGCTATCTTTATTTCTTCTTCCGAAGCCTCTTTAGTCACACCAAGTACCTCGTAATAATCTCTTTTTTGTGCCATTATAATAATCTACCTATTCTGAAAGAGTTTTTTGTTCGTATTCCATAAACCTATTGTCCCACCGCTACCTTTGCATGGCGTATGACCTTATCGTTCAAGGTATAACCGGTCTGAACACAATCTATAACTTTTCCTTTATGTTCATCATCTCCGGGTACCATGGCTATGGCTTCATGGTAGTCTACATTAAAATCTTGGCCTCTTGTATCGATTTGCTTAACTCCCAAGCCTTCCAACACCTTAATAAATTTCTTGAAAATAAGCTCCCATCCTTCTTCTATGGCCTTTGCATCATTGGTTTTTCCGGCATTGGCTATGGCACGTTCCATATCATCAATAATAGGAAGAACGGCATTGATCGTCTTTTCACCACCATTAAAGATTAGTTCATCTTTCTCTTTACGGGTTCGTTTCACATAATTATCGAACTCTGCAACCTTCCTAAGATATTTATCTTTCAGCTCTTCTATCTTGGCATTAGCTTCTTCTAAAGCATCTTTTGGCTCTTTAGCACATTCTTTTTCTGAAGTTTCAGAAGATATTTTAGCACACTCTTCTTTAGCACTATTCTGCATATTCTGCTCTTCGCATTCCTGTTCGAACCCTGCATTTCCTGCCTTATTGTCTATATCTTTATTCATGATCAAATAATTTATTATACATGCCTCTTAGCAAATACCTTGCCAAGAAATATACACATCCTATATTATCCCCAGAAATCAACACATTCTCTGCCTTTGTTCCTTAATACTTTCATCGTAAATATAGTCGTCGTAACTCATCAATTTATCGATCGTACCCGATGGAGTGAGCTCTATAATACGGTTAGCAACCGTCTCGATAAATTCATGATCATGACTTGAGAAAAGAATATTACCCTTGAATGCAATAAGATTATTATTGAAAGCTTGAATGCTTTCCAAATCAAGATGGTTGGTAGGTGTATCCAAAATGAGGCAATTTGCATTCTTCAATTGCATTTTTGCAATCATACAACGCATCTTTTCACCTCCCGAAAGTACATTTACTTTCTTCAAAACATCCTCACCAGAGAACAACATTCGGCCCAAATAACCTTTCATCTGAACCTCATTACCTACACTAAACTGGCTCAACCAGTCTACTAAGTTTAGGTCGCTTTTAAAGAATTCCGTATTGTCGAGTGGCAAATAAGCTGTAGTAATGGTAACCCCCCATTTATAAGAACCCTGATCAGGCTCACGCTTACCGTTGATAATTTCGAAGAGTGCCGTCATTGCCTTAGGGTTATGACTGAGGAATACTACCTTTTCACCCTTTTCGATATTGAAGTTCACATGATCGAAAAGTATTGTCCCATCCGTATCTACAGCTTTCAGATTTTCGACTTCAAGTATCTGATTGCCCGGGTCACGCTCCATTTGAAAGATAATTCCCGGATACTTACGACTCGAAGGACGTATTTCTTCCACATTTAGTTTCTCGAGCATCTTCTTACGAGAAGTTGTCTGACGGCTCTTTGCCACATTGGCAGAGAATCGTCGAATGAACTCCTCGAGTTCCTTGCGCTTCTCATCTGCCTTTTGTTTTTGATTCTGTGCCTGACGTAGAGCTAACTGCGAACTCTCATACCAGAAACTATAATTACCGGCAAATACCGTAACTTTACCGAAATCAATATCCACAGTCTGTGTACTTACAGCATCAAGAAAGTGCCGATCGTGGCTAACTACAAGGACTGTCTGCTCCACATTGCCGAGATACTCCTCAAGCCAAGTCACGGTATCAAGGTCTAAATCATTGGTTGGTTCATCGAGTAACAGGTTGTCGGGATGATCGAAAAGAGCCTTAGCAAGCATTACACGTACTTTCTCATTGTTCGAAAGTTCACTCATCTTCTTATTGTGTAAAGCGTCTACAATCCCCAAGTTCGATAACAGCTGTGCAGCATCGCTCTCAGCATTCCAACCATCCATCTCGGCAAAACGTTCCTCAAGTTCGGCTGCACGATTACCATCATCCTCGGTCATTTCTGCTTTTGCATACAATGCCTCGCGCTCTTTCATATTTCGCCATAACGGTTCATGCCCCATAATTACCGTATCAAGCACACGAAACTCATCGTATTTGAAGTGATCTTGGTCCAATACCGAGAGACGTTCGCCCGGTCCAAGTTCCACAGTCCCCTTATTTGGTTCCAAATCACCGCTGATCGCTTTCAGTAATGTAGACTTTCCTGCACCATTAGCACCGATAATTCCATAAATATTTCCATGCGTAAACTTGACATTTACATCCTTGTAAAGCACTCTCTTTCCAAACTGGATAGCAAGATTTGTGACTGTTATCATTCTTTTTTATCTTAAAAACATATATTTTGCGCACAAAATTACTTAAAAATAATAAGAAAGATGAGGTTTAACAAATGAAATTTTGACACGACTGCAATAATTTTTGATAGTATATAACCCTAAAATAGCTATTTTAGAACACTCTATCAACAAATGAACACAAAAATCTAATAATTAAGTTTTCTTGCTTTTTCATATATTGAGTTCGGGGCCAAGGAAACTTGAAGTAAACCCTTTCTTACCCATTGCTATCTCTTCTGGCGTGCCTACAGAGAGGATCGTACCACCATTACGGCCACCCTCAGGCCCCATATCAATGATATAGTCTGCAAGTTTGATAACGTCAAGATTATGTTCAATAATAATAACAGTATTACCTTTATCAACAAGACGTTGTAATACATTCATCAAAATACGGATATCTTCAAAATGGAGACCTGTAGTTGGTTCATCAAGAATATAAAGTGTGTTGCCTGTATCGCGTTTGGCTAGTTCCGTGGCGAGTTTTACACGCTGGCTTTCACCACCAGAGAGTGTTGTTGAAGATTGTCCGAGTTTGACATATCCCAAGCCAACATCTTGAAGAGTTTTTATTTTCTGTAAAATATTTGGTACCGTATCAAAGAATTCAACAGCCTGGTTAATAGTCATGTCAAGTACATCGGCAATAGATTTTCCCTTATAACGAACTTCAAGTGTCTCACGATTGTAACGCTTACCATGGCAGACTTCACAAGGTATCATCACATCAGGTAGAAAATTCATTTCGATAGTTTTGTATCCATTACCTCCGCATGCCTCGCACCGTCCACCTTTCACGTTGAAAGAGAACCGTCCGGGCTTATAGCCTCTAATTTGTGCTTCTGGAAGATTGACAAATAGAGAGCGTATATCACTGAATACACCAGTATAAGTAGCGGGATTGGAGCGCGGTGTACGGCCGATAGGACTTTGGTCTACGTTCACTACCTTATCTATGTAATCGATGCCTTCGATCTTCTTGTATGGCATAGGGGACTTGAGTGAGCGATAAAAATGTTGTGAAAGAATTGGTTGTAAAGTTTCATTAATGAGAGTGGACTTTCCAGAACCAGAAACACCTGTAACAACTATTAGTTCTCCAAGAGGAAATTTCACATCAACATTCTTTAAATTATTTCCGTGTGCTCCTATAATACGAATATATTTCCCATTTCCTTTTCGTCGATAAATGGGAAGCTGAATGTCGGTACTCTCCTTTCTTTTCATTCTTGGCAGGTCTATTTTAAGTTCACCATTAAGATACTGTGAGGTTATAGTATGTTGTTTAAGCAATTCTTTTGGGGTTCCTTGGAATACAACCTCTCCTCCCTTTCGGCCAGCTCTTGGACCAATATCTACAATGTAGTCAGCTGCTAACATCATTTCTTTATCATGTTCTACAACGATAACAGTATTTCCAAGATCACGAAGTTCTTTTAGTGACTTAATGAGCCGTTCGTTATCTCGCTGATGCAGACCGATACTCGGCTCGTCAAGTATGTATAATACATTTACGAGTTGGCTTCCTATCTGTGTGGCAAGACGTATGCGCTGACTTTCTCCACCCGAAAGGGTAGCCGATTGGCGATTGAGGGCTAAATAATCCAGCCCAACTTCAAGCAAGAAATTTACCCTTGTTAGGAGTTCTTTCACTATTTCAGAAGCAATCTTCCTTTGTTGAGCATCCATATGTTCTTGCACATGTTCGAGCCAAAGCCGCAAGTCTGTCATATCCAAATCGGCAACTTCGGATATATTCTTTTCCCATATCTTATATGACAGCGATTCAGGTTTGAGCCTCATCCCATGACATTCTGGACATAAGGTTGTACCAAGAAATTGGTCAACCCATTTCTGACCGGCGGAGGAATCGTCGTTTTCAATAACTGTGCGTAAATACTTGACGACACCGTCAAAAGTAACAAAATAGTCTGATGATGTATGTACCAGTTCTTTACTGATCTTTACATTTTCGAGAGTGCCGTAGAGAATTTCGTCTACTGCCTCTTGTGGGATATTCTTGAATGGAGTTTTCAATGTACATTCATATTTTTGCAATATAGCATCAAGCTGCCAGAATATCATTTGGTTTTTATATTTACCAAGAGGAACGATAGCTCCCTCGTAAATACTTAGTTTGTTATTGGGAATAACTTTGTTTAGATCGATCTCGTTCACATATCCTAATCCTTTACAATGTGGACAAGCTCCTTCTGGAGAATTGAAAGAAAAGATGTTGGGAGCAGCCTCACTATACGAAATTCCTGTTACAGGATCCATCAGCCGTTTAGAGAAATTACGTACTTTTTCCGTATCTTTATCTATAATCATAACAACCCCATCACCTTGCCTCATTGCCGTTTGTACACTTTTTTTGAGCCGTTCGTTGTCATTGTTTTGTACTTGCAACTTATCAATAACAACTTCTATGTTATGGTTTTTGTAGCGGTCTACTTTCATACCTCGTACGATTTCTTTGACTTCTCCATCTATGCGAATATAAAGATATCCTTTTCGGCGCATACTTTCAAATAATTCACGATAGTGTCCCTTACGTTGACGTACGAGCGGGGAAAGGATATAAATGGATTTCTCTGCATAGTCGGTCATAATCATATCTAATACCTTTTCTTCCGTATACTTCACCATTTTTTCGCCAGAGAGATAACTGTATGCTATCCCTGTACGTGCATAAAGCAGACGTAGATAATCATATATTTCGGTGGTAGTACCTACTGTTGAACGTGGATTCTTATTTGTAGTTTTCTGTTCGATACTGACAACAGGACTTAACCCCGTAATCTTATCAACATCAGGGCGTTCCATATTCCCAAGGAAATTACGTGCATAAGCCGAAAAGGTTTCGATATACCGTCGTTGGCCTTCAGCAAAAATGGTATCGAAGGCAAGAGATGACTTACCAGAACCGGAAAGTCCGGTGATAACTGTCAGAGAATTTCGTGGAATTTCTACATCTATATTTTTAAGATTATGTACACGTGCTCCCCATACACATATTTTTTCATCTTCACGATCCATTTACCAATCTTTAATTGAAAAAATAATTATATTTATGTATTCTTCTCTATATTTTTATGAGAATTATTGATATCAAGGTATTCCATTTGTACTTTCAATATATCCGCGTAATAAATTAACGTCTCTCTTGATATTGAAAATACGCCCATCAGCACCTTTTGCCTTTACTAAACAAAAATAAACACCTTGTTTGACATCTTTTCCTTTATATTTACCATCCCAACCTTCCGATGGATTTGTCCATTCGTAGAGTAATTGCCCCCAACGATTATATATGTAGGCATGAAACTCTGTAATACTTTGAAAGCCCTCTTTAGCTTTGTAAATATCATTTATACCGTCTCCATTCGGTGAAAATGCATTGGGAAATTCGAGTTTGCTTTCTGAAACAGAAACAGTGATAGGGACATTATTGTCCCAATACTCTTTTGTATAAGCCACAGTATCAGTGCCTTGAGAAAAAATAGCATGGAGTACAACTCGATGGACTCCCGCTGTCATAAATGTATATTCTGTATCTTGCTCATATCTGACAAGATAAGGTATGTTATCTCCTTCTTTCGTAAAGCGCCACTCATAGTATGCCGTCCATCCTGCAGTGTTCTCAGCATTAGCTTTCAATTGTGCTATTATTGGCGCCGAACCTTGAAAAGAAACAACGTTCTCTTCTGTTTCACCTGTTGAAGAAGTAAATGTCCCTGTTGGGGTTATGGAAGGTTGCTGCTGTGCCTTAATGTTTACGGCATATAATACAAATAAAATATACAGAATTGATTGAAATTAAATTTAGAAATATATAATAATAATTCAAAAATAATAAAT
>CAUUQE010000062.1:0-13240 GCA_963547065.1 uncultured Prevotella sp. | reverse complement strand
GATAAGTTGACATACGCCCTTGATGAGGTTGGTTACTCAATTGCTCAGACATACGAAGCCAATCACGCAGAAGAAGTTTAATTTTTGCTAACCCTTTAAAAATTTATCGCTATGGGTAAAGTAAAAATTAAAAAACAAGCAGTCTGGATTGATATGACTCCTATGTCGGATGTCATGGTGCTTTTGCTGACATTCTTCATGTTAACATCAACATTTGTGAAGAATGAACCTGTGAAAGTAGTGACTCCGGGATCGGTTTCAGAAATCAAGGTTCCAGAAAAAAATGTCTTGAACATCCTTGTCGACAAAAAGGGGCAGGTGTTCATGAGTATGGACAATCAGGCTCAAATGATGGATGTTCTCTCAGGTATGACCGGTCAGTTCGGCGTATCTCTTGATGGAGAACAGTTGAAGAAATTCAGAAAAGATCCTATGTGGGGTGTTCCTATGGACAAACTTTCCGCCTACCTGAAACTCGACGAGAGCCGTATGGCAGAGGAAATCAAAAATCAAGGTATCCCTACAGACAGTATTGATACCGACGGTAAAAAAGGTAAGAGTGAATTCCAGCTTTGGGTTACAGAGGCTCGCTCTGTAAACCCCGAGATAAAAATAGCTATCAAAGCTGATGAGAAGACACCTTATTCTGTCGTTAAGAAAGTAATGTCTGAACTTCAGGATATGAATGAGAATCGCTATTATTTGATTACTCAATACAAAAAGTTAGAGGAGGAATAAGTAATGAAGAAGAAAGAAAGCAAACAAAAGAAGATGGATGTCCGTGTGGACTTCACTCCGATGGTTGATATGATGATGCTTCTTATCACATTCTTCATGCTCTGTACTTCTTTGGCCAAGCCACAAACAATGGAGTTGAGTATGCCAACAAATGATAAGGTTCAAGATCAAGATAAGACTGTAACAAAAGCGTCATACACCATAACGATTTATGTTTGTGCAAATGACAAAATCTATTACATCAACGGACAACCTAAATACGACGATCCTTCATGTATGAAAGAAACTACATGGGGAAGGGATGGCATCCGTAAAGTGTTGATAGACCACGTTACAGAAGATGGTACAACGCCTGTACAACAGGTAATGGCAGCCAAGGCAGCTTTAGACAGAAAGAAATTGGAAAACCCGAAAAAGTACACAGATTCAGTTTATAATGCTGAATTGTCCAAGATCAAAGGCGGAGATCTCGGAAACGAGAAGATCTCAACGATGACCGTAATCATCAAAGCTACTGATAAAGCTACTTACAAGAACTTGGTTGATGCTCTCGATGAAATGCAAATTTGCAGTATTGGTAAGTACGTCATTGACAAAATCAATCCCAACGACTTGAAACTTCTCAAGAGGAAGGGCATTGAATAGTCATGACATGTAATTAACAATTAAAAGCAAAAGAAATGGCAAAAATTGATTTAGTTCAGAATGACTGGATAGAACTTGTATTTCAAGGAAGAAACCAAGCCTATGGAGCTTATAAGATCCGCAAGGGAACTTCAAAGAGAAACATATTTTCTATCTTCATTGTATTTATCGTTGCAATACTTGCATTTGCAGGAATGGCTATTAAAAACATCGTAGATGAGAATGCACGAAAGGTTGCAGCTACTCAGGTTACCCAGATTTCTGCACTCAACCAGCCGAAAAAACAAGCTAAGGTTGAACAGAAAAAGATACAACCTGAACCGGAAAAAGTTGTTGAACGTGTAAAAAGTTCTGTCAAGTTTACGGCACCTGTCATCAAAAAAGATGCCGATGTTAAACCTGAAGATGAGCTAAAAACACAAGACCAGTTGATGGCGACAAAGACAGCTATCGGTTCATTCAATGTGCAGGGTAATGATGACATAAATGGTGAAGTTCTCAAGGCTAAAGAGGTAATCGCACAGCCTGATCCTCCTAAGCGTGAAGAAGAGAACAAGATATTCGAAGTTGTAGAACAGATGCCACAGTTTCCAGGGGGTCCTGCAGCCCTCATGGATTATCTGAACAAGAATATCCACTATCCTGTCGTTGCTGCAGAGAACGGAACACAAGGCCGTGTATCGATCTCTTTCGTTGTTGAGAAAGACGGTTCAATCACCGATGTGCAGGTTGCACGTTCAGTAGATCCCTCGCTTGACAAAGAAGCAGCCCGCGTTGTAAGAGGAATGCCAAGATGGCAACCAGGTAAGCAGAACGGTTCTTTTGTACGAGTTAAATACATTGTTCCTGTAACATTTAGACTACAGTAAGTTTACAAATGAGAAATAAACTATCTTACATATTCGTAGGATTAACACTATCCGCCAGCTTGATGACTTCATGTGGACAGCAGAAGCATAAAGGTGGCAGGACAGATACATATTCGTCAGGGGTGATCAGTTTCGCCTCTGACGAAAGTTTTAGTCCCATCATAGAAGAAGAAAAGCAAATCTTCGAATCCATATACACGAAAGCAACTGTTAAACCCATCTATACAAATGAGTTGGATGCTATCAACATGCTGCTTAAAGAAAAAGTTTGCCTTGCCATTACTTCACGAGATTTCAAGGCCAACGAATTAAAAAATCTACAAGAAAGAAGATTTATGCCAAGAGCCATGAAAATTGCATACGATGGTTTGGCATTAATCGTCAATAAAGAAAATACGGATACCTGTATCAGTGTAAATGATATCAGACGCATCCTCAACGGGCAGGTCAAGAATTGGGGCGATATTTACCACGACTCTAAAAGAGGAGAAATTCTGTTGGTATTCGATAACAAAAAATCAAGTGCCGTTCATTTTGTAGAAGACAGCATTCTTGGCGGGAAACCTATCCAGAACAAGAATGTCGCAGCTACAAACAAGACTGCAGATGTAATCAAATATGTTGAGAATACTCCCAATGCGATCGGGATTATCGGAAGCAATTGGCTAAACGATAAACGCGACTCAACTAATCTCACTTTCAATAAGAAAATAAGAATCATGTCGGTAAGTAAGTTGCCCAAAGCAACACCAGCCAATAGCTGGAAACCTTATCAATATTACATATACAATGGCAACTATCCCTTGATAAGAACAGTCTATGCACTTCTTAACGATCCTATTAATGCTCTGCCGTGGGGATTTGCCAATTTTATTGCTTCCCCCAAAGGACAGATGATCATTCTAAAATCAGGCTTGCTCCCCGTGCAAGGAAATATTACTATCAGAAGTGTTAATGTTACTGAATAACATAAACTTTCAGTACTATCAAACGTCATATCATTAGACGTCCATCATACTAACATTCTAAAGACAAGAAATTATGAAAACTATCAAATATCTAATGATCGGGGCATTAATGATAAGCATCTATGCTCCCATAAGCGCACAAGAGGACCATAAGGCCATCATCGAACAAGTAACCAATATCATCAAGGCAAAAGGTGCCAATGCAGACAAGCAAGTCAAAGACATCTTCAAAGCAAACAAGAAGAATGCCGATGTACTTACTGCTATCGGCCGTGCCTATCTCGATATCAAGGACACTGCAAATGCACAGATATATACAGACCTTGCCATCGCAAGAGACAAACACTATGGGGACGCCTATGTACTTGCCGGCGACATAGAAGCATTCAAAGATAATGGCGGCGCAGCATCTGGATGGTACGAGCAGGCAACATATTTCGATCCGAAAAACCCTAACGGATATCGCCGCTATGCACAAGTAAACAGCAAAGTCAGCCCTGCTTCTTCTGTAGCTAAGCTCGAAGAATTGCGCAAGCAACGCCCAGATTATCCAGTAGACATCATTTCAGCAGAGATTTATGATAGAGCTGGTAACATTTCCAAAGCACTTGAATACTACAATAAAGTAGATAAAAACCAAATGGAAGACTACCAATTGGTAAGTTTCGCACTGAACTATTTTCTCAAGGGCGAATTTGACAAGAGTCTTGAAGTTGCACAATTCGGAATTAAGAAGTTTCCTTCGAACGCCGCATTGAACCGTATCAATTTCTTCAATCTTACCAACTTGAAACGATATGATGAGGCTTTGCAATATGCAGATGCACTCTTCAACAAATCTGAAAAGACGAAAATAACAGAAAGCGACTACCTATATTACGGCCATGCATACCTCGGTAAAAAAGAGTATGACAAGGCCATTGAGATGTTCAATAAGTCTATCGAAAATAATACTGACAATAAACAAGACCGTTCCGACGCTCTCAAAAATATCGCAAATGCCTATACGGCAAAAGGTGATTATACCAATGCCGCACAAAAATATGAAGAATATCTGAAAAGCCTTGACAAACAGACAGCTTCAGAATATGCAGGTTTGGCAGGCATTTATCTTATGCAGGCACAGGAGACCAAAGGACCAGAGCAAACAGAAGCATATAAGAAAGCTGCAGCAGCATACAAAGAACTCGGTGAGAAATATCCAAACGTCAGCGATTTTGCCACGCTTTGGCAGGCTCGTATCAATTCCTATATGGATCCCGAGATGAAAACATATCAGGCGAGACCTTTCTATGAAGAGCTTGCAAAGCTACTGAAAGATAAAGAGAACCGCGATGAAAACGAAAATAAATATCTGCTTGAAGCCTATCAATACCTTGGTTATTACTATTACAAGACAGATGATAAAGCCAACTATACCGATTATTGGAACAGAGTACTTACACTCGATCCCAACAATGCCACGGCAAAACAAGTATTAGGTAAATAATCAAAAGAAGGTGTAATATAGCACCGCTCACAATACAAAAAGGATGAGGCCAACAGAGTCTCATCCTTTTTTAATATCAATAAAGATAAGAAATCCGCCATAAAAGAAACATTACTCTACCAATTACATCAAAAAACAGCTCTTTACCCAATTATTTAATTACCATCTAACCAATTTCTTACAGAAATAAACAGCAAAAAGAATAAACTATATCAACGTTTGTATAAGAGCAATATACCACACATAAAATTCTACTTGCCTATAGAAGCTGCAATACATCGCCCTCTTATGCCCGTCAGACCATATACATATGACAGTCACCCACATTCTCTATCCGCAACAAGCAGCATATTCAATAAGAACAAGCAACAAAAAAGCAGCTCCCACAGGGAACTGCTTTTACCTCAAAATATCCGTTTAATCTGATTAGCTACGGGAGAGAAATCGCCTCGTTAGGACAAACATCCGCACATGTGCCACACTCCGTACACATATCAGGGTTAATGTTATACTTGTTTCCTTCAGAGATTGCCCCTACAGGACATTCATCAATACACGATCCGCATGCTATGCAGTCGTCGCTAATTACGTAAGCCATACTATCAAATGTTTAAAATATTAATAATGTTCTTGTACCTCTGGCTAAGCAGATTCCTCTTTTTGTACAATGCAAAGATAGAAAAATAATCCGACATACCTACAAATAATGAGTACATTTTTTGCACTATTTATATCTTATCTCATCTATCCACATAGTGTCCAATATACATAGAACGGCGCAAAGCGCCTATAAACACTACGATGTGCATCAGATTAAGATAATATGTAAGCCTGATATGTAGCATATGAACAACACGAACCAAATAATCATTTTTAGGTATTTCTACGACAACAGAAGATATATAACTTTGTAACCAAATACAAATTGTTAGGGATACAGAAAGAATATAGTTGAAAAAATGACATCGTTTATTCAAATATCAACAAGGGGAAAACGTGCCGTATTTTTCCTCTTAGAGTTGATATGCATAAGCTTTGCTTATGCGCATACTCCGTCTTCCAACGATATTCTACTAACAATCACAGACAAGGCCGGAAGTCCGTTGCCATACGCCACCGTGAACGTGGAGACAGCAGACCGTACCTACACTGCAGACGGGCATGGAAATATTTTGTTAAAGCAGACGCTCTTCCAAGGAAAAGGCTCCAAAATCAACATTTCGTATGTAGGGAAAAGTCCGAAAACACTTTTTCTTAACCACACCACATTGCCTTCTCAGAACAGAATGACTATCACATTGGAGGACAACAGCCTCTACCTAAAAGGTGTACAAGTCAATGCGGTGCGCGTGCCCAAGCAATCTAATTCCTCTATGGTGATACAACGCAGCACTATAGATAACATTCAAGCCTATAGTCTTGCCGATATTATGCAGGTTCTGCCAGGCAAAGCCATCCTTAACACCGATATGCACAACGCCAGTTTCCTCACTTTGCGCTCAGTACTCTCAGGCTCTCTCGAAAATCCGCTCGATGCCTACAGCCGCAACAAGATAAACGATTACACGCGAAACGTCGCTTTCGGCATCTCATACGTAGTGGATGGCGTGCCTATATCCAACAACACCAACATGCAGCTCGATAGTTATGGCAAATGGGGAGGCATCAAAATGTTCGACAGGCGGTTCAATACCGATAATAATGAAAACGTTGGAAATGGCAACGACCTACGACTTATCCCTGCTTCTTCTATCGAAAGCATCGAGGTGATATCGGGTGTAGCACCGGTAAAATACGGCGATTTGAGTGACGGAGCCGTCATCATCAATCGCCGTGCGGGGCTTACGCCGTTCTATGGATCGGTAAAAGTCCAGTATAACATATTCGATGTGTCGCTCGGTAAGGGCTTATCATTAGGAGAGAAGTACGGTCTGTTCAATTTCAACATAGACTATATGCACAGCACCCGCGATAGAAGAGATAAACTGAAGACCAATTCGAACATCGCAATCAATACTACATGGACGAAAACTTTCAGCAGAAAGCTCAAATGGGAGAATACGCTGTCGCTGGATTTCTCTAAAAATCTCGACGGTTTGAAAAACGATCCCGATGCATACCTCAACCGCACAAAGACCGATCAATCCTCATTTCGACTTTCTACACGCGGTTCACTCTCGCCACGAAAGGGATTTTTCGACATGACAGACTATAACTTTTCATTCTCTCTCTCGCGCCAATACGACATGCACGAGGAGTATATCGCTAACTATTGGCGCAGCATTATCACCGATGCCTATACTAATGGTCTGCACGAAACCGACATTGCTCCGCCCTATTACACCTCACTGCTCGAAATAGAGGGCAAGCCCTTGGCGCTTTACGGCAATGTAGAGAGTCGTAAATTAGTAAAAACGGGCAAGGCATCACACAACCTCAGCATAGGCATTTTTGGCCGCTACGAGGCAAACTTAGGCAGAGGAAAGATATTTAATCCCGAAACACCCTACTATGATGGGGGACAAGGCGGGCGCGGAGACCGCTCCTACGACTATAAGAACAGCATCCGACTACTGCAATATGGCGGATACATGCAAGATAAACTAAACCTGCCTTTCGGACAGAGCCTGCTCTCCGTGACGGGAGGTGTCCGTATAGAGGCGCAACGAGGCATCTTTACGATGAGTCCGCGCGTGAATAGTCTTTTTTCTTTCAACAATGGACTGAGCTTCAATGCGGCCTACGGCATCAGTTACAAGATACCCGCCACGGCATATCTTTATCCCGAAAACGTATACTTCGACCGATTGGTGTTCTCTAACTACAGCGAAAACGCTAACGAGAGGTTGTATCTTTACCAAACAAAGGTGGTGGATCCGACCAACAGAAGCTTGAAATCGCCCTACACCCATAGCTTTGAACTGGGCACTTCTTACAACGGTAAAGGGTTCAGCACATCACTTACGGGCTATATGAAGATAGACATACGGGGCATCAGTTCGCAGTCTGTACTCGACACAATGTGGGTACAGAATTATAAAAAGGTGGGCCAAGAGGCTTCAGGGCGCCCCATCTATGCACCCGACGGCGACAAAGAACTGATCATCGACTCCTATTTTACACCCAAAAATCTGCTCTACAGTCGCAATATGGGTGTCGAACTGATAGGAAATATCAACAATATTCATCCGTTGGGCATATCGCTCAACTACTCTTTAGTCTATAATTACAGCCTTTATCATTCGAAAGGCGACCGCACAGGCAGTTCGGTAGACCTTACTAGAGAGGCGGTAACAGCCATTTATGCGCCTACCAAAAACAGCTCAGATGAAATCATTTCTACAATCAGCATTACTAAACAGATACCCATCATCGGTCTGATACTCAACCTGAGAATGCAGAATTTCTGGTATCGCCACTACAATCGGCATGGCTTCAGCATCTATCCGAAAGGTTATTACGACCAGAATTTCAAAGCCATTTACTTCAAGAATAAGGAAGCAGAAGACGTTAAATGGGCTTACTTGTGGCTCACCGATAATGCTCCCGTCAACATCAATCAGCCTATCATCGTACCTAATTGCCATTTGCGCATATCTAAAGAGCTGGGAACAAAGCTCAGGCTGTCGTGCTATGTCAACAATGTATTCAATTATCGTCCATATATCGAGCGCAACGGTGTGCGAATATATTTCAATCAGGCACCCACTATAAGCATGGATATATCCTACAGACTATAACAAAATAATTATATTTATTAAATTCATAATCATAACCAAACTGTAAAAAATGAAAAAGTTAATTTCTTTGGGCAATACGCTTGCCCTTCTTATGATGATGGTTGCTGCAACGATTTTTACCGCTTGTAGCGACTCGAACGACACACCCGATGTATCTTCTTCGTCTGTCAAAGTGAGTGTAAAACTCGCTTCAGGATATAGTAAGGTAGCGCTCGACAAAGTTAAACTTACGTTGCGCAATGTAAATTCTGGTAAAGAAACTTCTGTAAAAGTCGGTACAAATGGTATTGCCACGGTTGATAACCTGCCTGTAGATATGTACGACGTAACGGCCACCTACAAAATGTCGGCCGAAGATTATAAAAATGCTACGGGTACAACGGCAGAAATAACCGACTCCGTGCTATTCTCGGCTTCTGCAACCGGCGTACAACTCGAACCCGGAAAGACAAAAGAACTGTCTTTAGAACTAAATACAGCTTCAACGGATAATTTTGTGATTAAAACCATCTACTATGCAGGTTCCGACAACAAGAAAGCTGCAGGAGAAAACGATCAGTTCATCGAGATTTATAACAATACCAACCGCGTGCTCTATGCCGACAGCCTATGCGTGGCTGTTACCACGATGAGCCGCTATGGAAACGGACATAAGTGGCAGGATAAAAGATATTATTATACTGAAGACGGCCGTTACGACTGGAGCAAATCGCAAGACATGAAAGACGTTGATGGCGCCAACGCCAAATATTACTATGCAAAAATGCTCTTCATGGTTCCCGGTAAGGGGAAAGACTATCCCATACAACCGGGCCAAAGTTTCATTATCGCGGCTTTCGCGCAAAACTATAAAGCTGAATTTACGACAAGTACCGGTAAAAAAATTACTCCTGAAGCTCCGGAACTTACCGTTGATTTAAGCAAAGCCGAGTTCGATGTGGTATACAAAGGTTATGAAGAACTCGACAATCCCAATGCTACAAACATGACAATCATCCATAGAGGCAACAACAAGTATATGCGCTTATCGCGCAATGGTAAAGAAGGATATGTCATCTTCCGTCACTCCAATCCGGCATCACTGCCCGTTTATCTTTATCCGGCCAAAGATCCGGCAATGGGTTCCAAGGATCAATTCATGCAAGTTCCTAATGCCAATATCATCGACGCAGTAGAGGTGATCACCCCGACTGCTGACGGTTACGTTGCTCCCAAGGCCTTCCAGAAGAAAGATGATGCCGGTTATACATATTCAAAACCCGATTATAGTTCGATGTGCGTAACTCGCAAAGTCAGTCGTGTGGATGGAACGCGTAAGATATTGCAGGATATCAACAACTCTACATTCGACTTTGTAGAGATGAAGGCCGAGCCAAAAGCGTTCGCACCACAACAATAAAACGCATGTTACAGAAGTTCCTGAAGATATTGGTGGTAGCTTCCTTTGCCTTTTGTTCCACTGGTGCGGAGGCAAAGGAACAAGACTCTGTGCGTCAAATTATCATTCCCGGCAACTTGGAGGCAAAGATATACGATACGAAGCTGGCCTCCCCTTTAGGTGTCAGCCTGTTGCCGAGGATCAGTTTCGGCTATGCCACGCTGGAATACGAATATCAAAGCGGAAAGATGATGCGTATCCAAATGCCCGAAAAGGCGAACGAAATACGAGTACGTTCCATCGGCCTGCATTCGGCAAACACATGGCAAATCTACGGTGAGTTTGCCTATACGCGCCAATACAACGACAGTGTAAAATGGTTGCTCAGCGAAATACCGCAAGACGGACTGCCCTATTATTTCGGTTCTCCTAAGAAAGGAAACTGGGATATAGAGACTTATGATATCAAAGGAACTCTCGATTGGAATATTTCACAGCTCTTTGTAGTGGGAGCATCAGCGCAGATTAGGTACTTAAAAGGTGCGAGAAGCAACGATCCAAGGCCCTCTACAGAGAGTTTTATCTCTCGTTATTATCTCTTCGGAGGTATCACGTTACCACGATTTTTAGCTCTCCTAAGTGGCGGACTGGGTTATGGAACGCGCGACAACGATATAGTTTACAACAATTCGGACAACGATCGGATACAACGACTCGACATGATGGCTTACGAACTCATGGGATTCGGTATGAATAGAAAGACGCAACAATTCCAAAACCGAACGCTCGAAACGAACATTTATACCCGTCACGCAGGCCTGCAACTGAAAGGTAACATTGACAGCCTGACGCTATGGGCACGTCTCAGCTATGATGCACAGCGCGATAGCATACGCCGCAGTCGCACTACAAACGTATCTCGCAGCCTTCTTTCTACCTACAAAACAACAAAGATAAGCCTTGATCTCGGTGTCGACTACGCATTTAGCCCAACCATAAAGCTGCAAACACAGGCTTATGCTTATCTTACAAGGGGGTCGGATAAACTCGATAATATTCTTCAAGGACAAAAGAATTATGTTTACAACTACCGTCTTCTCGGTCTCAACGCTTTACTTTACCAACATACCCCCAACGGATGTATCAACTCCTACGGCCTGTCGGCAGGCTATGAATACGAGAAAAAGCAAGACGGCTCTTCCGCGCACTTGTTCGAACACAGCAGTTTCGATGCATCATTGACATGGCATAGGCAGCACGTTTTGCATTCCGCCTGCTATATCTTCTATGGCGCAGGCCAATGGCTGCTATTTCCAACAGCCACGCTTACCTATCCCGCTTCGCAAGAAAACGTCTTTTCCACCGATGTGGCCCGCCCCCTTTACAATTATTATCATACGGCAAAAGGCGCAACCGAACTGAATATCGGTGGCGGAAAGGTGTTCGACCGTTACCGTCTCTCACTTTCAGTCACCTATCACCTTGCTTACACTCTCGCCGACACCTATGGAATCAGCGGTACCCGCCATAATCTGAATGCTGCAATCATCCTAAGTTTCTAAGATGAAAATATTTTTCACAGTCGTCGTTTCGCTGCTCTTCAGCCTTACAACAACGGCACAACCCACCATAAGACCTATACCTACAGACAGCAGTGTACGCATAGGAAAATTGCCGAACGGCCTTACTTATTACCTTCTACACAACAACTATCCCATACATCGGGTTAACTTTTACATCGCACAGCGCGTGGGTTCCATACAAGAAGACGAAAATCAACGCGGATTGGCACACTTCCTCGAACACATGTGCTTTAATGATACGGCTCATTTTCCGAGCAATAGCGTCATTAATTATCTCGAATCGTTGGGCGTGAAGTTCGGAGAAAACCTCAATGCCTATACCTCTATCGACCGTACGGTGTACAATATCAACAACGTTCCGTCGGCCCGAACCTCGTCGCTCGACTCTTGTTTGCTCGTTCTCCGCGACTGGTCGTGTGCACTAACACTCGATCCGAAAGAGATAGACAAAGAACGCGGCGTTATTCATGAAGAATGGCGGCTGCGCACATCGCCCTCTTCACGACTGCTCGAGCGTAATCTCGAGGCACTCTATCCGAACAGCAAATACGGTCGGCGCATGCCTATCGGCAAGATGGAGATTGTGGACAACTTCAAACCCGAGGCATTGAAAGCGTATTACGAGAAATGGTATCGCCCCGACAACCAAGCGATCATCGTTGTCGGAGATATTGATATAAACCGCACGGAGCAGAAAATAAAAGAACTGTTTGTTCCGATTACTGCAAAAAAGAACACTCCTAAAGTGGCGGATGAAGCCGTTCCGGACAATGAAAAGCCTATCGTTGTAATTGATAAAGACAAGGAACAGCAAATGAGTATAGTGCAAGTGATGTACAAACACGAACCTGTTACGCGCGCTATGAGACAGGGCGAAGATTATTACCGCTATCTGCTCATCAAGGATATTACGATGACTATGCTGCGCAATCGGCTCTCAGAACGAACGCAGGAGGCCGACTGTCCATACACGCAGGCCACTGTCGGCTACGGTATCTATCTCTTTTCCAAAACCAAATATACTTTCCAAATAACTGTTATCCCCAAAGAAGGCAAGACGACAGAGGCCGTAAAAGTGGCCATGGGTGAAGTAGAAAGAGCCATAAAGTATGGCTTTACCGCCACTGAATTTGCCCGTGCCAAGGCCGACAGCCGTAACATACTCGAACGACGTTATGCCGCTCGCAACAAAAGGAACAATGCTTTCCTCGGCAATGAATATATAGAACATTTTTTAAACGCTGAGCCTATCCCCTCTCCCGAGGCCCAATACCGTATACGTACTCGTCTACTCAATAGCTTGCTACTGCAAGATGCCGACACTTTCATGCGCAAAATGGTTACCGATAATGACCGAAATCTAGTTATAATCAGCTTCAATCCCGACAAAGAAGGACTTACTTTACCCGATTCCACCGATCTACTATCGGCCATACGCCAAGCACGAAGCGAGCCCGTAAGCCCTTATATTGACAACGTGAGGAACGAACCGTTGCTCAAATCACTGCCCCCAAAAGGTAAAATTACAAGTGTTAAAGAAAACAAGCGCTTAGGATTTAAGATACTGAAACTGTCGAACGGGGCACGGGTAGTATTGAAGAAGACTGATTTCAAAGAAGACGAAATCTTACTGAATGCCTATTCGCGAGGCGGTTCATCGTTGCTTGACAAGACCGACTTCATCAATATGAAATTCTTCAACAAGGTGATTGCCTACAGTGGACTGGGCTCTTTCTCACTGCAGGAACTCGGTAAAGCGCTGGCAGGCAAGACAGCTAATGTCAATCTTTCGCTCGATACCGATTATGAACGGGTAACCGGAGCCTCATC
>CAUUQE010000061.1:0-13379 GCA_963547065.1 uncultured Prevotella sp. | reverse complement strand
TAGAACGATATCATCGATCAATGAAGAATGTGATAAAACTAAATCATTATTTCTGCCCCTCTGAACTGGAAAAGGCCATCAAGCAGTGGGTAAACTATTATAATAAAAGAAGATTTCATGAATCATTGGATAATCTTACACCAAGGGACGTATATCTAGGACAAGGAGAGAAAATCAAGAAAGTAAGAGAAACAATAAAGCAAAATTCAATCAACAAAAGAATTTTGACAAGAAAAAGCGTACGTTCGAAGTACATTTTATATAAATTAACGCGAGTTCGACGAATTCATGTTAAACCTATAAACAACAACTGTTTCATAAAGATTTTATTTTTTATTAAAGAAAATAGTTTCTATTATATATATATTCATGTTATCTCGCTTAGAATCACTTTGCAATCTCAATAACAAGGAACATTCTGAATCTATTTTATACTGAAGATTTCTATGGTATATAATATGTCCTGTAGTAATATCTGAAAGTTGATTAAGTGATTTCAGGCACTTCGGCCTGCAATCTATCACATCTTGCATCATCAGCTCTGATATACCTCCAATCATCGGAATGGGAATTGGTTTTGAATGATCGTTGGCTGCTGCCCACGTAAATAAATCGACAAATGGGGAAGCTTGCCTATATAGATTCCAAATGTTACATCCTTTTTGTAAAATTCCCAACACTTTTCCTTCTACACCAATTCACTCAACTCCTTTAATCTGGTCTACTCCTTTTGTTACAGACAAAGTTCTTCCGGAAGTCACTTCAACGGCTTCTCCACTGTTTGTATATATAATATGGCGATATGCTTCCCTTTTCGTACCTCTTGTCGCGATGGGAGTATAAACCTTTCCATCATTACCTCTAAAATAGCCCTCTTTCAACTTTGTCAGTGCGTAAGCACGTACTTTACTCTCACTGTAATTTGTAATCACACTTTTGATTTTACCTTTTATATCTCCTTTAATCTTTCCTTCAAGTAGGCTAACCGCTTTGTCTTCATTATAGCCATAAACGGGAATAATAGAAATATTATTGCCGTCTGTATCATACATCTCAGGGAGTTGGGCTCTTATGCTACTCCATTTACTTCTAAGGGAAGATTCAACATATAAATCTCGCTTGGAAACATATATTTTGAGAAGCCGGTCTTTCAACTTTCTGTCACAGAACAGCATGTCGCATCCTAACTCTGTAACAATTTGGATATACAAGGAGCGATAATGACAAGGATTATCGTCTAAAATACTTTGTGTCCACTCTATGGGGAGAGGTAGTTTAGTTACGCCGTGGTTATCTATTATTCTGATTTTTCCTTTTCCAGAGTCAGTCTTCTTCATTTTAGGATAATCCATCTCATCATCAAAGAAAAAGTCTTTATCCCATAACTGTAGAGCCAGCAGTTTATTGCTGACACCTTTTGTCTTTATATGAAAGTATACAGTTTCTTCCAGACAGGCTGTTGTTATGCGTTTACCATCGTCTTTTGGAGAGTATGACCACCAATAGTCTATAATTTCGGGAGAAATATTAGATGCAACTGTAGCGGTCTGTCCGCTATGTACGATTTTGATTTTATGATTACTTACTGTGCATGGGATAGTTGATTTTACTAATAAGGCGTCTCTCACTCCAATAACGGTTTGTGAGGCATTCTCCCATTGTGTAAGATTTATAACACTCTTGCAAGGAGACTTGTGACTTCCCCAACGTGGGTGATTGCAGACGCCCTTGAACTGGAGATTCTGAGCATTGTTTTTGTCTCCAACGGTAGCCCATGATTTATCCTGCAACTTAATAGATGTTGATGTAACCTTAAGTGTGCCAACAAGCGAAGAATTGAAAGGACAAGTTACCTTTGTACAGTCACATACGAACTTAACCTTTTCATTTGCATCATGCCATACGCGCTGTCGCTTCATATTTTTCTTCTGTCCGAGATCATGCTCCTTTGTATGTTTTTTTCTTCATTACTTTCAATGAGCTGTTGCGTATCCCAACAAGCATTATCAGCAGCGGCCACTTCTATTGGGGTCGATGCAGAATTTCTTGCTTCATTCATTGCCTTGTACAAATCATTGCTGGATTTGCTCAGAGCTTCCTTTAGTGTATAGTCTTTACTCATAATAAATTCTATTTGACAGATATTAAGTTGAAATTTCACTCTTCTTCGATACTCTCATTATTGATAAGTATAAAATATGTGCAGTAGTATTGTTAACTTTACTGGTGGCAGCATCTAAACAAATCTGCGTCTGGAATTCCTGCAGACTTGTATTCTCATTATCCATGATTGTGCCCTCCAACTGGTACGTGATATTCCCACTCGATGGATTTTGTTTCTGAAGAAGAAGACTTTTTCTTTGAATACCTTAATTCCGCAGCACAAAATCTTACAAGAAATCTAAGTGCTTGAGTAACAACAAAGTTCTCAAGACACTTGGCCATGTCAGATATTTCACCTATCTTGGTGCTGCTAAACTAACAAGCTAACAAGCAAGCAAAACATCTGACATGACAAAGGTAGCAATAAAAAACGAGAACATCACTCCTTTCGGAGGAATTTATCGCATTATGGACATTTTTCCAAGTTGAGGCTCGAGAATATCATCGCATCCGTCTTGGACAAGTGCGGCAGCAGTGGCAAGACTTTCTCCTATGATAGCATTTTCGCCTCTCTTTTCTTCAGCTATCTTTGTGGCGGCAAATGTCTTGAAGACATAAACACGCTTGTGGAGGATTTCAGACGAAAGCCGAATACGATGTTACTTTGTGCCGATACAGTAGGTCGGGGACTAAAAGAGCTTTCCGAGGAAGACATCGTCTATAAAAGCGTAGCCTCCGGTAGGTCGTATAGGTTCAACGCGGCAGAGCGACTGAAAAATTCTCTTTTGTTGTCATTGTGCAAATGATACATTTTTGTTAATAAGTCAAACTAAAACCCCAAACTTAATTCGGGGCCGAGTGGTGTACTTTGGTTTGTCAACGTACAAACGGGAACGACCAACGGATGCAATACAATAAAAATCGCATCCAAATGGAGGTAAACAGTAAAAAGACAGATTGGATGAAGATTAAAAATCTGATTGCATGCCATACAATCAGATAAGTGGAGAGACGTGTAACGAAGCAGGCGTATACTTTTCCTACGGCTTTGTCAGACAAGTCGGAGGTGTCGGAGATAGACGGGTGAGGAATTTGTCACTACCAGAATACCTCCGACTTCTTCGATGACAAACAATGCGGCTTTTACAACCGCTTCCAAGAAAAAGAAAATACCGAAAGAAAAAAACACTGAAAATTCGTTTTGCAGAAATCCCACATTGAAAGTATGACCGATACACAAAAATATAGCAGGAAGCAGATTTGTCGAAACTCTTTCGACAGACTGCTCCCTGTCTCTTTTCGTCGGTCATGCCAAAAGCCGGAATGGTTTATGCTCCAATAGCGAAATGTGCGCAGGTAGAGAGCATAACCTATTCCTGCCGAAGATAAGGGGGGATTCCGTCAAAACGATAAAATGGTTGCCTGACAAACAAAAAAACAAGCCTATTCTTTGGCGGAATAGCACATTTTATTTATCTTTGCACAGATAACAAGAGCTGTTTGAAACTATAGCAAATCTAAGAAGTTCAGGGAATTTGAGTAGTAACTAAATCGTAACCCTTTTCCTGTTTTCAATTTTATAAGTATTTATAATCAAAGAGTTATAAAGAACCGATACTTTTGAATAGTAATATTTAGGGAAACTCCCTATTAGGATTTAGAATTTAGGATATATATTTGCATGATAATCAATTAATAAATAAATTAGAAAATGAAAAAACTTATTTTAATGTTGGCGCTTTTTGCACCGATAACGATGTTTGCACAAAAGTTCGGACACATTAATGCGCAACAGGTAATGAACGACATGCCCGAATTCGTGAAAGCACGTGGTGAACTTGAGGCTACTGCCAAGCAGTATGAAAACGACTTAAAAGCTATGCGAGACGAATTGCAACGCAAATCCGATGAGTACGATAAAACCAAAAGCACCATGAATGCTACTAAGCAGAAAGAAACAGAAGCTTCGTTGCAGAGTATGTATGAAAAGGTGCAGCAGACTTATCAAGACAACTCGCAGAAACTACAGAAAGCACAGCAGGAGAAAATGCAGCCTATTACAACCAAACTTGTCAATGCTATTCAGGCAGTAGGTAAGGCTGGCAACTATGTTTACATCATGGATGTGGCTTCAGGTATTCCTTATATCAGCGAAACACTCAGCGAAGATGTTACTGCAAAAGTAAAGGCACAATTAAATAAAACGAAATAACAACAGAACAGGCCTCTGCCATACAGAGGTATGAAAGGGTGAAAACGATCCATGCGTTCTCACCCTTCTCTGCTTTGAAACATAAAATTTAAATTATGAAGAAGATCTTTCTATTTATCATTCTGCTGTCGGCATCTTTCGTTGCGCAAGCACAAGAACGTCAATTTAAGTTTGGCTTCATCAGTTATAATGCCGCCATCAAAGATATGCCCGAGTATGCCATCGTACAGAAAAATCTGACAGATCTTAAAAGTAAATACGATGCCGAAACCAAACGTTCTGAAGATGAATTCAATAAAAAATATGAAGAATTTCTTGACGGACAGCGTGATTTCGCTCCTGCCATTCTTCAAAAGCGGCAGGCAGAACTCCAAGATATGATGGAAAAGAACGTCGCTTTTAAAAGCGAATCAAGAAGATTGTTGCAACAAGCCGAGAAAGATGCTTATGCACCACTACAATCAAAACTTGATGCCTTGTTACAGCGTATTGGTAAAGAACGGGGCTATGCTTTTATTCTGAACACAGACAACAATGCTCTCCCATTCGTAGACCTCGTACAGGGTGAAAATGTAATTGGCCTTGTCAGAGAGGCAACAAAGCGATGACATTCCCTCAGACGAACGGTCCTATCGGTATATTCGACTCCGGCTACGGCGGTTTGACCATTCTTCATGGCATCCGTCAGCTGTTACCCCAATATGATTATCTATATCTGGGCGATAATGCACGTGCTCCTTACGGTTCGCGTTCTTTTGACGTAGTTTATGAATTTACGCGTCAGGCTGTGGCCAAGCTCTTTGAAATGGGATGCCATCTGGTAATTCTTGGCTGCAATACGGCATCAGCCAAAGCCCTGCGCACTATTCAGCAGGAAGATCTTCCCCGATGGGATACTACACGAAGAGTGCTTGGTGTTATACGTCCCACGGCCGAAATCATCGGTAGTCTTACCAAGAGCCGTCATGTAGGACTGTTAGCTACAGAAGGTACGGTGCGTAGTGAGAGTTATAAGCTCGAAATACAGAAACTTTATCCCGACATACAGCTTGCAAGTATCGCATGCCCATTATGGGTACCGATTATCGAAAATAATGAAGCAGACAGCCCGGGAGCCGATTATTTCGTACAAAAATATATCCATCAGCTGATGTATCTTGATCCTCAAATAGACACGATTATTCTTGGTTGCACTCATTACCCTTTACTTATGCCCAAGATTTTAAAGTATGTAGATCGTGGGGTACGTATAGTTCCGCAAGGAAAATATGTAGCCGAAAGTCTGCAAGCCTACCTTCAACGCCACACATCGGTAGAAGAATTATGCACAAAAGGTGGCGAATGTCATTATTATACAACCGAAAATCCCAAGAAATTCAAGGAGAATGCACAAATATTTCTGCATAAACAAATAAACGCTGTCCACTTAAATTTAGAAGCAAAATAAATCTGTTATAAACCAACCGAATACATGTATCGCCATCAAAACACAGTTATAAACTATAATATTATCAAGTTAATCCTAAGTTAATTCTGAATACCGCATATTATCGCCACGACCTAATATTTTTACGTTCCCGTCTCATCCGCAATAAAAGACACTTCTATAAAAGATAAAAGCATATCCATCGAAAATATTAGCATAACATATTCCTATTAGACACAGCACGAATTAATGTGCCATGATATAAATAGTCCTAACTACGGAAACATTTATTCCTGTTATGAGTAATTAGAACATGAGTCGTTTGGCAAATTCCCAAACAACAATACCGGCAGTTACCGATATATTTAGTGAGTGCTTAGTGCCTAATTGGGGTATTTCAAGGCAACTGTTGCAGCAATCTATCACCGTCTGCTTTACACCCTTTACTTCATTACCGAACACCACGGCGTATTTCCGCTCACGGCCTAACCGTAGCGTCTGCAACTTTACAGATCCTTCGGTCTGCTCCACGGCATAACAAAAATACCCCCCTAACCTCAGTTGTTGCATTGCCTCTTCAGCCTGCGCAAAGTATTTCCAGTCTACGCTGTCTTCGCCTCCGAGTGCTGTTTTATGTATTTCTGCACTGGGGGGCACAGCCGTAATACCACAAAGGTATACTGCTTCTACACGAAAAGCATCGCAGGAACGGAACACAGAACCTACATTATAGAGCGAGCGCACATCATCGAGCACGACAACGAGCGGCAACTTCGGGGCTTCTTTGAACTCTTCCACCGTGAGGCGATGCATCTCTATGGTCTTCAGTTTACGCATATCAGCAGTTTATTCAACATTCTATTCGCTCTCTTTCGTCTTGTATGCCAGCGCATACATACGAACCTGTTTCACCATGGCAAGCAATCCGTTGCTGCGAGTAGGCGAAAGATGTTCTTTCAGACCTATCTTATCAATGAAATAGAGGTCGGCATCGAGTATTTCCTGCGGTGTATGATTATTGATTACCCGTATGAGTAAGGCAATGATACCTTTTACTATAAGGGCATCACTATCGGCTGTAAACACAAGTTTACCGTCTGTATAATCGCACTGGAGCCACACCCGGCTCTGACATCCATCAATAAGATTAGACTCGGTCTTATACTTTTCGTTCAATACATCGAGCTCATTACCCAAATCGATGAGCATCTGATATTTATCCATCCAGTCGGTAAATTCCGAAAACTCTTCTATTACCTCGTCTTGCTGTTCGTTTATTGTCATAATAGGTGATTGGTTTATTTAAACTATAACGCCACTCTATCGGTCTTAGATGCACTGCCTATGCCCGATAGAGTGCCTGAGTATTTTTACTAAGAAACATCAACGGCGGTCTTCACCAATTTGAATACCTTATCGTTAGGCCTCACCTTTGCAGGCACGGGCAACGACATATGCCAACCCTTTTGGGCTCTGTCTACGGTATGCAGGTCGTATCGCATCTCTTCTGCATCGAGATACATCACGCCGGTAGTTGGCCCGGTGATTAAAAGATGTTCGCCTAAGTTTATTTCAGAGGCCTCTACGGAAATTTCTGCTACGCTCAACTTAGAGAAGAACTTCACTACTTTGCCCACAAGTACCTTTTTTTCGGTGGCAACAGAACCATAATATTTGTTCCATTCACCCAGCTTCTGCCCCTGATAATAGCCATCCCAAAAGCCTCGGTTGAAGACCTTGGCCAATCGTTCGTCCCACTTGTCTTTCTTATCTTCGGTAAACGTGCCTTCAAGAACACTCCTTATGGCATCACGATAGCACCCTACAACGGTGTAAACATATTCGGGGCCACGCGCCCTACCTTCTATCTTGAACACCCGCACGCCTGCTTTCATCATCTTGTCGATGAAGCGTATCGTCTTCAAGTCTTTCGGACTCATAATATATTTATTATCTACTTCGAGCTCTGTACCCGTTTCTTTATCTGTCACGATATACGAACGGCGACAGAGTTGCATGCACTCGCCGCGGTTGGCCGAACGAGCCGTATTGTCGAGACTTAGGTAACACTTGCCCGAAATGGCCATGCAAAGAGCTCCGTGGCAGAACATCTCAATACGAATAAGGCCCCCTTTCGGCCCTACAATGTGCTGTTCTACGATTTGTCGGTATATTTCGGCCACCTGATCCATATTGAGTTCGCGCGCCAGCACTACCACATCGGCAAAACGGGCATAGAATTTAAGCGCGTCGATATTCGATATATTAAGCTGAGTACTAAGGTGTACTTCAACTCCTATGCTGTTACAATAAGTCATTACCGCCACATCCGAAGCGATAACCGCCGTAATCTCTGCCTCTTTTGCGGCCTCTACAATACGGTGCATCGTATCGATGTCCTCGCCATAGATCACGGTATTCACAGTAAGATACGTCTTTATGCCGTGATCTCTGCACGCAAGAGCTATTTCGCGCAGGTCGTCTATCGTGAAATGATTGGCTGAATGAGAACGCATATTAAGCTGTCCGATCCCGAAATACACAGAATTTGCACCAGCCTGTATGGCTGCCTGCAGGCTCTCGCGCGAACCTACGGGTGCCATAATCTCGTATTCATTGATGTTTTGTCCTATCATTAAAACTGTTTATTCTTCAAGAGACCAATCGATATAAATGATGGATAACCTTGGAAAAATTTAATTCGAACGAATATATAAAGGCGACGGCAAGCCGGAATTGTCTGCAAACAATATTTTCAGAATGGAAACTACACGCATTCAACGCAGCTTGCAAGGTCGGATAACCGTCATTTCAATGGTTGCAAAGATAGCGCAAATTAAGATAAATGCAAAATTTTTAAACCGGAAAAGATAAATAGAGAACTATATCTTTTCTTACTTAAGAATTGATCGTTCATTTAAAAATATTCCGAAAACCTTAAATTCTATTTGTATTTTTTGTAAATTTGCAAAGTATATTCATACATTATTCTTCTAATAATGCTGAATGTTGATACAGAAAAACTCTTGATATCGGCACTTATCAACGGCGATAAACAAGCATTTGACATGGTCTTTGTAAATTATTTCCCAAAGATCAAAAGTTTCGTAACCGCATTTTGTGGCGATGAAGATATGGCAGAGAATATTGCTCAAGACTTGTTCATGAATCTTTGGATTAAACGGGAAATGCTGGTAAAGATAGAGAATTTGAAGTCTTACATGTTTGCCATTGCCCGCAATGCAGCCTATCATTACCTGCAAAATACGTTGAGGTATAGCCATACTACATCTTTCGACGAACACATAAAGGATGAGTCGGCATCAGCAATAGATATTCTTTATCGCGATGAACTCGAAAAAATGATTCAACAGGAGATGGAAAAAATGCCAGAACAACGACGCCGTATTTTTGAGATGAGCCGCATAGAGGGGCTCCCGAATACGGATATTGCGAAAAAACTCGATATCAGTAAGCGGACCGTTGAGACGCATATATCGCTCGCCTTGGCAGATTTACGTAAAATATTACCTACAATTATCCTTTTAATTCTTTTTAACAAGATGTGATTACGTGTATCTTTTCTTTTTCTACTCTATTATATGAAAAGGAAAAGATCATGAATAACAAAACTGCATATAGAATTATACGCGACTTTATTGACGGCATCATTCCTATTCGATATCGTAATGTAGTAGCGCGATGGATTGTATCCGACCGAAATATGGAGGAAAAAGACACCGCTATGAAGACGATATGGGAACAGACGGAAGGTGATAATTCAACGGTCAACAAATCGCTTATTACGTTTCGATGCAACCGTGATGACTACGAAGACAGCCTGAGGTACAAACGTAAAATACGCATGATTTTACACTATGCTGCCATACTCGCATTGCCACTCCTTACGGGAGCATTGGTTTGGCACTACACTTCTTCACATTATTATATAGCAAGCGAGATGGTTGAACTTTATGTGCCCGAAGGCAAAACCGACAGTCTGATACTTTCAGACGGTACGATTGTAACCGCTAATGGAGGTTCCACATTTCTTTATCCACGGGAATTTAATCGTAAAAACGGCTGTCGTAACGTATATTTGCAAGGCGAAGCGCACTTCAATGTAGCCAAAGATACCGATAAACCTTTTATTGTTAATATAGGAAAACTGAAAGTGCAAGTACGCGGCACGCAATTCAATGTAAAAGCATATCCCAACAACAGACACATTATTACTACCCTTGAGGAAGGACAGGTAAGCGTCTATGACTCTAAATCGACCACTACTCTCGTTCCTAACGAGCAGGCAAATTATGACAAAGTGAGCGGACTACTAACAAAAAACCATGTAGATGCGGCAAGATTTAATGGTTGGATTGCCGGCAATTTGTTCTTCGATCAACAGAAGCTTGAGGAAATTCTCACCGATTTGGAGCACAAATATAATGTAAAGTTCCGCATAGATCCATCCGTAGACTTAGAACATCGTTATACCATGAACTTTAAATATACCGAAACTATAGATGATGTACTCAAGGTTATATCCAAGTTATCTAAAGGATTAAGATATTACAAACAAGGTCAAATCATTAAACTCTATCAAGAGAGAAAGGAGTTATCACACTGAAAAAAGGATGCCTACGCATCTGAAATCGAAAATCTATTCTACTAATCTACACCCCACTAAGCAATCATGTAAATCATTAGAATCTACTCATGAAACAATATCTAACAACATTTTATAATACCATCATGTGCAAAAGAGGCATAACAATCGTTATCCTTGCACTGTTGGTATCTGTGACAGTGCCTGCACAGACAATCAAACTGACAAGTACCAAGGCAACAATACATGCCTTAATACAGGCTATAGAGAAGCAGACGAACATGTCGGTGGACTATAGTCAAAATACAATCGACCTAAATAAAACCGTAAACGTAAGTTCCAATTCACTCTCATTGCAAAACCTGCTTGCACAGATGTTGCGGGGTACAGGACTCAACTACAACATTTCGAATCGCCATATCATCATTACTCACAACGTAAATAAAGCGCAACAAGGTAATAATACTCATAAAAAAGAAGTTAAAGGCCGTGTTGTCGATGCATCGGGCAAGCCTTTGATCGGCGTAAGTGTAAAAGTGAAAGGTACAAACAATGCCACAGTAACCGATATCGATGGCAATTATTCAATCAATGCCAATGGCAACGATGTGCTGGAGTTCTCTTATGTAGGTTTCACTCCGAAAGAGATTAAAGCAAACAGCAATAATATTGATGTATCGATGAGTGAAGATTCGAAAGAATTGACAGAAGTTGTCGTGACGGCTCTCGGTATCAAACGCGAGCAGAAAGCATTAAGTTATAACGTGCAACAAATAAAAGGTGACGATCTTTCTACCAATAAAGACGCCAACTTTATCAACTCTTTAAACGGTAAAGTTGCAGGTGTTAATATCAACGCTTCATCATCTGGTGCCGGTGGAGCATCCAAAGTAGTGATGCGTGGTGCTCGTTCAATAGGACAATCAAGTAATGTTCTTTATGTTATTGATGGTGTCCCTATGTACAATACCGGCGGTGAAGGTGACTCTGAGTTCGGTTCTAACGGAACTTCGGAAGGCATTGCCGACATCAATCCCGAAGATATTGAGTCGATGTCTGTACTGACCGGTGCAGCAGCAGCGGCACTCTATGGTGAAAAGGCATCCAATGGAGCCATCGTTATCACTACTAAGAAAGGTAGTATAGGGCGCACTGTATTCACGGTTTCACAATCAACAGAGTTCTCAACAGCATTTCGTATGCCCGAATTTCAGAATAGATACGGCACAGGTTCTATGCTCCGAAATACAGGAGCAGACTCGTATAGTTGGGGAAAACTACTAAACGAAGCCAATTACAGAGGATATGATCCGGCTAAAAACTATTTGAAGACTGGCATTATGACTACAGAATCTTTCACACTTTCTACCGGAACAGAGAAAAACCAGACATTCTTTTCTATGAGTGCACTGAACTCCGGAGGCATTATCCCCAATAATAAATACAACCGATATAACTTCACTGTACGCAATACAACAAGCATGTTGAATGATCGTATGATACTTGATATAGGAGCAAGTTATATTATTCAGAACGATCGCAATATGACTAATCAGGGTGTATATGCCAATCCTTTGGTAACAGCTTACCTATATCCACGCGGTAATGACTATAATGACATGGCGATGTTCGAGCGTTGGAACACACAACGTCGTATATATGTACAGAATTGGAACGACTTGATCAGCGAACTTGTTGGGCAAAATCCTTACTGGATCAATTATCGTAACCAACGTACAAATAAGAAATATCGCTACATGATGAATGCTGGATTAAGCTATAAAGTAACGGATTGGTTGAACGTGGCAGCACGTATTCGTATTGATAATGCCAACAATACTTACGAACAGAAGTATTACGGAACAACCAATACAACCCTGACAGACGGCTCACTAAACGGCTATTACGGCATAAGTAAAACCAATGACAAGCAAACTTACGGTGATGTATTGGCAACAGTTCATAAAAATTTCTTTGATGAACGCCTCTCTCTGAATGCCAATATAGGCGCTTCTCTCTCTGATCTTAAGTCGAACTCATTGGGAGATTCGGGTCCTATACGCGAAGATTTAATTCCAAATGTCTTTACTACGACACAGATCGATGCAGCACGTTTGAAGCCTAAACAGTCAGGATACCATGAACAAACAAAATCTCTTTTGGGGAGTTTGGAGTTAGGTTGGGCAAGTCAATACTATCTAACACTAACAGCTCGCAACGATTGGCCTTCTATGTTAGCCGGTCCTCACTCGGATAAATCTTCATTTTTCTATCCTTCGGTGGGTGCTTCATGGATTATCTCGGAAACTTTCAAATTACCTACAGCACTCAATTACCTAAAGGTACGCGGCTCTTTTGCATCGGTCGGTCTCTCATTTCCGCGCAATATTGCCAACCCGAAATACCCATGGAACAGCAATCTAAAGCAATGGAGTTCGCAGACTCTCTATCCTATGTATACTTTAAAACCCGAACGCACAGACTCTTGGGAGGTAGGTTTGCAGACACGTCTGTTCAAACATTTCAACTTAGATGTTACTCTATATTCTACAAAGACATATAATCAAACTTTCAACCCCGATATTTCAGTATCTTCAGGTTATAGTGCTATATATATACAAACGGGTAACGTAAGCAACAAAGGTATTGAATTGGCACTCGGTTACAACAATACATGGGGTGACTTCTCGTGGTCTTCCAACTATACGTTCAGTACCAATAAGAATAAAATCAATGAATTGGTACGCAATTATGTACACCCCGAAACGGGCGCAATTATTAATAAAGACCGTCTTGATGTAGGTGGATTGGGCTCAGCTCACTTCATTTTAAAAGAAGGAGGCTCACTGGGAGACCTTTATTCATTGGTAGATATAATGCGCGACAGCCAAGGAAAAATATACGTAGACAGCCAAGGAAAAGTATATAAGAATACGAATGTAAAAGACATTAAGTTAGGTTCAGTATTCCCGAAGTGTAATATGGCGCTACGTAACGATTTTGCATGGAAGGGTTTGAACTTTGGTTTCCTA
>CAUUQE010000060.1:0-13399 GCA_963547065.1 uncultured Prevotella sp. | reverse complement strand
ATCTGTCCGAAGTTTCAGATTATTTTATCCGTAGATAAATGTTTTTAATTAAAAAGTATTACCTTTGCAGCATAATTTGTCATTAACAAAAATGCAAACTGTTGCAACTTTCTTGCGAAAAACTTGTATATCTTAAATAATGATTTAATGAAATATGCATTGGTTACAGGGGCATCAAGAGGTATCGGAAGGTCTATCGCTTTACGATTGGCTTCTATGGGATTTCCTGTTATTATAAATTTTTTACGTAATCAAACTGCTGCCCAAGAAGTAGTAGATAAAATAAGAAATAAAGGTGGAAAAGCAGAACTACTTCCGTTTGATACGTCTGTTCCAAAAGCCATAGAAAAGGCTTTGGAAAGTTGGGAGCAGACACACCCCGATGATTACATTTCGGTATTGGTCAATAACGCCGGTATTCGGCGAGACAATATGATGTTTATGATGTCAAATGAAGAATGGCATGAGGTGGTAGATACTACACTGAATGGTTTCTTCTATGTTACACGTCGATTACTAAAGCATATGATGCCCCGTAAACGAGGCGGAAGAATTGTGAACATAGCCTCGCTATCTGGGGTGAAAGGACTTGCTGGACAGACTAATTACAGTGCAGCAAAAGCAGCACTTATCGGCGCTACAAAAGCGTTGTCACAAGAAGTGGCATCGAGAAACGTAACTGTCAACGTTATTGCACCGGGATTTATCAACACGGATATGACAAGAGATTTACCTCAAGATGATTTAAAAAAGATGATTCCTGCAGGAAGATTCGGACATCCGGAAGAAGTTGCGGCGCTTGTCGGTTTCCTCGTTTCTGACGAAGCTGCCTATATTACAGGTGAAGTGATCAATTTAAACGGAGGGTTATATACATAGAATGGAAAACTTGCTTTCAGAATACATCCTAATAGACACAGATATCAAAAGCATATGGCAGGAAGAGTTGTTGTAACAGGCATGGGTATATGGTCTTGCCTCGGTACAGATTTGGACACGGTGAAGAATGCACTCTACACAGGTAAATCAGGTGTCGGTTTACAACCAGAGCGTATAAAATATGGCTATCGTTCGGGACTAACGGGGATTGTAGAAACTCCTATCATAACGAAAAATATGCTTGACAGACACACACGTGCCGGCATGTCTGAAGAAGCACAATACGCTTACATGGCAAGTGTGCAGGCATTTAATCAATCAGGAATAGACGAAAACTATCTACTTAAAAATGAAGTAGGCTGTATTTTCGGAAATGATTCATCAGCAAAGCCTGTGATTGAAGCTTCGAAAATTATGGATGAAAAGCACGATTCAGCTATGCTAGGCTATGGGATTATATTTCAATCGATGAACTCTACCGTAAATATGAACTTAAGCACTATCTTCCATCTCCGTGGTGTAAACTTCACGATAAGTGCGGCTTGTGCCAGTGGCAGCCATTCTATCGGCTTAGGTTATATGTTGATTAAACAGGGATTACAAGATATGGTGCTTTGTGGTGGTGCACAAGAAACAAATTATTACTCCATGGCATCATTTGATGCCCTCGGTGCATTCTCGATTAGAATGGATAATCCCACTAAAGCCAGCAGACCTTTTGACCGTGATCGTGATGGATTAGTACCGAGTGGTGGAGCTGCTTCTCTCATTCTCGAGGATTATGATCATGCCATAGCCCGCGGAGCAAATATCCTTGCAGAAATTGTCGGATACGGTTTTTCAAGTAATGGAGGCGGAATATCAGAGCCAAGCGACAATGGAAGCGTAATCGCCATGACGCGTGCATTGAAAGATGCTGATGCAACTCTTGATGACATAGACTATATTAACGCCCATGCTACATCAACTCATCAAGGCGATATGTATGAGGCGATAGCACTTGAACGCCTTTTCCACGGACAACGTGCCCTCATCAGTTCTACAAAATCAATGACTGGTCATGAATGCTGGATGGCTGGTGCAAGCGAAATTGTTTATTCTATCATAATGATGCAAAATAACTTTGTCGCTCCAAATATTAACCTCGAAAATCCTGATGAGTATGCCGAGAAGATAAACCTCACCGCAAAGACAGTAGATATAGAAGTAAATACTGTGTTAAGTAATTCATTTGGATTCGGTGGGACAAATTCTGCATTGATAATAAAGAAATGATGAATTTTATAAATTTGTTTTAATGATATTTTAATTCATGCAATGAAAAAGATTTTATTTATAATTATGATCACTGTCATGAATATGACAGGGGCTTTTGCCAAAGCAGATGTGAAACTTATTAAGGGCTCTTTGCTGCCTTTGAAAGGCTCAAATGCAAAAGTTATCGTGCAATGGGATTACAGCAATTCTACAATTGAAGGTAAGGAACCTAAAGCCTTTCTAAAAGAAAAAGGCGAAGAATGGAAACATGACTATCAAGCGGAAATCATACGAGCAGAAGAAAACTTCATTGAACGTATCAACGAAAAAACTAAAGATATCTTTGCCATAAAGGAAAATACAGGCGCAGTCTACAAAATTATTATCAAAGTAAAAGACTTTAATTATGGGAGTACTGGTGTCTCTGTTATTATCGGTTTTGGAGCAGGCGACGCACACTTGTCTGGTACAATGGAGATTTACAAAATTGAAACAGCAACTCCTGTCGCAATAATAGATATAGATGGAGTCCCGGGTGCTGGCTTCGGGAATGAAAAACGGCGCGTAGAAACTTACCGCGAGTTAGCAGAACAGTTGGTGAAGCTCATCAAAAAAGCCAAATAAAGCAACAAATACCCAAGATGAACCTATCTCCATCTTTAAAAGAAAAATATACTACGGAGCAATTGTCTGCTCGTGATGCACAGCGATTGGCAGAGTTTATTGCATGGGGGCCGGTTGTATTTCAAGCTTCACGTTTGATGATTAAATTCGGAATTCTCAACCTTATTCGCGATTCAAAAAACGGACTAACACAAAAAGATATATGTGAAAAGACAAAACTATCCGACTATGCTGTAAAATGTCTTTTGGAAGCATCACTGTGTATAGGAACAATTCTTGTTGATACGGATACGGATAAATTCACTATTTCCAAAACAGGTTGGTTTTTGTTGAACGATCCTGCAACACGCGCAAACATAAATTTCAATCATGACGTAAATTACGAAGGATGGTTCAAGTTAGAGGACTCTCTCTTAAAAGGTAAACCTAAGGGATTATTGCATTTCGGCAATTGGCCTACGGTTTACGAAGCATTGTCCGAATTACCGAAACAAGTACAGAAGAGTTGGTTCGATTTCGACCATTTTTACTCAGATCATTCTTTCGATGAGGCTTTGGCTATCGTTTTTGGAAAGTATCATCCAAATACTCTCTTTGATATCGGTGGCAACACAGGTCGCTGGGCTTTACGCTGCGTAGATTATAATGCTGATGTTCAGATTACAATTTTCGATTTGCCTCAACAAATTGAAATTATGAAAAAACATATTCGGAATAAGAAAGGTGCAGAGCGAATTGAGGGCTATGGTATAGATCTACTTGATAAAAAGCAGCAATTCCCTGCAAATAAACAAGTTGATGCTATTTGGATGAGTCAGTTTCTTGATTGTTTCTGTGCTTCAGAGATTATCGAAATATTGCGCCGAACACAAAAAATAATGAGGTCTGATACGCGTCTTTTCATCATGGAGACACTTTGGGACAGACAGCGTTTTGAACCAGCAGCATTCTGTTTAACTATGACAAGCCTTTACTTTACGGCAATAGCAAATGGCAATAGTAAAATGTACAATACAGAGGATATGGAGAGCTGTATCAATGAAGCTGGATTAGAGATAGAAACCATCTACGATCATTTAGGACATGGGCATAGTATCCTCGTATGTAAAATAAAAGAATGATCATGATAAATAAAAAAATATGAAAAGAACAGAGATTGAAGAGAAAGTAAGAACATTCCTGATCGATGATTTAGAAATTGACGAAGATAAAATATCACCAGATGCCAAGCTAAAAGATGACATGGGTATCGACAGCCTTGACTTCGTTGACATTGTAGTTATCGTAGAGAAGAACTTCGGATTTAAGATTAAACCGGAAGAAATGGCAGGTATTACGACACTGAGTCAGTTTTGCGACTATATTGAAAGAAAAGTAAAGTAAAACACTATTTCCATGACAGAGAGGAAGTGGGCTGGAACAACATATGGAAACGAATGGATGCACAAGGGGCTTATCTGCACGCTGAAAGTCATAAATATACGCTTATTGTATGCTTTTGCTTTTATATTTATCGTTCCTATCTGTCTAATTCGTAATGTAAGCTATAGTATTATTTACCACTATTTCCGCTGTCATTTCAGATTTTCTCCTTTACGAGCCTTTTACAAAACTTACATTAATCATTGCTTATTTGCACAGACTGTCATAGATAAGTTTGCGATGTATGCTGGACGCAAATTTAAAATCAATATTGAGGGACACGACCATTTCCTTTCATTATCTGAAAAAAATGAAGGATTTATGCTGTTAAGCGCCCATATCGGAAACTATGAAATTGCCGGATATACGCTTATAACTGAAAGTAAACCAATAAATGCATTAGTATTTCAGGGTGAGAAAAATTCTATAATGGCTAACCGAAAGAAAATGTTTACAGGCAGCAACATTCGTATGATCCCTGTAGGCAAAGATATGGAACATTTATTTGAAATAGAGCATGCCCTTACTAACGGCGAGATTGTGAGTTTGGCGGCCGACCGTATCTTTGGTTCATCGAAAACAATTACGACAGATTTTCTTGACGCCGAAGCTCATTTTCCCCAAGGCCCTTTCAGCGTGGCAACCATTCGGAACCTTGAGGTGCTTGCTGTGAATGTAATGAAGACGTCTCTCACAGGCTACACTATCTACATTTCGCCATTGCATTACGATAAAAAAGCACCATACAAAAAACGAATATACCAGTTAGCAACAGCCTATGTGACGGAATTAGAACGTATCATAAGACTTTATCCGACACAATGGTATAATTACTTTGATTTTTGGACATAATGGAGACAGACACCTTACATCCATCAGAAGATCTGCTACGTGGAATAGATGTTCATGATTTACTACCACAACACGAACCATTCGTGATGATAGGGAGTCTTGTTCATTTTGATGAGAAGCTGACCGTCACTGAAACTTCTATCGATCAAGAAAATATTTTTGTGGACAACAATATCCTTAGCGCCAGCGGATTAATAGAGAATATCGCACAGACTTGTGCTGTACGTATCGGTTACATCAATAAACACATTCTTAAAAAAAGTATACAAATCGGAGTTATAGGAGCTATAAAAAATCTGGAAATCAACAAAAATCCCTATGCGGGCCAGAAACTAACAACAACGGTAGAAGTTCTTGAAGAAGTATTTGGCATGATCTTGGCAACAGCTACAGTAATATGTGAAGGGAATGTGATAGCAACAACAGAAATGAAAATAGCCATAAAAGAAAGAAATGCAACATGAAGGTATTGAAGTCTTCCAAGTTATTAGATATTCGTTTCAGTGAAGTTGACTCGATGAACATCGTATGGCACGGATCATACCCTCTCTATTTTGAGGATGCCCGTGAACGTTTCGGCACGGAATACGGGCTTGATTATATGAACTTTTTCGACAATGGCTACTATGCTCCGCTAGTAGAACTTTCTTTTCAATATAAAAAGCCCATTCTCTATGGAATGAAACCTCGTATCGACATCATATATCGCCCGACAGAAGCAGCCAAAATAATCTTTGATTACGAAATTCACGATCCCGAAGATGAAAGCCTGATAGCAACAGGAAATTCCGTACAGGTATTCATGAATAAAGAACGTTTGTTAGTTTGGGATAATCCGGAATTCTATTTGGACTGGAAAAAGAAATGGGATGTAATCTGATGATTTACAAGATAGCAGACAACATACTTTCCCCTTTAGGTGAAACTACAGCGGCCAACTATTATGCTGTAAAGGACAAACATTCAGCCTTACATCGTCACAAAAACGACACCTTGCTGCCCGATGCCTTTACAGCTTCTCTATTTACAGAGGAACAAAACAAAGCGATGGCTGTTGAAAGAATGACTCGTTTTGAATCTCTTGTCATCTCGTCGGTCAAGCATGCCATCGCCGACACAGACTTGAATATGTCGAAAAACAATGTTGTTTTTATATTGAGTACCACAAAAGGCAACATCGAACTTCTTAATTCCAATGAGAACATTCCCAAGACAGAATATCCCGGAATCTGCGCAGCACGCATTGCCCGCCATTTGGGAGTCACCACCCTGCCTATTGTGGTTTGTAACGCCTGTATATCCGGGCTTTCCGCTATTATTCTGGCATCGAGATTACTGCAAACAATGACGTACGATTATGCTATTGTGTGCGGGGCCGATATACTTACTCGGTTTACTATTTCGGGATTCCAATCCTTCCATGCCCTATCGCCGAACGTTTGCCGCCCGTTCGATATAGAAAGATTAGGACTCAATCTTGGCGAAGCTGCTGCTACAATCGTACTTGGGCGAGAAGACAAAAGCGGTGACGATGATGAAAGATGGAAAATCTTGTCAGGAACAATCAAAAATGATGCCTATCATATCAGCACCCCGTCTAAAACGGCTGAAGGAGCTTTCAGGGCTTTAAACAGCATTACAAAAAATATAGCCATAAAAGATATAGCCTTTATCAACGCCCATGGCACGGCAACATTATTCAATGACCAAATGGAGTCTGTAGCCATACAGCGGGCCGGCCTCTCCTCTATTCCTGTAAACAGTCTCAAAGGCTACTACGGGCATACATTGGGAGCGGCAGGTGTATTGGAAACCGTTCTTTCAATGCAGGCTATTGATGAGCACATTCGGATAGGAACATCTGGTTTTGAGGAGCTTGGTGTCTCGGGCAGCATCAATGTACATGCAGAAAGCCAACCTACAGATAAGCCCGCTCTCATAAAAATGCTTTCAGGGTTCGGCGGATGCAATGCTGCCCTACTGGCCAGTCGGAAAAAGCCGATTTCCAGAAACCATGAAACGAGGCAAAACGTTGTTCGCCAATTACAGGTGACACATCGCGTAGAGATTACACCGAACAGCCTCAGCTTAGAAGGCCGTCTATGCCCGTTAGAAAGCACCGGTAAAGACCTTATAACAGCTATCTACAAGCAACAGATAGGGGGGTATCCGAAATTCTACAAGATGGATATGCTCTGTCGCTTAGGGTTTATCGCCTCAGAGCTATTGCTCCAAACAGAAAAGACCGAAAGATTTATAGAATGCGAGGACAGAGCTGTAATTCTTTTCAACCGTTCATCCTCGCTATGCGCAGACAAGGAGTTTTGGGCATCAATCGCATCTACAGACAACTATTACCCCAGTCCTTCGACATTTGCATATACCCTGCCTAACATCGTTACGGGAGAAATAGCTATCCGCAATCATTACCATAGCGAGACATCATTCTATATATTGCCAGAGCGTAATGAAGAACAAATGTACAAGATCTTACAGGCAACAATACAAGACACGGCTATACGAAGTGTTATCAGCGGATGGTTGGATTATGAGAATGAAACAAAATTCACAGCAAATTTATATATTGCGGAAGTAAGATAAACAAAAACAAGAAATATACAATGGAAGAATTAATCTTAGAACTAAAAGAAGCAATCATTAAGGCTCTCAACCTTGAGGAAATGACACCTGATGAAATAGAAAACAATGCCCCCCTTTTCGGAGACGAGGGACTAGGACTTGATTCTATAGACGCACTTGAGCTTATCGTTCTTTTGGAGAAAAATTACGGCATCAAGCTTGGCAATCCGTCAGAAGGCAAGGCCATATTCAAGAGTGTGGCCTCTATTGCAGACTTCGTAAACAAAAACAGGACAAAATAAGCAATTCACCAACGTATGAACACGAACATCGCCATCACCGGCGAAAGTATTATCTCTGCTATCGGTCTTGATAAATCAGCTGTGCTCCAGTCGCTGCGCGAACAGCGTACAGGTATTGGGAAAATGGCTTATCTCCACTCTACCCATAAAGAATTACCTGTGGGCGAGGTAAAACTCACCAATGATGAAATTAAACGTTCTTTAGAAATAGATAAAGATAGAACTGTCAGTCGTACAGCCCTGTTAGGCATAAAGGCCGTAAAACAGGCTTTGGTTGATGCAAAACTTGAATGCCGTCATGCGGACAATCACGCCTTGCGTATCGTTCTTGTGTCGGGTACTACAGTGGGAGGGATGGATATTACGGAAAACTATTTCAGGCTGTCAGACGATTGGGAGATGCCGGCAGATTGTCTTAAATATCATGATTGCGGCAGTTCTACTCAACAGATTGTAGATTATTTCGGAATATTTAACGAGTTTACAACCATATCAACAGCTTGTTCTTCTGCAGCTAATGCCATTATCTTAGGAGCGAATCTAATAAAGAACGGACAAGCAGATATTGTTGTTGCCGGAGGAACTGAAGCCCTTTCGCGCTTCCATCTCAATGGCTTCAACTCATTGATGATTCTTGATAAAGAACTTTGTAAGCCATTTGATGCTGATCGTGCAGGATTAAACCTCGGAGAAGGTGCTGCATACGTGGTCTTGGAGGCAGAAGAGATTGCAAAGCTGAGAGGAGTTGTGCCCCATGCATATCTGAGAGGCTATGGAAACGCATGTGACGCTTTCCATCAAACAGCTTCGTCTGAGAATGGAGAAGGTGCATATCTGGCAATGACAGAAGCCTTGTCCATGGCACATTTAGAACCGAATGAAATTCAATATATAAATGCACATGGTACGGGAACGGTCAATAATGATGCCAGTGAAAGCGCCGCATTGTTGCGAGTGTTCGGTAAAGATCTTCCTTATGTGTCAAGCACAAAAGGTTTCACCGGCCATACAACAAGTGCTTCAGGATGTATCGAAGCCGTTATTTGCCTATTATCCATGCGCAACCACTTTGTTCCTGCCAATTTGGGGTGGCAGCATCAGATGGTTAACGGCATTACACCAACGTTGGGAGTAAAAGATTGTGAGCTTCATAATATTCTCTGCAATTCTTTCGGATTTGGGGGAAACGACTCTTCCCTGATCATTTCCTCAACTCCTGTTGATACAGGCTGCCCTGCAAACGAACGTACATGTCTCGAAAAAGATATACGAATAGCCTCCGAAATAGAAATCAATTCAGAAGAACAACTGGCTGAAATTCGTAATTATGTAACACCATTGGAGGCCCGGCGCATGGGAAAAATAATGAAAAGTTCTCTTCTATCTTCTCTGAAAGCTTTGAAAATGGCAGGTATCGAAGTTCCCGATGCAATCATCACAGGGACAGCATTGGGATGTTGGGAAAATTCTGAACTGATGCTCAAACAGTTAATCGAAGAGGGTGAAACACCCGTAAGACCGACTTATTTCATGCAAAGTACACACAATACAATAGGCAGTAATATTGCTATTCATACTAAGTGTCATGGCTATAATGTTACTTACACCCAAGGCGAGCACTCCTTAGAGTGGGCTATTCGCGATGCTAAAATGTTGTTGAAAAGCGGAAAATATAAAAGTGTTTTAGTAGGCTGCCATGATGAAACCACCCCTTTATATCGTTCATTGATGGAAAGGATTGGTGTGAAAGGCTTAAATGTAATTCATTCCGTAGCAATGGTTCTTATATGTGGAAACTGATTATTTATACAATCATTCAAAGTGTCCTGCTGGTAAGCGGACAAGTCTTCCTGAAATTCGCCCTGATGCGTATGCCATCATTCGGTTGGAACCGTATGTTTTGGGTTAGTTTGCTACAGAATTGGCAATTTGCCATCAGCGGACTCCTCCTAGGAAGCGGTTCTTTGCTTTGGATGTATATCATAAAGCATTTTCCATTGAGCGTGGCTTATCCGATGAACAGCCTCAGTTATGTATTTGGAATAATAGCTGCTGTCTTCTTTTTTCATGAAGAAGCCGGATTTACAAAATGGGCGGGCATTACTCTCATAATGGGTGGATGCTTCTTAATAACAAGATAAAAATGAATATCGATAAAAAATATTTATAGTGAGTTGACAATGAAAAAGTATATAATGATCATGTTAGCTTTAGCAGGTATAGTATGTCCTGCTTTTGCTCAAGATTTCAACGAAGCACAGGTGAAACAGAAAATCAACTTAGTAGCTTCAAAAATGCAAACTATGCAATGTAACTTTGTACAGACAAAGTATTTGAAGATGCTGAACGATAAGATGGTTTCACATGGTAAAATGTATTACCGTCAAAGCGATAAGCTACGATGGGAATATACATCGCCTTATGCTTACATCTTTATTCTCAATGGCACAAAGGTTTTATTGAAGAGGGAAAAACATGATGATATCATTGATGTCAGGCAAAACAAGATATTTAAAGAGATTGCCCGAATAATGATGAACAGTGTTGTAGGAAAGTGTTTTTCAGATAATAAGGACTTCCATGTGAGCATAGCCTCTTCTGCAAGTGACTGGATAACGACATTGCTCCCGCAACATAGCAACATGAAACAGATGTTTCAAAAGATTATTATCCATTTTAATAAACAACGATCAATGGTTTCTCGTGTAGAACTGTATGAGAAAAACGGAGACCGCACAGTGATAGATCTGAAAAATGTTCTTACAAATGCTCCTGTCAATGCGAAACTTTTTGCTATCAATTAGCTTATTTTCTCTATCGCAGCTTTGCCCATTACCGACAAAAGCACAAGCTATCTTCCCCGACTCTATAGGGAAGAAAGTGCGCTATTCTGCCTTAATAGAAATGCCAAAAGCCTATATTAGCGGTGTATGTATACTCGTTCGTGACTTTACAGAGGTGAAAGGCAGTGTGTTTAACGAGTTCGGTATTTCGGCAATAGACTTCTCGTACCACATGAAAAAAGATAAAGTCAAAATCATCAGTGTAATGAATATGATAGATAAATGGTATATCAGGAAAGTTCTAAAAGCAGGCCTACGTACTCTGCTACACTGTCTCCAAAAGGGAGAGACACATTATAACGATAAAAAATATAAGTTAGACTACACTTTCATACCAATGAAAGAAGATACAACAATTGATACCAATGAAACTGAAAAATGAAATATACAGCATTGTACGAAAAGAAGTCGCTGCCCAAAAGATCTGTTATCATCTGTCTCTTAATGCACAACATATTATTTTTCAGGCACACTTCCCCGAAGAGCCAATTACTCCCGGCGTATGCATCATACAAATTGCATGCGAATTGCTGGAAAACCATTTACAACATCGGCTTGTTTTGAAAAAGATTAAGAATGTAAAGTTCCTTTCTGTAATTTCTCCCGTAACTACACCAGAAATCACCTACACGCTGGAAAAAATAGAAAAACTATCGGAACAAAACATAAAAGCAAATATCACTGTCGGTATACCCGACAAAACCTTTGCTAAAATATCATTTATTGTGAATAAATGTTGAAAGATAGTACAACAGATTACAGAACACAACTTCGAGCCAGAGGCATATGTGTGATAATACCGACATACAACAATGGCGGCACTATTAGCCATGTGATCAGCGACACTCTATCGTATTGTCAAGACCTCATTGTCGTAAATGACGGGAGTACAGACGAAACTGAAAACATTCTGAAAGATATCCATGGAATAACAGTCATATCATATATCCCGAATAGAGGTAAAGGCTATGCGCTTCGTATGGGCTTCCTAAAGGCATTAGAGATGGGGTTTTCTTACGCTATAACTTTAGATTCCGACGGACAGCATTATCCCTCGGACATACCTTTATTCCTAAAAGCCAACCAACAGCACCCCAGTGCGCTTATTGTTGGCAAAAGAAAACTTGATGGCGTCGATAGATCGTGGGGAAGTAAATTCGCAAATAAATTCGCAAACTTTTGGTTTTATATACAAACCGGACAATACTTACCAGATACACAAACGGGATACAGACTCTATCCACTGAAAAAGTTGAAAGCATTGGCATTGCTCACCTCTCGGTACGAGGCAGAGTTAGCGTTGCTTGTGCTCACGGCTTGGCACGGCAGGGAACTTATTTCAATTCCTATTAATGTTTATTATCCGCCACGCGAAAAACGTGTAAGCCATTTCCGTAGCGGAAGAGATTTCTTTCGGATATCCGTCTTAAATACAATCTTGTGCGTATTAGCTGTAGTCTACGGTCTTCCTTTAAGGGTAAAAAGATCGGCTACAAAGATTTTACGAACTTTCTATTCACTATTATTCTTTATATTTTTCTCATGGTTTGTTATCACACCTTTGGTCTTTTTATATATCAAAATAGGTAAAATGAGCGAACATAAACGTGCAAACCTTCATCGCATTATCTATTATTCTGCCCGCTTCATAATGTTGAAACATGGTATTCCGGGTACACAATTCTGTTACAGAGTGGCTGATGATGTGTCTTTCGACAAACCATCTGTCATCATTTGCAACCACCAATCGCATCTTGATCTGATGTGCCAGCTTATCTTTAGCTCCAAAATAGTATTTCTTACGAACGATTGGGTTTGGAATAACCCATTCTATGGCTTTCTGATACGCAATGCTGAATACTATCATGTTGCGGAGGGCATAGACAGTCTATTGCCAAAACTAAAATCACTTGTAGAACGTGGCTATAGCATTGCTATTTATCCAGAAGGTACACGCTCGGCAAATTGCAAAATCGGACGATTTCACCAAGGAGCATTTTATATTGCAAGACAATTGAAATTGGACATTATACCTATGTATTTATACGGCACGGGGAAAATATTGCCCAAAAAAACATATATGCTCCGTAAAGGCCAGCTGTTTATAGAGGTCGGATCGCCATTCCAGCGCAAGATGTTGGAAGCTATGGGCGATACTATGCAACAGGCTTCTTGTCTGCGCAAAGAATATATAAGAAAATTTGAGGATATTTCGAACGAAATTGAAAAAAATGCCTAGTAAAAATATAGTCATCATAGGAAGTGGGTTAGGTGGGCTGTCATGTGGCGTCGTGTTGGCAAAAAACTGTTATAATGTGACAGTTCTTGAACAAAATGTGCAGCCGGGAGGATGCCTGCAATGCTTTTCACGCCGTGGTGCACGCTTTGAAACAGGAATGCACTTCATAGGGAGTGCTCTCAAAGGTCAAACACTCGACAAGTTGATGCGTTATTTGGAAGTAAAAGATGATATTCTTCTCTCACAACTCGATACTCACGGTTATGATGTTGTTTCACTTATGGGTGATAAATTCCGCTTTGCTAACGGACGCGAAGCTTTCATCAATGAGATGAGTAATCATTTCCCACATCAGCGTGATAATATTGCACACTATTACGATTTGATAAAGAATGTAGCTG
>CAUUQE010000059.1:0-13488 GCA_963547065.1 uncultured Prevotella sp. | reverse complement strand
CATTAGCGTAACAGATACGGGCGTGGGAATAGCAAAAGATGAGCTGAATCATATCTTCGAGAGGTTCTATCAAGCAAAAGATTCTTATGGAGGAGGCACGGGAATAGGGCTTGCCATTGTGAAATCATTTGCCGAATTGCACCACGGTACGGCCATTGTAGACAGCGAAGAAGGCAAAGGCACCACCTTCACGGTAACACTCCCGTTGGCCAACAACGACTATGAAACGGTGGAAACACAGGCAGTTCATACACCCATGGAAGAGAATAATGAGGATATGACGGCACTCGATGCAGCCACTGAGATGATCACAAGCAAGGTTACTGATGCGGAAAACAAGGAAAAGCCGAAATTGCTTGTAATCGACGACAATATGGATATCCGCGCTTACATCATGGCTTTGTTGGGTGAAGAATATGATATTTCGCAGGCTGCCAACGGTAAAGAGGGACTGAAAAAAGCGATGACGGGTGTGCCAGATATTATCATTTGCGACGTAATGATGCCCGTCATGGATGGTTTAGAATTCTGCCGGCAGGTGAAAGCCGATACCATCACGAGTCACATTCCCGTGATCTTACTTACAGCCCGCGTACTTGAAGAGCAACGAGCCGAAGGGTACGATTGTGGTGCAGATGCCTACATAGCCAAGCCATTCAATGGGCAGGTAATGATTTCTCGTGTAAAGAATTTGCTCGAAAGCCGGCGCTATCTGAAATATATCTACAGCAACAATGAAGATATACCACAACCTACTGCCGATGCTGAAAGCTGTTTTCTCTCTGAGTTCAGAACTGTAATCTTGAAACATCTTGCTAATTCTGATTTTAGCGTAGAAACTGCAAGCGCCGAAATGGGGCTCAGTCGCGTACAACTCTATCGTAAAATCAAGGCACTTACGGGCTCTACTCCTGTTGAAATCATCCGTATAACACGGTTGAAGCATGCCGAGCGACTGCTTAAATCGTCATCTAAGACTGTTGCCGAAGTCTCATACGACGTCGGCTTCTCGTCTCCGTCTTATTTTTCTAAATGCTATAAAGAGTATTTCGGTATATATCCTGGCAATATGTAAACGGTCTGACGAGTTTATGACATAAATAAAACAAATCGTACAAATAATCCTAAAAATGTTACACGAACGATTTGTTGCATCGTATGAACGATTTTTCCTCTATAATCTACCCCTCCTGTCATAACTTTGTGGCATACGAAACTAATATCTAAATCTAAAAATGTATGCCAATATGAAGTATGTGAAGTTATTACTATTCAACCTCATGCTGTTTGTATGCCATGTCTCGGCAAGCGCACAAGGCATGGAAGTAAAAGGACACATTGTGTCTGCAACCGACGGAGAACCGATAATCGGAGCTTCTGTTATGGAGCAAGGCACAAACAATGCCACTCTGACCAATACAGACGGCGATTTCAAACTAAACGTCAGGTCGGGTGCGACACTTAATATCACTTATGTCGGTTTCACAACTATTACAGTGAAAGCTACTCCCGATATGAATATCACCATGAAAGAAGATGCACAAGCACTGAATGAAGTTATCGTTACCGGTTATACTACTCAACGCAAAGCCGATCTGACAGGTGCAGTATCGGTAGTTAGCGTGGATGAAATCGCCAAACAAAACGAAAATAACCCCATGAAAGCACTGCAAGGACGAGTGCCGGGTATGAATATTACCGCCGATGGAGCACCCTCCGGAAGTGCCACGGTGCGCATTCGAGGCATCGGAACCCTAAACAATAACGATCCTCTTTATATTATTGATGGAGTGCCAACCAAGGCGGGTATGCACGAACTTAACGGTAATGATATCGAAAGTATACAAATTCTAAAGGATGCTGCCTCGTCATCTATCTACGGTAGTCGTGCCGCCAATGGCGTAATTATTATTACCACTAAGAAAGGTAAAAGCGGGAGAATCAAGATTGATATGGATGCTTCGATCTCCGCATCTATGTACGCCAATAAGATGAAAGTACTCAATACCAAAGAATATGGGCAAGTGATGTGGCAGGCATACGTGAACGACGGGATGAATCCGAATACTAACGGTTTGGGCTACACGTATAATTGGAGCTACGATGCCCAAGGGTATCCCGTACTTAATAGCATAACCATGTCGAAATATTTAGATGCTGCAAGGACGACACCTGCTGCTGATACCGATTGGTTTGATGAAACCACCCGCACCGGAGTGATACAACAATACAACGTAGCCGTAAGCAATGGCTCTGAAAAAGGTAGTTCCTATTTCTCTTTGGGCTACTACAAAAACTTGGGAATTATTAAGAGTTCCGACTTCGAACGCTTCTCTGCCCGTATGAATTCGGACTATAAACTGGTCGGAGATGTATTGACCGTGGGCGAACATTTTACTCTCAACCGCACATCAGAAGTACAAGCACCCGGCGGATTTCTGGAAAATGTGCTGCAATTTAACCCTTCCTTGCCGATATATACCAATAAGGGAGACTACGCAGGTCCCGTGGGTGGTTACCCTGACCGTGAAAATCCCGTGGCACGTTTACAACGTAATAGTGACAACAGATATACATATTGGCGTCTTTTCGGTGATGCTTTTGTCAATCTCAATCCATTCAAAGGCTTTAATATCCGTTCAACTTTCGGCTTAGATTATAGCCAGAAAATGCAACGTATCTTTACTTATCCCATCACAGAAGGTAATGTTGCTAAGGCTACCAATGCTGTAGAAGCCAAACAGGAACACTGGACAAAATGGATGTGGAATGCCGTTGCAACATATAATATAGAAATAGGAAAGCATCGAGCCGATGCTATGTTGGGTATGGAGCTCAACCGTGAAGACGATACAAACTTCTCTGGCTACAAAGAAGGCTTCATTATACTTAACCCGAACTATATGTGGCCTGATGCTGGAGTAGGTACTGCGCAGAGTTATGGAACAGGTTCAGGCTACTCACTGGTTTCCTATTTCGGAAAACTAAATTATGCCTACGACGATAAATACATGGCATCACTGACGGTACGCCACGACGGTTCCTCGCGTTTCGGTAAGAATAACCGCTACGCCACCTTTCCTTCTGTATCGGTAGGATGGCGCCTTAACCGCGAAAACTTTCTCAAACAGACCTCATGGATCGACGATTTGAAACTTCGGGTATCATGGGGACAAACGGGAAACCAAGAGATTTCCAACATTGCACGCTACACCATTTACGTAAGTAACTACGGTGTAAACGAAAGTGGCGGACAAAGTTATGGTACTTCCTATGATATTGGCGGTACGAATGGCGGTAAGACACTGAATTCAGGATTTAAACGCAATCAGATCGGAAACGATAACATCAAGTGGGAAACAACCACTCAAACGAACTTAGGATTAGACTACGCTTTCCTTAACAACACACTCTACGGCAGTTTCGACTGGTATTTTAAGAAAACAAAAGACATTTTAGTACAGATGGCAGGTATTGCCGCAATGGGTGAAGGGAGTACACAATGGATCAATGCAGGCGAAATGGAGAACCGAGGCATAGAGTTTAACATAGGTTACAGGGGCGCTACACGCTTCGGACTTAAATACGATATTACCGGTAATATCGGTACATACCGCAACAAGATAACAAAACTCCCCGACACGGTAGCTGCCAACGGTACGTTTGGAGGTAACGGTGTAAAGAGCGTGATCGGCCATCCGATGGGAGCACAAGTAGGTTATGTTGCCGATGGTATATTCAAAAGTCAAGACGAGATAGACAATCATGCCACACAAGAAGGTGCAGGTCTCGGACGTATTCGTTGGAAAGATCTTAATCATGATGGCAAGATAACCGAAGCGGACCAAGATTGGATTTACAATCCAGTACCCGATTTTACCTACGGTTTCAACATCTACTTGGAGTACAAGAACTTTGATTTTACCATGTTCTGGCAAGGTGTTCAGGGTGTAGATATCATTTCCGACCTTAAAAAGGAAACGGATATCTGGGCAGGTCTTAATATCGGCTTCCTTAACAAAGGTACGCGTCTGCTCAATGCATGGAGCCCGACAAATACAGGAAGTAATATTCCGTCACTCACACTTTCAGACAATAACAATGAAAAGCGTGTATCTACCTACTGGGTAGAGAACGGATCATATCTGAAACTCCGCACAATTCAGTTAGGCTACAACTTTCCCAAACGTATAGCAAGTAAACTTGCCATGGAGAGATTACGCCTATACTTGAGCGCTCAAAATCTATTTACGATACACAGCAGTAGTTTCACAGGCGTAGATCCTGAAAATCCCAACTACGGCTATCCTATTCCGCTGAACGTTACGTTCGGAATCAATGTTACATTCTAAAATCTGCAAAACAATGAAAAAGCTATTATATATATGTACAGCGCTATTAATCTTATTATTTAGCAGCTGTTCCGACTTTTTAGACAAACAAGTACCACAAGGAACGTTAGACAATGATCAAGTAAGCAATCCGCAATATGTGGATAACCTCGTCATCTCGGCCTATGCTGTATGGATCTCGGCAGAAGATATTAACTCCTCTTTCTCGATGTGGAACTTCGATGTACGAAGCGATGATGCCTATAAAGGCGGAAACGGAACGAGCGACGGAGACGTTTTCCACCAACTCGAAATCTCGCAAGGAATACTGACGACAAACTGGAACATCAGTGATATGTGGCAGCGTTTGTATAACTGTATATCGCGCGTGAATACTGCGATAGCCTTACTCGATCAAACCGATGCCACCATTTACCCGCTGAAAGAGGAGCGTCTCGCAGAAATGAAATTCTTGCGTGCTTACGGTCACTTTCTTTTGAAGCGGCTCTACAAGCACATCCCTTTCATCATGAATGAAAATCTTACCACGCAAGAGTACAATAACCTGTCGAACACGGAGTATTCGAACGACGAGGGATGGCATCAAATCATTAGTGATCTCGAGACTGCATATAAGGTGTTGCCTATAAAACAAACAGAAGTAGGCAGACCATCCAAGGCTGCTGCTGCCGCTTTCCTTTCCAAAGTGTACCTTTATAAGGCGTATCATCAGGATAATGCAAGCACTAATGAGGTGACAAGCATATCGAATGACGATCTTAAAAAGGTGGTAGAATACACCGAGGAAGCTATTTATACCACAGGGGGATACGGTTTGGAGACCGATTTTCATAACAACTTCCGCCCTGAACCACAATACGAAAATGGCAGAGAGAGCATTTGGGCCATGCAATACTCCATGAACGACGGTACTACCTATGGCAACCTGAACTGGAGCTACGGCTTGATTGTACCGAATATCCCGGGAGTTACCGACGGCGGATGCGACTTTTACAAACCCAGTCAAAACCTTGTAAACGCTTTTCGCACCAACAGAAACGGACTTCCTTATATCGACACGTTCAATCAGAATGATTATGATAAGTCGAGAGATTATGCTGATCCGCGCCTTTTCCTTACTGTAGGTATTCCCGGGCTGCCCTATGAATTCAACAAAGATTATATGATGGACGAGAGTGCAACATGGAGCCGTTCCAATGGTCTATACGGTTATTATGTAACATTAAAACAGAACGTCAATCCAGCAAGCGGCTATCTAATCAAAGGCTCGTGGTGGGGAACACCAATGAACCGTATTGTTTTCCGTTATGCAGATGTTATGTTAGAACGTGCAGAGGCACTTGTACAGCTCAACGATGGCCGTATAGCAGAAGCTATCGCCATAGTTAACAGACTTCGCACAAGAGCCAAACAGAGTCTTAGCGTCATTTCAGACTATGAAAACAGGTACGGTGTGAGAATGAATGTGGGCACCTATGCCGGCACTTACAATCAAGCACAGGCTTTGAAAATAGTAAAAATGGAACGTAGAATAGAACTCGGTATGGAAAGCGAGCGCTTTTTTGACCTTGTACGTTGGGGAGAAGCCGACAGCGTTATCAATAAATATTACGCCGAAGAGGCCAATGACTGCTCTATATACAGTGCAGCCAGGTTTACTAAAAATAAGAATGAATACCTGCCGATACCACACGCACAGATTGCTGCATCGAACGGACATTATACACAAAACATAGGAGAATGGTAATTATGAAGACAATCGTATCGAACATTATGCTCGCCCTGTTTGCAATATTTGCTGCAACAGCGTGTAGCAACAGCGACGTTTCAGACATGCAACTCAGTGGCAACTGCGAGGTCACAGCTTTCGCCTTAGACAACTACGAGGGCACTATTGATGCTGCGAGCCACACTATTACGGTACGTATCCCAGAAACTTATGCCACCGACAGCATGAAAGTCACAGCACTAAAACTCAGCGAGGGGGCGACAGGCAGCATATCTATCGGCAATAGACTTAACATGTATACTCCACAGACCATGCATGTAAGCAACATAGACGTATACTCTGATTGGACCATATACATCAGACATGACGAAGCAAAGATCAAATCGTTCAAAATCAACGATACCTATACCGGCATCATCGATGAAAAACATAAGACTGTCACGGTATATATACCCGAAGGATTAGATCTTGCCAACCTCACTCCGACGGCAGAAATCAGTAACGATGCCACCATTACACCGGCCGTAGGTGTACCGATGAATTTCAGCAAACCAGTAACTTTCAAGGTAGAAAACAACACGGCATCGTCTCAATACACCGTAACCGTTAAAGCCATCGGAAAGCCGGCAGCTGTCTATGTGGGGCTGGCGAGCACAATGAATCAGCTTAATATTGAAGAACAAACAGCCTGTAAATGGATGCTGGAGAATATTCCGAACTCCATCTACGCTTCGTTTACCGATATCAAGAACGGTACAGTAGACCTCAGTAAGTGTAAAGTAATCTGGTGGCACTATCATAAAGACGGCGGTGTAGACGGCAAGTCGGCTTTCGAGAATGCCGCCCCCGAGGCCTTGGCTGCCGCTCTAAAACTGAAAGACTATTATAATAACGGAGGTTCTTTCCTCTTTACCCGCTTCGCAACCAATATGCCGGCAGAGATAGGAGCCGTGAAAAACGGGGGGTGCCCCAACAACTGCTGGGGACAGGTAGAAAACAACGCCGAAACAGTAAGCTCGCCTTGGAGTTTCTCCATCGCCGGACATACGACACATATGCTGTTCCGGAATCTCATTATGAACAGCAGTGAACCCAACAACGTATATACCTGTGATGCCGGTTATCGCATTACGAACTCTACGGCACAATGGCATATCGGTACCGATTGGGGCGGCTATGCCGACTATGCTACATGGCGAAAAGAGACGGGGGCGCAAGACTTAGCCTACGGAGGTGACGGTGCTATCGTCGCATGGGAGTTCCCATCAAGCGGAACTAAGGGAACTATTCTCTGTATCGGCTCGGGCTGCTACGACTGGTACAGTGTGGCAAACGTAACGGAGAACTACCATAGGAACATTGCAAAAATGACACTCAATGCATTCAACTATCTAAAAAATAAATAAAAAGAAAGATAAACATCATGAAACAGATGATCAATACAATAGCATTAGCTGCATGCATGATAATTGCATTCACCGGTTGCAGCAGCGAGAACGAGGTTACAGAGCAAAAAGACTGGAATACCACGACCTATTTCCACTCGGCCGACGAACAACAGCAGACAACTTATTATAAACCTTATAGCGGATACGTAGGCGATCCTATGCCGTTTTATGATCCCATAGCAAAGGACTTTAAGATACTCTATCTGCAAGACTATCGCCCCAATCCGTCGGGTACGTATCACCCGATATGGGGCGTAAGCACGACAGACGGCGGGACCTACGCCCCTTTAGGCGAGCTCATTCCTTGTGGTTCGTTGGCAGAACAAGACGCAGCCATCGGTACTGGCTCCACCATATACTCTGAAAGCGACAAACTTTACTACACTTTTTACACAGGACACAAGTATCAGCCCACAGCTGAAGAGAGTGGAGAAGTCGTGATGATGGCAACATCATCTGACTTCAAAACATGGAATAAAAACCGTACTTTCTTTCTGCGTGGCAGCGATTACGGTTATAGCAAGAATGATTTTCGCGATCCTTTCGTGTTTAAAGGGGATGACGGTGTATATCACATGATTGTTTCCACTACGAAAAACAATAAAGGCACACTGGCTGAGTTTACCTCTTCCGACCTAAAGACGTGGAAGAGTGCCGGAACATTCATGACCATGATGTGGGATAGATTTTATGAATGTCCCGATATCTTCAAGATGGGAGACTGGTGGTACTTAGTATATAGCGAGAAACATGCAGCCGTTCGAAAGGTTCAATATTTCAAAGGGAAAACACTCAACGAACTGAAAGCCTGTACTGCAAACGATGCAGGAAAATGGCCTGACAGCCATGAAGGTTTCCTTGACAGCCGCGGTTTCTATGCCGGAAAGACCGCTACCGACGGTACACAACACTACATTTGGGGTTGGTGCCCTACTCGACCTGGTGAAGATAATACGGCTGTGGGTGCTTATCCTAATGAGCCCGAGTGGGCAGGCAATATGGTTATGCAACAGATCGTGCAGCATAACGACGGAACATTGACTTTAGGCGAAGTGAAAGGTATCGCCGATAAGTACAAATCGGTACGGGAAGTAAAAGTAATGGCTAAGAGTGACAGCGGTGTAAACGAGAACAACACCTCTTACACGCTGACCGGCAATAGTTACCTGCTGTTCAATCGTTTGGGAAAACATAACAAAATCGCATTTACCGTAAAGACTAATGGCAACGAGGATAAATTCGGAGTATCGTTAGTCCGTGGTTCTGACTCGGACAGATATTACTCCATGATTGTTAATCCCGAAGGGGCAAGTAACCGAAAGGTAAACTTCGAACAGGAAGGAACTGCCGGCAAAGGATTTATTGAAGGTATAGACGGCTACATATTTTCTCATCCTACTGATAACACTTATCATGTAACGATTTATACGGATAACAGCATATGTGTGATGTACATCAATGACAACTGTAATTACACCAACCGCATATACGGTATACAAAAGAATTGCTGGAGCATCAACTGCTACGGTGGAACTATTTCTGTAAGCGATATAAAAGTAAGTGAGTATTGATTTATCCGCAACGAAAAGACTACCCGTAAGAACGAAATGGAAAGAAAATTGTCGTTGAATGAAAAAAATGAATTATATTTGTCCGTAGGTTACAACTTGCTACCAATAGTCATAACCGAAAAAAAATATAAAACTCGAAAATATGAACGAAAGAATAAAGAATACAAACGGCCAAACAAGTCTTCTGTATCGCTTGGTTATGGTCGTTATATTGGCCACTTTACGAGTTTCGGGATATGCCCAAACGTATGGAAATGTAATGTTTCTCAGCAATAACCATAGCATGGTACGCATTACACAGAACGGCAAATTCCTGCTCCTGCCCATTGAAGAGCGTGCAGAGATCAGCAATATCAAGGTTTTGACCGACAGTCATGTGGTCCAGACGCTCAATGCACGTTTAGCAACCGACTATGTAGACTATTATGTGCCTCTTGATTTGTCAGCTTATAAAAATAAAAGTGTACTATTAGATATCCATACCAACGGCAATATACGCAACGAGGGAATGATGAAAGGCTTTGCTTGTTGGAAGGAAATGATAGTGACCGATACTTTTGATACTACCAACCGAGAGCGCTTGCGTCCTATATATCACCACACTCCTTCCTATGGATGGATGAACGACCCTAACGGTATGTTCTACAAGGATGGAGTATATCATCTGTATTTTCAGTACAATCCTTATGGTTCTCAGTGGGAAAATATGCACTGGGGACACTCAGTCAGTCGTGATCTTGTACACTGGGAAAACGTGAATGTACCCATTGTACCCGATGCATTAGGCACTGTATTCAGCGGTAGTGCTGTGGTCGACAAGAACAACACAGCAGGATTTGGTACAAATGCCATCGTAGCCATGTACACTTCTGCAGGTGAAAATCAGACACAGAGCCTTGCTTATAGCACCGACGATGGAAAGACGTTTACTAAATACAACTGTAATCCGCTCATCACAGCCGAGGTACCCGATTTTCGTGATCCGCATATGTTTTGGCACGAACCTACCAGACGATGGATTGTTATCCTTGCAGCCGGGCAGGAAATGCGCCTATTTTCATCTGTCAATCTGAAGGACTGGACATACGAAAGCAGTTTCGGTCAAGGTTACGGAAGCCATGGAGGCGTGTGGGAATGTCCCGACCTAATACAGTTGCCCGTACGTGATACAGGCAAAAAGAAGTGGGTGCTGATCTGCAATATCAATCCGGGAGGACCATTCGGAGGCAATGCCACGCAATATTTTGTAGGCGACTTTGACGGGCACAGTTTCACTTGTGAATCAAAACCCGAAGTAACTAAATGGATGGATTACGGCAAAGATCATTACGCCGCCGTAACTTTTGACAATACACCCGATGGACGCCATATCCTTATGGCATGGATGAGTAACTGGCAATACGCCAATCAAGTGCCGACAAAACAGTTTCGTAATGCTAACACGTTGCCTCGCGACCTCGACCTTTACGAGTTTCAAGGCGAAACTTACATCGGAACAATACCTTCGCGAGAGCTGATCGCCTTACGTGGCAAAGCCGTTTTGAGCAATTTTTGCAATGGTAAAAAAGCATTTGATGCAAATAACGGCTCTTACGAAATGGTGGTCAATGTAAGGCAGGCTACAGCCGGAAAGTGTACAATAACCTTACAGAACAGTAAAGATGAGGCTGTTTCCATCATCTATGACGTTCAGTTAGCTACTCTCTGCGTGGACCGCACCAAGAGCGGAGATAGCACTTTCAACAATGCTTTCAGCGCTGTAACCACCGCCCCCATTCATGGTAAGCTCACTACTCTGCATATTTTCGTGGATAAAAGCAGCATTGAAGTACTTGATAACGAAGGGCGTGTATCTATCACCAACACAATATTTCCATCCGATCCCTACAGTCTGTTAAATATAAACAACACGAAAGGCTGCAAAATTTCGGCAACAGTATATAAGATAAAATAATAACATTCAACTATGAGTAAATCTGTAAAACTGACACTCATCCCCGTGATGTTGTGTTTCTTCGCCATGGGCTTCGTAGATCTTGTGGGCATTGCATCGAATTATGTCAAGAAAGATCTTTCGCTCAACGATGCTACGGCAAACATATTCCCATCGCTCGTATTCTTTTGGTTTCTCATTTTTTCTGTGCCCACAGGCATGTTGATGAATAAGATAGGCCGTAAGAACACCGTTCTACTGTCGCTTGCTGTCACTGTGGTGTCACTGCTATTACCCATATTCGCCGAGAATTTCGGCATTATGCTGATTTCTTTCTCGCTACTTGGCATTGGCAATGCTCTCATGCAGACATCGCTCAATCCACTCGTTTCATCAGTCGTCAAGGGCAACAACTTAGCCTCCACGCTCACATTTGGACAGTTTGTCAAAGCCATAGCCTCGTTCATGGCGCCATATATTGCCACGTGGGGTGCCATTTCATCTATTCCGTCGTTCGGACTTGGCTGGCGTGTGCTCTTTCCAATATATATGATTATCGGTATCATCGCCTCTCTCCTGCTGTTGGGAACACCTATCGAAGGCGAACCGATTACAGGCAAACCATCTACATTCGCCGAATGTTTCAAACTTTTGGGCAAGCCAATCGTGCTGCTTTCGTTCATAGGTATTATGTGCCATGTGGGTATTGATGTCGGGACGAATACTACAGCGCCTAAACTACTCATCGAACGGCTTCACATGCCACTCAACAATGCGGCATTCGCCACGAGTCTCTACTTTATATTCAGAACTATCGGCTGCCTTACTGGCTCCTTCTTCCTACGGATTATGAAATACCGTACTTTTTTCATCATCAGCGTAGCAATGATGGCACTAAGCATGATTGGCATGTTTTTGGATTCATCGAAATTTATACTCTATGCATCAATTGCACTCGTAGGCTATGGAAATTCCAACGTGTTCTCCATCATCTACTCGCAGGCACTGCTATCGGTACCTGATAAGCAAAACGAAGTGTCCGGACTCATGATCATGGGACTTTTCGGAGGCACCGTATTCCCGCTACTCATGGGCTTTGCCAGTGACATAACCAATCAGGCGGGAGCGGTGGCGATAATGGCAGTAGGCGTGGCTTACCTTTTTACTTATATCAGACACGTAACGCGATAAACAACTCTGGTCGACCTGTTACTGTAACAGCATACAGACGACTTTTACAACAATAATATCTATTAAAACCAAATGATATGAACCAATTGATTATCGGATTGGGAGAAGCCCTTTGGGACTGTCTTCCCGAAGGAAAAAAGTTAGGCGGTGCACCGGCAAACTTTGCCTACCACATTGGACAATTCGGCTTTTCATCGCTCGCTATCAGTGCTGTAGGCGATGACGAATTGGGAAACGAAACGCTTAAAGCTTTCGATAAAAAAAACTTGAAATACCTGATGCCGCGCGTACCTTTCCCTACGGGAACGGTACAGGTTATACTCGATGTAGAAGGGGTGCCTACTTACGACATTAAAGAAAATGTAGCATGGGATAACATACCCTTTTCTGACGATGTTAAAGAAGTCGCCGAGAATTGCAGGGCCGTATGCTGGGGATCACTGGCACAGCGCAATGAAGTCTCTCGGAATACCATCAACCAATTTTTGGAACACACTCCAAAAGACTGCCTGAAAATATTCGATATCAATCTTCGGCAGAATTTCTATACCAAAGAAGTCATTCAGAACTCACTTCATCGTTGCGATATCCTTAAAATCAATGATGAAGAATTGGTTACTCTCGGCCGAATGTTCGGCTACCCCGGACTGGATATCGAAAATAAATGCTGGCTCATCCTTGGCAAATACGATCTGGATATGCTCGTACTTACATGTGGCGTGAACGGCAGTTATGTGTTTGCACCCGGTAGCATGTCATTTAGAGAAACGCCAAAAATAGAGGTTGCCGACACCGTAGGAGCAGGCGACTCGTTCACGGGCGCCTTTACAGCAGCCATACTTGCCGGGCTTCCCATAGCCGAAGCCCATAGATTGGCGGTAGATGTGAGTGCTTTTGTATGCACACAGAACGGAGCTATGCCTGTTTTGCCTAAAGAATTTATCGAACGCATCAAGGGTTGAGAGATAAAGAAAGCGCGATCTTCATGCATGAAGACCGCGCTTTCTTTATACATTTATTTCGCCTATAATAAATATTCGGCAGTACCATTATCCTCAAGCATACTGACTAAGACACTTACATCTACTGTTCATCGGCTATAGACCGTGGGTGTATCCGTCTTATAGAGTATTCCAAGAACCATAGTTCTACCGAACTTGCAACGCGATATCTGCAGTCTTACACTGCTATTCTGCGTATTTACAAAACCAACTAATCAACGAAAATGAAGAAATATCGAAGTTGGTGTAAACTGATTGATAAT